>JAUQOS010000010.1:16382-47110 GCA_030550775.1 Armatimonadota bacterium
TCTGCTTGCTGAATGTCTGCAAAACCCTAACCCGAAAGTGGTTTTGCAAGCCGTGCGTGCTTCGCTCTGCTTTGGGGAACAAAACTACCCGTTGCTTCAGCCTCTGCGTGAGCATCCGAACGAGTTGTTTCGCTCTGCTTTGGGGAGCAGAACTACCCGTTGCTTCAGCCTCTGCGTGAGCATCCGAACGAGTTGGTTCGCGCTGCTGTAGATCGCGCACTGACCAGAGGTAAGCGAGAACCCCCAAGCCAGCCCCATCCGCACAGCCCCGATGCCTTGAAAAACTTGATAGTGTGTGGCGACGCGTGGGCTACAAATACTAACCAGAGCCGTGCCCCCACCTCTGTGCGAGAAACGGATTTCTGTTTATTTGCGATCAAGGAAAACCACATCGCTGCCAGGTCAACCTGTTGGGTAAGGGAAATCTAGAGAGTGCCGATGCGTCACTGGCGCGTGAGGCGGCGATTTTCGTGGCAGACACGATATCCGAAACGATGAAACAACAGTTGACGCAAGCAAGAATTTTGTGGGTGGAATTACGCAAGGCGCAAGATTGGCGGCAGTTTGCTGAAGCGTTAGAGCATCTTGGCATCCCTCACCAGCCAGCGCCCGAAGTAAAGGCAGCAGAGTGGTTCGCGAAATGCTTAGATGTGGTCTTTTCAACAGAGAAAATCAACAACGAGGTATGCAAGCGTGCCGAACTCTATCATACGGGCAGGGCGCTTCTCGTGGAGCTGGAGTGAATCAAAAACTTGTCCGTTTCTAAGCGGTTTCGGAGTCTTCATAAGTAGAAACCTCATAGGAAGGTCAGGGTTGCGCTGCAGACCGCATAGAGTGTCGTGTACCTCCTCAGCCAAAGTTGTGCCTGCGCCCCCGATAGTCGGGGGCGTTCGTTTTGTGTTTTATCGTTCGCCGAAGACAAACAACACAGTTAGTAAGTCAGCGTCGTTGACGACGCCATCCCCATTTACATCAGCAGGCTGGTTGCAGGTCTGAATTCCGAAGCTGAACAGCACCATCAGCAAGTCCGCATCGTTGACGACACCATCTTTGTTCACATCGGCAAGGTTGTAATCGTTGAGGATGTACAAGTAATCAAACGCTGCCACAGGGGCAGGTGTACCTGTGCCTCCAGCAGTGTCTACATACAGTCCGATGTAGCCGCCCTGCGTTGCCACTGCTTGAAGCGAAGGAAATTCGCTTAGCGGGCGTGGGGAGCCGCTCATTTCACGCCAGTGCGCGCCGTCCTCGCGGTCATAGAAAAAGCGCACCAAGCCCGTATCAGGTTCGTAGCGAATTAGTAGCCGCGCACTGGTGCTTTCAACAGGGTTCCACACGATACCGCTTAGCCCCGCCCACTGATAGACCCCGTTCTGCTCGTGCCCCCCGCTCACCGAAAGCCAATGGCTCCGCTCAGGGAGATATACCAAGTGCAGGTTGAAGTAATTATCTGCATCGCGCAAGAAAACAATGCCTGCTTGCAGATAGGCATTGGATAGTCCATTACGCTGGAGGCGTACACGCGTCTCGATGCGCCATGCCCCACGCAACCTATGCACATACAAGTTCGGCAGGTTTCGGATGTTGTTATTGTTCTGGTACAAAGTACCGCGCTGGGCGACGATACGGAGCTCCTCGTTGGTAAAACTCACTTGGGTTGCGCTGAAGGTGTTCGCGGGATTGTTGCCGATAACTTGCCAGCTCCAGCCCAGTTGCGCGTCGAAGCTGCCTTGAAACTCCTCAAACTGAGGCTGAGCACATCCTGTAGCAAGAATCCCGCTCAGGAATGCCACGCTCTCCAATCGGATAGCTTTCCGCAGAGCCAACAATACTGCTTGCACTTGAGCACCTCGCGCTTTCATGATACCCCTCTTGAAATCGCAGTGCGGTGTGAGGTAAATTGCTTGCCTACGCAAGGGCAAATCGCTATGGCAACGACACGACGCTCCAGTAAGCGCAGCACCCGCACAGCGAAGCAGACGCGCTCGAAGGCACGCACGCAGGCGACGCCAACGCCTTCGGGCAAACCCGTCATCATTGTGGAATCGCCTGCCAAGACGCGCACCTTAGCCAAAATCTTAGGCAACGCCTACACGATCGAAGCCTCGATGGGGCATGTGCGCGACTTGCCTAAGTCGCAGCTCGGTGTGGATGTGGAGAATGATTTCAAACCCACCTACACGCCCTTGCCGGAACGGCGTGAGGTGCTCAAACGCCTGCAAACCGTGGTGCAGGGTGCACCCGTGGTTTACTTAGCCACCGACCCTGACCGTGAGGGTGAAGCAATCGCCTGGCACATTCAGCAGGCACTAAACCTGCAAAACGCCCAACGGATTGAGTTCAACGAGATTACCGCGAATGCAGTGCTCCGCGCACTGCAGCAGCCGCGTGCGATTGATATGCACCGCGTGAACGCGCAGCAGGCACGGCGGGTGCTGGATCGGCTGGTGGGCTATGAAGTCAGCCCCCTACTGTGGCGCAAGACGCGCGGCGGTCGCAAACCCCTCAGCGCGGGGCGCGTGCAAACCGTCGCAGTGCGCCTGATTGTGGAACGCGAACGCGAAATCCGCGCCTTCGTGCCCGAAGAGTATTGGAAGATCACCGCCACACTCACGCCCAAGAAAGAGTTCTTCCCCTTTGAAGCGGAGTTGCGCGCCAAAGGCGATACCAAACTCGAACTCAAAACCGAAGCCGACGCCCAAGCGGTGTTGAACGAGCTGCAAGGCGCCACCTACATTGTGGAATCGGTGGAAAAGCGCCAGCGCAAGCGCACCCCGCCACCCCCGTTCATCACTAGCACGCTGCAACAGGAAGCCTCGCGCAAGCTCGGCTTCTCGGCAAAGCGCACGATGCAAATCGCGCAACAACTCTACGAGGGCGTGGAGCTGGGCGAGGAAGGCTCCGTCGGCTTGATTACCTACATGCGCACTGACTCCGTGCGCCTGTCGGATGAAGCGTTGCAAATGGCGCGCGAGTTTATCCAAGCCCACTATGCGCCTGAGTACCTGCCCGAAAAGCCACGCCAACATAAAACGCGCAGCACCGCCCAGGACGCGCACGAAGCCATCCGCCCCACGGATGTGAACCGCACGCCCGAATCGGTGCGCCCCTACCTCACGCCCGAGCAGTACCGCCTTTACGAACTTATTTGGAAACGATTCGTGGCAAGCCAAATGGCAGATGCACAGATGGAAATCACCAGTGTGAACATCCGTGCTAAAGAGTATCTGTTCCGTGCATCGGGCACGGTGGTGCTGTTTGAGGGGTTCCTCAGCCTTTACAAAGAGGGTAAGGATACCACCGAGCGCGACGAAGAGGAACTGCCGCCCTTGCCCTCGCTGCAGCAGGGCGAATTGCTGGATCTTATCCAGCTCACGCCGTCACAGCACTTCACGCAGCCTCCACCCCGCTACACCGAAGCCACTTTGGTCAAGACGCTGGAACAATACGGCATCGGACGCCCCAGCACCTACGCCACTATTCTTTCTACAATCCAAGAGCGAGGCTATGTGGTGCTGGAGAACCGCGCGTTCAAGCCCACCCCGCTGGGTGAAGCGGTCAACGACTACCTCGTGAAGTATTTCCCCGACTTGTTCGATGTGCCGTTCACAGCTCACATGGAAGAAGAGCTAGACGAAATCGAGGAAGGCAAAGCCGACTGGGTGCAGGTAGTGCGCGAGTTTTACCAGCCGTTTCGCCAGCAGATGGACGCCGCGCTGAACAGCGAGGAGCGCGTGCAAATTCCTGTAGTGCCCACCGAGCGCACCTGCCCGACCTGCGGGGCGCCGATGGTGTTGCGCAGTGGACGCTACGGGGAGTTTTTAGCGTGCTCACGCTATCCGGAGTGCAAAACGACGCTGCCTGCAGGGGCGACAGGCATCCGCTGTCCGCTGTGTGGCATCGGCGAGGTGGTGCAGCGCAAATCCAAAAAAGGGCGCGTCTACTACGATTGCACTAACCGCGAGTGCCAACTGCTCACCTGGGATAAACCCACAGGTGAATTGTGCCCACAATGCGGCGCACCGCTTGTGGAGAAGGTACAAAAGCGCGCGGGTATGCGCCTGATTACCTGCAGCAACGCCGAATGCAACTACCGCCTTGAAGAGCCGTTGGAAAGCGAGCCAACCGACGCGCCCGAAGAGGTGGCGGTCTAGACCCTTCGTAGGAGCCCAATGATGCGAACCCCAACGCGCCCTCAAAAGTCGCTCAATGACCTGGACCTCTCTGCGTGGGACACCTACGACGATATCATCACTGACAGCCTGTGGCTGCTAGGCAAACGCCTACAGGGAGATGGCCATAGCGCCGACTACTGGGGCAACTTTGTGCCGCAGATCCCTTACCAAGCGATGCGGCGTTTCACCAAGCGCGGCGAGTTGGTGATTGACCCGTTTGTGGGGCTGGGCACCACGCTGATTGAAGCCGCACGGCTGGGGCGCGCCGCCATCGGAATAGACCTCCAACCGCACTGTGTGGAACAAACTCGCCAACGCCTCACACAAGCGCATCAAGCCCCTGAGGCGCCTGTGGAGGTACTGCTGGGCGATAGCACACACCCAAGCACACGCGCGCGCGTGCACGCCCTGATGCAACAGTGGGGCTACGACTGTGCCCACTTGCTCATCTTACACCCGCCCTACCATGATATCATCCGCTTCAGTGATGCCCCCGAAGACCTCTCCAACGCCCCTGATGAGAAGGCGTTCCTTGCAGCGTTTGAGCGCGTGGTGCAAAACTTCGCCCCGCTGCTGGCACAAGAGCGGTTTCTGGTGCTGGTTATCGGTGACAAATACACCCGCGGCGAATGGATACCGCTCGGCTTCTACTGCATGGAGCGTGTGCTACAAAACGGCTTCAAGTTGAAAAGCATCTGCGTCAAGGATATTCAGGAGAATCGGGGCAAGCGGGGGCAGTACAGTCTGTGGCGCTATCGCGCCTTGAAACATCACTTCTATGTGTTCAAGCACGAGTATGTGATGTTCTTTCAAAAGCGGTAACCAACAGGCAGGCTAAGCAAACGCGGGTCGGCATGGTGAGAATAGGAACGGGTTAGGCCGTCTGCTTCAAAAGGAAGTGCCTCGCCTACAGCCTGGAATGACAATGCTTATGGCTGCGAAAATAGATTGTCTCCCCGAGCGGAGCGAGGGGGCTCGACGTAGGTTCGTCTGAGATTCCTTGCTTCGCTTGGGATGGGGGGTTGTGTGCAGTTGCTTGCCAACGGCGCGGAATAGTAAGCGTATTCTGCATCGGAGCATCGTCATTCCAAGGCAGCAAAAAATCGTGCCCGCTTAGGACGGTGAGTTGCAACTTGGGTCAAAATATAAGTATGTACCGAATCGCGCTGTTGGGATGGCTAAGCGTGGGCGTTTTGGGAGCAGCCTACTTTTGGCTGGCATATCCGCGCGTGTTTCCAGAGGCAAGTGTGGACTTACGGATTACCCCCCGTGAGGCATTGCAAAGGGGTGAGCAGGCGTTGCGCCAGCTTCAGCCCGATTTGAACCTTGCCGACTGGCGCCACACCGTGCAGTTCGATTGGGATGAGAACGCCAAACGCTACTTGGAGAAGACGTTGGGGCTAAGCCAAGCCAACCAAGTGATGCGTGACGACGTATCGGTGTGGTATTTCGCGTGCAGATGGCAGCGTGAGGGCGAGCGTATGCGGTATTGGGCATCGGTTGCGCCCAGCGGGGAAGTGGTGGCAGCGGGCTACACATTGCCCGAAGAGGCTGTGGGCGCCCAACTGCGCCCCGAGCAAGCTCGCGTGATTGCCGAACGGTTCCTACAAACCCAGTTGCGCCTTGACCTTAGCCAGTGGCGGTTGGTGAATACCTACCAGCAGCAACGTCCCCAACGGCGCGACTACGGCTTTGAGTACGAGCATCAGACGCTAAGATACCCTGCCGATGCTCCAAACCCCGCTACTGTGCGCCTGCGCCTCTCGGTTGCAGGCGATCGCGTGAACAGCTATACCTTGCGTTGGCTGCACACCCCCGAAAAATGGGCGTTTGAACAACGCCAGCGCGCAAGCCAACGACGCGCCTTGGGCGTGGTGTTTGGCACGCTCTACATGCTATTGCAGATTGGCGCGGTCGGGCTGGCGATTTGGTTGGTAATTCGCCGCCAGCCGCTGGCATGGGGCTTCGCGTCGCGTGTGGCGTTGTTGTTGGTCGTGGTGATTGTGTTGGCGCAACTGAATGCCTATCCGCTGTGGTGGGCGCGCTACGACCCCGCCCGCCCCGAACCCGCCTTTTTGGCAGGCAGGTTAATCGGCATTTTGTTTTTTGCGTTGTTCGAGGGGTTTCTGTGGTTCGTGTTTGCGCTGGTGGGTGAGTGGCTAAGCCGCGCGACGCCACTGGGCAATATGCCGTTTGCGAAGTTCGCGACTGCACGCTTCTGGACCACCCGCGAAACGGTGCGCGCCCTGTTTGTGGGCTTGGCTTTTGCAGGCATTCATCTAGGCTATCTGTGCGCGGTGTACCTCATCGGCTTCCGCTTGGGCGCGTGGTCGCCCCTGGCGGTGCCTTACACGAACGGCGTGGTGTTGCCGTTGCCCTTCGTAGAGCCGCTGCTATATGGGCTGCTGCCCGCTATCCAAGAGGAGCTAATGTTCCGCGCGATTGCGCTGTATGTTCTGTGGCGCCTAACGCGGCAGTTCTGGGTGGCAGCGTTGCTGAGCAGCACGCTGTGGGCGTTCCTGCATATAGGCTATCCTACCGAGCCGGTGTATATGCGCGGGCTGGAACTGATTCCTGTGGGGTTGGCGTATTGTTGGCTAGCAGCGCGATATGGCATTCTTGCCCCGATTACCGCGCATTACACCTACAATGCCTTGCTCACAGCGACGACCTATCTCAACATGGATGCGCCGTACCTGCGCTGGTCGGCGCTGGTGGTGGCGTTGGGTGCGTTTGCTTTGTTCACGCCTGCGCTGCTTGCCTATTTGCGTCAGCGCACGCTACCGACTCTGGATTCGGTAGAAGCCCCCACGATGCATGCGCCGCCCCCCGCCACACCCGCCGAGCCCCAGATTGCCCCTTATCGCCCGCTTACTCGGCGCGACTGGGCGTTGCTTGCGGGCATACTGGGGGTGCTGGTAGCGCTCGGCATATATCGCCGTGCACCAGAGGTCGGCGAGTTCCTCCGCGGCATGCACACAAATCGCACGGAAGCGCTCCAAATCGCCCGCGAATACCTTACGGAACTTGGGGTCGGCTTAGAAGGCTATCGCGCCCTAGCCGAGTTCTTCTGGCGCGACCGCGACGATATCGAGGAATACGCCCGCGCTATTGGGCAAGAGGAAGCCTACGAGCAACTTGCCAAGCCCGAACCGAGCGAACTGGGCTACTGGCGCGTGCGTTTCTTCCGCCCGCTGGAACGAACCGAGTGGTATGTGTATGTGGGCACAGATGGCGAGGTGTTCAATCGCAAGCGTGTGCTCGCTGAGGAAGCTACAGGCGATTTGCCAGAGGAGCGTGCCCAAGCGCGGGTGATGCTGACGGAAACGCAAGCCCGCCAACGCGCCGAGCAATACCTTGCAGACGCGCAGGGCTACGATCTCAGCGAATGGCGATTGATTGAGACCGACCTCACCGAACATCCTAACCGCACCGACTATGTATTTACTTATGAGCATCGCCAGCATCGCATCGGTGAGGCGCGCCAGCGACTGAGCGTGGAGGTGCAGGGGCTATTAGTCCACGATGTAAGCGAGTGGTGGGAGATTCCTGAGCAGTGGTACTTCCAGCAGCGGCGCGTGCAGGCGTGGGGCGTGTTCGCGGGGTTGTGGGTGATTTTGCTACTGCTTGGCTTAGTTGGTTATGTCGTGTATGTGGAGTGGCGTGAGGGGAACGCAAGTTCGTTTTCGTTGCCGTTGGCGTGGCGTGCGCTGGTGGCGGGCGCGCTGTGTCTGGCGCTGCTCATTCTTTCCGATTGGGAAGGCGCACTTTGGCGACGCTACGACCCCGCCGATCCTCTCGCCACGCATGTGGGCGCCACGCTGATACTTCAGGGCTTGTTGGTGCTGTTGGGCGGGGGGCTGGTCGCGATGCTTTACGCGGGGTTGGAACCAAGCTACTGGCGCACACGCTTGGGGCACTTGGTGCCGCTGAGCGTGTGGCTGACGCCCCGCCGCTGGCACGAGGCGCCCCCCAGCTCGCCCCCGCGCCATCCTGCCGCGTGGCGCGAGGGAATCGCTATCGCTGCCGTGTTGAGCTTGGCTTCGGGCACGCTGGAACTTTTCTTACCTCGACCGCCCCGTGATGTGAGCGGGCAACACTTGTGGTTAGGCACGGTTGCCTTCGCAGGGCTGCTCACGCTCATCATCGGTGCTCTGGCGCTGGCAGCCGTTGGCACCTACCGCAGGTATTTACGCTCGCTTTGGCGCGTAGGGCTACTGGCGCTTGCGTTTGCGCCTGCAGCAGCAATTGGGGTCAGCTCGTGGGAACAGCTGCGCAATCATCTACTTACCTACGTCGAGATTTGGGCGGTGGTGGTGATCGTTGGCTATTTGCTGGGGCGGCGATTGCTGCAGGGCAACTTTGTGGCGTGGGCGTTGCTGCTCTTTTGGGGTGTCTTAGCCGATGAGAGCGCGATTTATCTGCAGATACCAGACCCCGCACTGCGCATGCAGGGCGTGATCACGGGGGCAATCTACCTGCTGAGCGTTGCTTGGGCGTTTTGGTGGGCGTGGCGGCAGTCGGCGCGCGCACAAATGGCGGTGGTTAGCCCCGCTGCGCAGGAAGACGAAGCCCACAGCTGTGCGGTGGTATATATGGAAACTCCGCGCGCACAATCCGAGCGCGAGGAAGCGTAGGTAGCAGGGCTGAGTGCTGATAAGGCTCCATCATTTGGGTTCCGCGCGCTTTTCGCAAGGGGGGGTCAAGTTCTGCCCTCTCCGTAAGGCTTCTCCGCTGCACGAGGGGAACCGAACTCCAAACGGTTCCCCCTCCTTGTAGGGGGAACCTCAAGGAGGGGGTTTGGGCGAAAGCGGGCAGCTGCTTGGGCAGTTGCGACAGTACCCTTGTCAGGGGCTGCGTGGGGGTAAGCTGCTCTTACGCCAGCCCATACAGCGGTAGGAACTTGCGCTCGAAGTAGCGCAGGAGGGGTTCCGCACTGGGTGGCTCGCCCGTCACGCGCTGGATTAGCTCCTTTGCGGGGTAGCGCTGCCCCTGCTGGTGGATGTTGGTGCGCAGCCACTCCAGCAGCGGGGTAAATTCGCCCTTGCGGAACTGCGCGTGCAGGTCGCCCAAATCGCGCTCAGCTGCCTCAAATAGCTGTGCCGCGAACAAGTTGCCCAATGTGTAGGTAGGGAAGTAGCCAATCATACCGCCCGACCAGTGCACATCTTGCAGCACGCCTTCCGCGTCGTTGGGCGGCTCGAAGCCCATATAGGCTTTGAATCGCTCGTTCCACGCGGCCGGCAGGTCGGCGACTTGCAAATCGCCGCGCAGCAGCGCCAGCTCCAGCTCGAACCGCAGCAGAATGTGTAGGTTGTAGGTTACCTCGTCGGCTTCCACGCGGATGGTGGAGGGGCGCACGGCGTTTACGGCGAACACGAAGTCATCCAGCGCCACATCTTTGAGCGCGTCGAAGTGTTGTTGGGCAGTGGGGTAGAAGAACTCCCAGAAGGCGCGGCTGCGCCCCACGAAGTTTTCCCACATGCGCGATTGCGACTCGTGCACGCCCAGCGAGACCGAGCTGCCCATTGGGGTGCCCCAGTGCTCTTCAGGCAGCCCCATTTCGTAGAGAGCGTGCCCCAGCTCGTGAATCGTGCCAAACAGCGAGGGGTTGAGGAAGTCTTCGTAGTAGCGAGTGGTGATGCGCACATCGCCTGGTGAAAGGCGCGTGGCGAACGGGTGCACAGTCGGATCCAGGCGCCCACGCTGCCAATCGAAGCCGATGGTCTCCGCCACATAGCGGCAGAACGCCTCTTGCGCGGCGCGCGGGTAGTGGCGTCGCAAGATGTCGGTATTGGGTTGGCGCGGGGCAGCTTGCAGGCGCGCGACCAACTCTGGCGTATGCCGACGCAACGGTTCGAACAGCTGCTCCACCTCTTGGGCGGTCATGCCCTGCTCGTATTCATCCAACAGCGCGTCGTAGGGTTCGCGCTCGTAGCCCAGCCGCTCGGCAATCTCGCGCACAAGGCGCACAATCTGCTCCAAGTGCGGCTGAAAGAGGCTAAAGTTCGACTCTTCGCGCGCCTCCTCCCAGACTTTCTCAGCGAGGCTGGTAACGCGGGTGAACTCCATAACCAATTCGGTGGGCAGTTTGGTGAGTTTGGCATAATCGCGCCGCCACTGGCGGATGTTGACGGCAGTTTCGCTGTCGGGCGGTTGGGTAAGTTCGCTTTGTTCCAGTTGGCTTAGCCACTCGCCTACGCGCGGATCGGTGGCGCGCTGATGAATCATGCCCGACAGCAACGCAAGTTGTTCGGCGCGGTAGCGTGCGCCTTTTGGAGGCATCATCACACGCTGGTCCCAGCCCAACACGCCTGCAATAGAGCCTAATAACGCCGTTTCCTTTTGCCAGTTGAGCAGATTCTGGTAAACTGTGCGAGCATCCATAGTGGCGCGATTATACCTGCTGGCTCGAAAGTTGCTGCAGGGTAGGGCATGCGCCACTTGGAAACACGCCTACTCGCGCTACTGGTGCTTGCCGACACGCTCAGCACATACTGGTTGGTCTCGCGTGGATATGCTGTGGAGTTCAATCCGCTGATGGCGTGGCTGATTAGCATCGGTTGGGGTGCCTTTTTCGGGGTGAAGCTCGCGGCGTTGGCTGGGGCGGTCGCCGTTGCGGAATGGTATCGCAAGCGCAATCCGCTGTTTGTGCGGCGCGTGTTGCAGGTGGGGGCAGTCGCATACTTGGCGTTGTGGGTAGGGGGCGCGCTTATCAGTAGCCTCGCGCACTGAGGTACTCTAAATCATGTGCGCGAGGAGTTAGTGTGGTTGGACGAGGAGTCGCCGCGGCGCTCGCATCCGCTGTATGCCACGCTGGAGTTTGTGGGCGCGCTGGGGGTGTTGTTGGTTGCCAGCCTGCGCGGTGTGCTGGGCGGGCGCATCGAGGGGCGAGAAACTGTGCATCAGATGGCGTTCATCGGGGCAGCCTCCGCGCCGATTGTGGCGCTAACCAGCGCGTTCACAGGGGCGGTCGTCACGCTTTACTCGGCGTCGCTGCTGGTGGATGCGGGCGGCAGTGGGTTTGTGGGGGGGGCGCTGGCGCTGGCAATGACGCGCGAACTTGCCCCCATTCTCACAGGGATTATGGTCACTGCCCGCTGCGGGTCGGCAATTGCGGCGCAGCTGGGCACGATGAAAATCACAGAGCAAATAGACGCCTTGCGCGCGCTGGCAGTCAGCCCCGTGCAGTATTTAGTGATTCCGCGCGTGCTGGCGGCGCTGATAATGTTTCCGATGCTTGGCATGATTGCTAACTTTGCGGGGCTGGTGGGCGGTTTTGTGATCGCAAACGCCTTCGGAATCGGGGCGAACAGCTTTTTGCAGTCAATACGCTTGCTCACCGAGCCGTTTGATGTGATAGGAGGGCTGATCAAAACGCTGGTGTTTGCGTTGATCATCACTTTGGTGAGCGCGCAGCAGGGGCTGAGCACGCGCGGGGGAGCCGCGGGGGTAGGGCACGCCACAACGCGCGCGGTGGTCATCTCGATGGTGCTGATTTTCGCTGCAAACTACTTCTTAGCCGACCTTCTGTTTGCGGAGCGATGAGCCACACAGCGCCTGCACTGGAGACGCGCCAGCTGGTGTATGCCGTAGACGGCAAGGTTATTCTCAAAGGAATTGACTTGCGCGTGGACTATGGCGAGGTGTTAGGCATTATGGGCGCCTCAGGCAGCGGCAAGACCACGCTGCTGAAGTGCCTTTGCGGGTTGCTCAAGCCCACTTCGGGCGAGGTGTGGGTGGAAGGGGTGAACATTGCGCCCTTGAGCGAGCGCGAGCGCATGCCGTTGCGCCTGCGGTTGGGCATCGTGTTCCAGTATGCTGCGCTGTTTGATTACCTCACGGTGTATCAGAATGTGGCGTTCGGGTTGGAACGCCATCGTCGGCTGAGCAAAGCGCAAATCCGCGAGATTGTGCGCGAGCGGTTGGCATGGGTAGGGCTGGAGGGCGTGGAGAATCTTTACCCGTCGCAGTTGTCGGGTGGTATGCGCAAGCGCGTGGGGCTGGCACGCGCGTTGGCGATGGATCCGCATATCGTGCTGTTTGATGAGCCGAGCAGTGGGTTAGACCCTGTGAACGCTTATCAGGTTGACCGCTTGATTACGCGCCTCAATCGTGAGTTGAACCTTACAGCGGTGGTGGTGTCGCACGATGTGGTGAGCCTGATGCGCACGTGCAGCCGCATCGTGATGATTGACGACGGTCAGATTATTGCTGAGGGCACGCCCGCCGCCATTCGCGCCAGCGAGCATCCGAAGGTGCAGGCGTTTTTGCAGATGGCGTCGGCAGAGGCGTTGTAGCGCGCTCAGATTTCGGGCGCGGGTTCTGCCCCCTCAATGTAGCCCTTTGTGGAGGGTGTGCCGTGCTGGCGCGGGTGGAAGCGCGTCGCCATCTCCAACGCCTTCGCAAAGCCCTTGAAAATCGCCTCAATGGCGTGGTGGGCGTTGCTGCCCGACAGCAGGCGGATATGAAGCGTTGCGTGGGCGTGACTGACAAACGCCCGGAAAAACTCCGCGACCAGCTCCGTAGGCATTCGCCCCACGCGCTCACGCGCAAACGACGCCTCAAATACCAACAGCGGGCGACCGCTTAGGTCTATAGCAACCATCGCCAACGCCTCATCCATCGGCACAAGTGCCCAACCATAACGATTGATGCCGCGCATGTCGCCCAACGCCTGCTGGACCGCCTTGCCCAAGCAGATGCCCACATCCTCTACAGTGTGATGTTCGTCTATTTCCAAGTCGCCCGTTGCGCTAACCACGAGGTCAATCACACCGTGGCGGGCGATTTGAACCAGCATGTGGTCAAAAAAGCCGATGCCTGTGTTTACTTGGGCGTTGCCAGAGCCGTCTAAGTCAACCGACACGTAGACGCGCGTTTCGCTGGTTTCGCGCTCATACATTCCGAATCGCGAGCCGGGACTGCGTGTTGCCATTGTTAGTCTCCTTGGTGTGAACGTGGTTGGCTCGTGCGGACTTGAATCGCGTAGGCGTGTCCGTCGAAGCCTTCGGTGTGCGCCAGTTGTACAGCGTCGGGCGCGAGGGTGGCTAAACCATCTTCCGTGAGCCACACGACGCTGCTGCGCTTGAGAAAGGTTTCTACCGAAATCGGTGATTCGAAGCGGGCGGCGCCCCCTGTGGGTAGCGTGTGGCTGGGACCTGCCAAGTAATCGGCAATCGCTTGAGGTGTTGCCGTGCCGACCAAGACGCAACCCGCGTTCTCAATCCACGGCAGCCATTTCAGAGGGTGTTTGACCATCAACGTGAGGTGTTCGGGGGCGATGGCGTTGGCGATTTGGATCGCTTGGTGTATCGTTTCAGTGTGGATAGCGTAGCTGCCGCGAAGCGACTGCTCTAAAATCGCACGGCGCGTGCGAATCGGCAGTTGCTGCCCGATAGCGGCGATGGTTTCTTGGATGAGCCAGCTGCTGGGCGTGAGCAAATAGGCAACCGACTCCGCGCCGTGCTCCAGTTGGGTTAGCAGCTCGGCGGCTACCACTTCGGGGGGCGTGCCCGCCTCAGTAATCACCACCGCTTCGCTAGCGCCCGCCCACATGTCCACGCCCACTATGCCCCACAGCAGCCGCTTGGCAAGGTTTACATAGACATTGCCCGGTCCGACGATTTTGTCGACGGGGGGAACGGTTTCGGTGCCGAATGCCATCGCCGCAATGGCTTGTGCACCACCTATCTTGAAGATGCGCGACACACCCGTTTCCGCAGCTGCCACTAGCACGGCTGGGTGGAGGGTGCCGTCGGCTTGTGGAGGCGTGCAAAGGATAATCTCCTCCACGCCTGCAACGGCGGCGGGCGCGGCGGTCATAATCACCGTGCTGGGGTAGAGGGCGCGTCCACCGGGCACATACAGCCCCACACGCTGCAGCGGGCGCACCCGTTGCCCAAGCATGCCGCCCGCAAGATCGGTCATCCACCACGAGGCAGGGCGGGGCTGATGCTGATGATACTGCCGCACGCGTTCCGCCGCGTGCTGAATAGCGTGCAGGGTGTGCTCGTCCAGCTGCTCGTAGGCAGCCTCAATCTCGCTGGAGTGAACCTCCAACTGCTCTAAGGTAGGGCAGTCGTATTGGCGAGTAAGTTCGAGCAAGGCGCGGTCACCTTCGGTGCGCACGCGCTCAATGATTGTGCGTACCGCTGCTTCTTGTTCAGGAGTTGGCTGCGCGGCGGCGCGTCGGAGCTGCGCCAACACCTGCGCCAGCGGCTGAGTAGTGGCATCCAGCACCTGCAACATCAGCGGGAGTATACCCCGTGGGAGTGGTAAGTGAGCTTAAGAAGTTTTTTGGTGACCCCAGGGGGATTCGAACCCCCGTCCTCCTGGCTGAGAACCAGGCGTCCTAGACCGCTAGACCATGGGGCCACCGTGCGCTACCCATGATACCCTAAATGCTCCCCGAAAGTCAAGGGGCTGTGGCCGGGTGGCGCTCGAGCACGGCACCCTTGTGGGAATGCAGGGGAAGGGCAGCCCGTTTGTGATAGATTTCACGAACCCCCTTGACAAATTCGTCCTGACTGGGGTATAATCGCATTGCTCAACTAATCTGGTCTAATGACTTAACAAGGAGGCGCACCATGAGCCGACGAATGAGTTGGTTTGGAGGGAGCCTTGCGTTGTTGGTAGTGGCTGCGCTGCTAAGTGCGTGTGGAACCCAACCCACCTCCACCAACGGCGCTGCTAGCCCTCAGGAAGCCCCCAAAGCCACTGCCGAGCGACCAGCCACTCCCGCGCAACCTAAAGCGCCTACGACCGGGTCTACCAAGCCTACAGAAGAGTTGCCCAAAGCAGAAACTCCAAAAACAGTTGCTGCTGCCAGCAATGACGCGCAGCTCGCAGCAAAGGGCAAGCTGGTGTTTATGCAGGTGGGCTGCAACACTTGCCATATGAACCCTGCAACGGGCAACATGTATCCCGACCTGCGTGGGCTGTACGGTTCTCAGCGCAAGCTCAAGGACGGCAGCACGGTGGTGGCTGACGAGGAGTACCTGCGCGAATCGATTGTGAACCCCAACGCTAAGCTGGTAGCGGGCTATACGCCTGTGATGCCCCCCTACAACTACCTCAAAGAAGAGCAGGTTCAACAATTGATTGCTTACATCAAGTCGCTCAAAGACGAGAAGCCCGAGTATGTGAAGCAATAAGCGAAGGGGCGGGGGCAGCTGAAGCCGTATCAGTTGCCCCCACGGCGTGCTGAAGGAGGTATACTGTGGGCATGACGCGCTTCGCTAAGTTCGCGTGGGGTGTGCTGATTTACAACTTGCTCGTGATTCTGTGGGGGGCATTTGTGCGCGCCACTGGGTCAGGAGCAGGCTGCGGCAGCCATTGGCCCACTTGCAACGGCGAGATTATCCCGCGCGCGGCATCGGTGGACACGCTGATTGAGTTCATCCATCGCGTCACCAGTGGGGTTGCGTTTCTATTAGTGTTAGCGATGCTGATTTGGGCGTTGCGTGCCTACCCACGCGGGCACATTGTGCGCCTTGGCGCGTTTTTCAGCCTGATTTTCATGGTAGTAGAGAGCTTACTGGGGGCTGGGCTGGTGTTGTTTGAGCGTGTTGCGACCGATGTGTCGTATGCGCGTGCAGTGTGGATGGCAGCGCACCTGCTAAACACCTTCATCTTGCTGATGTGGATAACGCTCACGGCATGGTGGGCCTCGGGTGGGGCGCGCTTCCCGCTGCGCGGGCAAGGCTGGACGGGGCTTGCCGTACTGGGGGCGCTGGTGCTTATGGCGGTTATTGGCATGAGCGGCGCCGTCACCGCGCTGGGCGATACGCTGCTTCACCTCAATGTCATCCACACAAACCCCATCGTAGGTGAGACATTGCTTGCGCTGCGCGTGTACCACCCCACCTTAGCGGTCGGAATTGCGCTGTATATGATTGTGGTGCTCACGCGCCTGATGCTGGATCGCCCGTCGCCTACAGCATTTCGGTTAGGCGTTGGATTCAACCTGCTGTATGTGGCGCAGCTGGGGCTGGGTTTGCTGAATGTGTGGCTCAAAGCGCCCGTGTGGATGCAGCTGGTACACCTACTGGTGAGCGACATCCTCTGGATTATGCTGGTGGTGTTCAGCGCGACTGTGCTGGCAACACGCCCGCAGGAAAAAGTCGCACCTGTTCAGGTATAATCTCCACAAACGCGCTGGGATTCCGCGCGGCGTACGCAGACTATAGACGCTGCGCAGAATCCCAGACGCGCCAGTGGAGGATTATGCCTATGCGCGTTCTTGAGATTGTTTTGGGGCGCGAGCTGTTGCCCATCTACGAAAAAGTGATGGCAGGCGAGCGCCTCTCGTTTGAAGATGGTGTGCTGCTGTATACCACGCCCAACCTCTCAGGCGTTGGCTACCTTGCCAACCTTGTGCGCGAACGCCTCAACGGCAACTACGCCTATTACATCCGCAATCTACACATCAACTACACTAACATCTGCAATAAAGGATGCAAATTCTGCTCGTTCTACGCCCAGAAGGGCGGTCCCAAGCCATACACCCTCACGATGGATGAAGTGCGCGAACGCCTGCGTGCCTATCGGCATATCCCAATCACGGAGGTGCACATCGTTGGGGGTGTGAACCCGCGTCTACCGTATCAGTACTACTTAGACCTTGTTCGCACTGTCAAAGAGGAGCGCCCTGAGGTGCACATCAAGGCGTTCACGGCAGTGGAGTGGGAAGAGATTGCGCGCGTTGCCAAAAAGCCACTGGCGGAAGTGCTTCAAGAGATGAAAGCAGCGGGTTTGGGCAGCGTGCCCGGCGGCGGAATCGAGGTGCTGAGCGACCGCATCCACGCCGAGCTGTTTCCCAAGAAAATCAACGGCAAGCGCTGGAAGGAAATCGCGCGCGAGATTGCCGCAGCCGGGCTGAAACAGTACGCCACGCTGCTGTACGGCATCGGCGAGACCATAGAAGAGCGCGTGGATCACTTCATCCAGTTGCGTGAGTTGCAAGACGAGACGGGGCACTTTCTGGCGATTACACCGCTGTCGTTCCACCCCGAAGGCACGCAGCTGGCACATCTGCCACACCCCAGTGGCGATGACGACCTGCGCAACATCGCAGTTGCCCGCCTGATGCTGGACAACTTTCCGCACATCAAATCGTTCTGGATTATGAACACGCCCGCTATCACGCAGATTGCGCTCTGGTACGGCGCCGACGATGTGGATGGCACGGTTCATGAGTACGAGATCGTATATCAGGATGACGCGCCGGGGGTGCGCCAGCAGCTGCTTACGCGCAACGCGCTGATACGACTGATTCGTGAGGCGGGGCGGGTTCCTGTGGAGCGCGACAGCCTTTATCAGATTGTTCGCCGCCCCGACGAGGAGCCAGAGCCGACGCTGTCGCGGGTGCCACTGCGTGTGCTGAGCTAAGCGGGTATCATACGCGCCGTGAGCCAAGCGGTCGTCAACGCCACTAACCGTGCGTGGCTGCTGTGGAGCGTCGCGTACTTTGTGTTGCAGTTAGGCGCGCCTTTGGTTACCTTGCCTCGCGGCTGGCTGTTGCTGGGAGGCGTTTTGCTCACCACCTTGCTGCTGATGGCAACCCTGCTGGGGCTGGTGTTCGCGTGGGCTGGTGAAACCGAGCGCGTCAAGTGGCTTGCCCCTGCGATGCTCATCGGTGGTATCGTAGCGTGGTTGGGCTGGAACGCGCTGCCTACCTTGCTGGGCTGGAGCCGCGCCAATCCCCCGACGGAGTTGGTCGCTGGGATATATCGGGCAGTGCACGGCTATCTATTGATGTTGGCAGCAGTTGGGCTGGGCACCACGCTCTCTAAGCTTATCCGCGAAAAGAACCTGCTGGTGCCCGTGATTCCCTTTGCTGCGATGGTCGATGTGCTGACTGTGTTGGCGCCGAGTGGGTTCGTCAAGCAGGTGATGGAAAAAGCCCCAGAGGTTGCCGAACGCGCTGCTTTAGCGGTGATGGCGGCCCCGAACGCCCCCGAAGTTTCGGCACGGTTGACACCAATTGCTATCATCGGGGCAGGCGACTTTGTGTTTCTTGCGCTGTACGCCGCTTGCTTGATTCGGTTTGGGTTGCGCGTGCGGGCAACGATGATTGGGCTGTTCCTTGCCTTGTGGATTTACTTAGGATTGGTGCTGCTGGGGATTGCGCTACGCTTGCCCGCGCTTGTGCCGATGGCGATCGTCACGCTCGCGCTCAACTGGCGTTCGTTCCAACTGAGCCGCCAGGAGGCGATCGCCAGCGTTCTCGTCATCAGCATAGCCGTGGCTGTAATCGCCTGGTTGTTCGTGCGAGGGGCATAACTGCCAATGTCGTTGCGCAAAGGATTAATCCTGCTATTTTTATCGGCCTTGCCGATAATTCCAAGTGGAAAAAAAACCGTAGCGGAGCGAGGATAGTGCACGCTCGCCTACAGCTCGTCTGGGAGGCGTACGCTCCGCACCAAGACGGAGGGATAATGATGCGAATACTGCGAAATCGCAAAACTCGGCAGGGCTTTACGCTGGTAGAGATTATGATTGTGGTGCTGATTATCGGTGTTCTGCTGGCGATAGCCGTACCAAACTTTATCGGGGCGCGCGAACGTTCGCGAGCGAACGCGTGCCGTTCTAACCTGCGCCAGATTCAGGCTGCCAAAGAGCAGTGGGCGATGGCAACCAACCAAGGCCCGACGGCAACGCCGAACTGGGGCAATCTTGTACCTGCGTTTATTCAGCGTCAACCGAGCTGCCCGTCGGGGGGTACTTACACGATTGGCAACTTGCAGACGAACCCCACTTGCAGCATCGGCAACAACGGTACTGCGAACGATCCTAGCGACGACCACGTGCTGTAGTTTGCCAATACGACGCGTCTTCGCAGGCAGGCACTATGCTCAGAGTGCCTGCCTTTATTTGCTTGAATAAGACTGGTGGAGGAAGCCTGTGGAGAAGGGCGGTTGCAAAAATCCCGTATCATTCGCAGTTGCTCGACCTCGTACGGGTGGAACAACTCTCATAGCGGGGAGGAAACCCAACCAGAGCCGCCCGACGGTGTGGTTTTCTCCCCAGCACGCCGAAAATACGGAAATGATGGAGGGACAAACGATGCTGAACTTGCGCTCTCGCCGCAGCCAGCGTGGTTTTACGCTGGTGGAGATTATGATTGTTGTGTTGATTATCGGCATTTTGTTGGCAGTTGCCGTGCCGAACTTTATTGGAGCACGCGAACGTTCGCGGGCGAACGCGTGCCGTTCTAACCTGCGCCAGATTCAGGCTGCCAAAGAGCAGTGGGCGATGGCAACCAACCAAGGCCCAACAGCGACTCCTGACTGGAACGCGCTAGTGCCTGCGTTTATTCAGCGTCAGCCCAGTTGCCCGTCGGGAGGCACTTACACGATTGGCAATCTGGCAACCAACCCCACTTGCAGCATCGGCAACAACGGTACTCCGAACGACCCCAGCGACGACCACGTGCTGTAGTTCGTCAACGGAATTTACCTTTGCCAGCAGGCACTACGCCCAGAGTGCCTGCTTTTATTTTTATCGCTGAATGCTGCTGGTTTCTGCTGGCACAACTTGTTCTGATTCTTCGGTCAGGCGCAGGAACACTTCTTCTAGAGTGCTGCCCTCCATTTGAGCACGCTGTTGCAGTTCGCTGAGCGTGCCCTCCGCCAGCAGCTGCCCTTTGTGCATAATAATCACGCGGTCGCAAAGTCGTTCGGCGGTGTCCAACTGGTGTGTGCTTACCAGAATCGCGCAGCCCTCGTCGCGCAGGCGTTGCAGTTCCGACTTGAATAGATACTGCCCCTTTGGGTCAATGCCCATCAGTGGCTCGTCGCACAGGAACACCTTCGCGTCGTGGATAAGCGCGCACACGACGGCTAACTTCTGTTTCATGCCTTTGGAAAGCGTGCCGGCTAAGGCGTCGGCTTTGTCGGCGAGTTCGTAGCGCTTCAGCAGTTCGGCGGCACGCTGTTCATACACATCCATCGTGTCGTAGCACATTGCCACGAGTTTCATATGCTCGCGCACGGTAAGCAGTTCGTAGGGATTGGGCATTTCAGGGATGAATGCCAGCAAGCGTTTGGCGCGTTGTTCGTCGGTGGCGAGGTCATATCCGCCGATTACAATCCGCCCCCCGTCAGGCTTGAGGATGCCTGCGATGCAACGCAAGGTGGTGGTTTTGCCTGCTCCGTTGGGACCCAATAGCCCCACAATCTCGCCTGCTTCCACGCGGAAGCTGATCCCATCAACCGCACGAAATCCCCTGTACGACTTCACCAGCTGCTCTACGATCAGCATCGGGAGGCACCAGAAGCAGTATACCTCACGATGCAGTAGGAGGTTGTTGATCGCTCTCGAAGTTACTACTGGAGGAGTACCGATGCCACAGGTGCGTTTTGATACCTACTATCGCTATGATGAGCTGACGCGGATTTTGCATGCCTATGCTGAAGAGTATCCGAACCTCGTGCGGATTGAGAGTATCGGCAAAAGCTATGAAGGGCGCGATATATGGCTGTTGACTGTCACGAACTTTGCTACAGGACCCGCAGAAGAGAAACCCGCGCTGTGGGTTGACGGTAACATCCACGCCAGCGAGGTGTCGCCCTCCAGCGCGTGCTTGTACCTGATTCACCGGCTCACCAGCGAGTATGGCACCCACGAGAAAATCACGCGCTGCTTGGATACGCGCGCATTTTACATCTGCCCGCGCGTGAACCCCGATGGGGCGGAGTGGGCGCTTGCGGATAAGCCCAAAATCATCCGTTCCAGCACGCGCCCCTATCCGTACCCTGAAGACCCCATCGGCGGGCTGGTGGTGGAGGATATCGACGGCGATGGGCGGATGCTAATGATGCGCATTCGCGACCCCAACGGCAACTGGAAAAAACACCCCGACGAGCCGCGCCTAATGGTGCGTCGTGAGCCTGACGAAGTGGGCGGAGAGTATTATCGTATCCTACCCGAAGGCAGGTTCGACGAGCCGTTTGACCCCGCTATCCTCACGATTCAGCCCAAGAAAGAGGGCTTAGACCTTAATCGTAACTTTCCCAGCAACTGGCGTCAGGAATACCAGCAACAGGGCGCAGGTCCCTACCCAACTTCCGAGCCTGAGGTGCGCGCCATCGTGGATTTCATCGTGAAACACCCCAACATCACGGGGGCAGTCACCTTCCATACTTGGAGCGGCGTGCTGCTGCGTCCCTATAGCCACCAACCCGACGAGGCATTTCCCGCAGAAGATTTGTGGACTTATCAGAAAATCGGCGCGAAAGGCACCGAAATCACGGGCTATCCCAACATCTCGGTATACCACGACTTCAAGTATCACCCCAAAGAGTACATCTCGGGCGTGTTCGACGATTGGATGTACGACCACATGGGCGTGTTCGCGTGGACGGTGGAAATCTGGAGTCCCCAGCGACAGGCAGGCATCACCGACTATAAGTTCATTGACTGGTACCGCGAGCATCCTGTGGAGGACGACTTGAAGCTGCTCAAGTGGAGCGACGAGGTGCTAGGCGGGCGTGGCTATGTGGATTGGTATGAGTTTGACCACCCGCAGTTGGGCAAGGTGGAGCTGGGCGGCTGGGACATGCTCTACGCTTGGCGCAACCCACCCCCAGAGTTTTTGGAGAAGGAAGTTGCGCTGTTTCCAGAGTGGCTGGTCTGGCACTTACTCATCTCGCCCAAGTTGGAGCTGTATGAGGCGAAGGTGGAGCGGCTCAGCGAGCACGTCTACAAGGTGCGCATAGTGGTGCAGAACACAGGCTGGCTGCCTACCTACATTACCAAGAAGGCGTTGGAGAAAAAGCTCGTGCGGGGCGTGATTGCCGAGATTACCCTACCCAAGGGGGCGTGCTTGCGGGCGGGCAGCCCACGCGAGGAGTTAGGGCAGCTGGAAGGGCGCGCCTACAAGCCCTCCGCAGCAACTGTATGGCATTCCGACCCCACCGACGACCGCGCGAAGGCGGAGTGGATTGTGGAAGCACCGAACGGCGGCACCGTGCACATAATCGCCAAGCATGATCGCGCGGGCGTGGTGCGTGTGGAACTACCCCTCACCTAAGCAAGCAGGTATACTAAAGAGCGCATGGAAGCGTTCTTCGCGCCAGAGATTGACTGGAGTGCGGTTGCGCCGATAGGTATTGTGGTCGCCACCGCGCTGGCAACGCTCATTGCCGAACTGTTTCTACCGCGCCATCAGCGCACCCCGTTGGTGATTATTGGGCTTGTGGGTGTGGGGCTGGCTGCCTACTTTCAGCTGGCAAGTTGGCAAACGCGCGCCACAACCTTCGGCGAGATGGTAGTTGCCGATACGCTGGGCGCGCTGCTGAGCTTAGCCGTGTTGGGGGCTACCGCGCTCACCTTGCTGCTTGCCGAAGATTACCTACAGGCGCGCGGCTTGCGCTACGGCGAGTTCTACCCGCTTGTGCTGTTTGCCAGCGCGGGTGCAATCGCAATGCTCACCACCACCAACCTGATGGTGATGTTCATCGGGCTGGAAACGCTTTCTATTGCGCTATATGTGTTGTCGGGTCTGTCGCGCACGGAGGCGCGCTCGGAAGAAGCGGCGCTCAAGTACTTCCTGCTGGGGGCGTTTGCGTCGGCATTTCTGCTGTATGGAATCGCGCTCATGTATGGCGCGTTGGGCAGCGTGGATTTGCGCAGCGTGCCGCTGGTATGGAGCACGGCGCAAGGCGGAGGCATGCCTGCGTTGCTGACGGCAAGCCTCGTGCTGCTGCTGATTGGGCTGGCCTTCAAAGCCTCGCTGGTGCCGTTTCACCTCTGGACGCCTGATGTGTATCAAGGTGCGCCGACAATCGCCACTGCATATATGTCGGCGGTGGCGAAGGTGGCAGCGTTTGGCGTGCTGATACGCTTGATGGCGAGCTTTGCGCCTGGGGCAACGCTGTGGACGCCGCTGCTGTGGTGGCTTAGCGCGCTGTCCATGGTGGTAGGGAATGTGGCTGCGCTTATTCAGCGTGATGCCAAGCGAATGCTGGCATACTCCAGTATTGCGCACGCGGGCTACTTGGCAGTAGGGCTGGTGAGTGCCAACAGCACAGGCACCGTTGGCATGATTTACTACTTGATTGCATACAGCTTGATGACGCTGGGCGCGTTCGGCGTGCTGACGCTAATGGCGCGCGCGGGTGACGCCACAACGGTGGATGCCCTGCAGGGCTTATATCGGCGCAACCCTCTGGCGGCACACGCGATGGCGATCCTGATGCTTTCACTAGCGGGCATTCCACCCACGGCAGGCTTCTGGGGCAAGTGGTACCTGTTTTTTGCCGCGATTGAGGCAAACCAAGTGCTGCTGGCGCTGTTGCTGGCGCTTACCAGCGTGGTGGGAGCTGCTTATTACCTACAGCTGACCTTCAGCCTCTACGCGGAGCCGCGCGAACGGGCGGCGGCTTGGCGCGTGCCTGCGCCGATGGTGGTGGCGATGTTGGCATCGGTGATTGGGCTGATAGGCTTGGGCGTATTTCCTGCCTCAATCACACGTGCCGCCCAATACGCCACCCGCCAAATCCAAGTGGAGCAGCCCAGCGTAGAGGGACAAACCGCGCGGTGGTCACACGACCGCGTAGATTTGTGAGGTGAGCACGCACGGCACACCTTTGCGCGACGAACGGTTTGATAAGTGGCTGATGAGTACGTAGGGTGCCTCTGTTGACATCCTTGCGTTAGCCTTTCGCGAGGCGCGGTGGTGCTGCGCTTTCGCGAATGATTAGTTCGCCCTCCATGAAGTGGTTGCCCTGCAGCGGTTCACCTGTCTCAATCTGTTGCAGCAGCGCTTGCGCCGCTTCCACGCCGATATCGTGGATGGGTATTCGCATCGTGGTGAGGGGCGGCTTAGCAAGCGCGGCTAACGGCACATCGTCGAAGCCCACCACCGAGATGTCCTCAGGCACGCGTACACCGTGCTGCGCGCAGGCATCCAAGACGCCCAAGGCGACCATGTCGTTGGAGGCGATAATCGCGGTGAGGCGCGGGCGCACTTGCAACAGCTGCTCGGCAGCAGCGATTCCGCCCGAATATTCGTAGTTACTGGGCGCAATCCAGTCGGTAGGTACCTCAGTGCCGTGGGCGCGCATGGTTTCCAAGTAGGCGTGCAAGCGTTGCAGGGCACTCCACTGGTTGTCGGGACCCTTCACAAAACCGATGCGCCGATGCCCCAGCTGCAGCAGGTATTCGGTCAGCTGCCGCATTGCCTGCTCGTTTGCGGCGTCGAGGCAGTAGAAGCCCAGCGACTCAGGCAAGGTGCTACCAACGACCACGCACGGCAGCTGCGTGTAGTGGAAATAATCCAGCAGGGGGCTGCCGATGAGCGGTGCCACAAGGATAATGCCGTCTACGGAGCCGTCATCGATTTGGTGCCAGAGCGTGCGGGGGTTCATGTCGCGCAGGGTGATGATTTTGAGGTGGTAGCCCTGCGGAGTGAGCTGTTCTACCACGCCATCCAACACGGCAGTGACATAAGGGTTACGCGTGAACACTGCGTGTTGGGGTTCCACCACGATGCCAATGGTATGGGTGCGTCGGGCGGCGAGGCTGCGGGCGATGCGGTTCGGGCGGTAGCCCAAGCGGCGCGCTGCTGCCAGCACGCGCTCTACCGTCTCGGGGCTGTGCAACGCAGTTTTGTTGTTCAAAATGTTTGAGGCAGTGCCAATAGAAACGCCTGCTTCTTCCGCCAGTTGCTTCAAGGTCGGGCGTTGGATGCGCCGCGTCATCGCCACCGAATTATACACTATCTTCCTGACCGCTGAGTCGGCGCAGCACCAGCATAAGGGCTTGCGTACCGAGCCGTGCCTCGCCCGTGCGCTCCAAGTGGCGGTAGAGTTGGTGCACCAGCGTGCTGCCAAGCAAAGGCGTGGCAGTGTGGTGTGCCTCGTTGAGCAGAATGTGTAGGTCTTTCTGCAAAAGTTGCACCATAAAGCCCGGCTGGAAGTCGCCCTGCGCGATGCGTTTGCCCAAGTTTTCCATCGCCCACGAGCCTGCCGCGCCCGAGCTGAGCGTTTCCACCGTCAGGTTCAGATCCAGTCCGGCGTGCTCGGCAAACAGGAGTGCCTCAGCTACTGCCAGCATGCCCACCGCAACGGCAATCTGGTTGGCGAGTTTCATGAGCTGTCCTTTGCCGCTTTCGCCCACGTAGACGATCTTTTTGCCCATCGTTTGCAGGATGGGCAAGGCGCGTTGGAACGCACTCTCGTCGCCGCCCACCATGATGGTGAGCGTGCCCGCTTCTGCGCCCCACTGTCCGCCGGTGACGGGGGCATCCAAGAAGGCGATGCCGCGGGCGTGGGCGTAGGCAGACAGTTCGCGGGTGAGGCTGGGCGAGGTGGTCCCCATGTCAATCGCGATGGTGTTAGGGCGCATCGCGGGCAGGGCGGGGTGCTCGCCCGTGAGCCACACGCGGCGTACAGTTTCGTCATCAGGCAGGCAGGTGATTACCACCTCGCACGCTGCTGCCAGCGCGGCAGGCGTGGGGGCTTCGCGTGCACCTTCGGCAACTAGCGCCTCAATAGGAGGGCGACTGCGGCTATGCACCACCAGCGGGTAGCCCGCACGCAGGATATGACGCGCCATCGGGCGCCCCATAATTCCCAAGCCGATGAAGCCAACCGTTGGCATGGCTTACACCTTGGGGGGCTTGAACTGGCGGAAGGTCACCTCGTCGTAGGGGGGCTTGAGCTGTCCTTGCGCAATCATCTGCTCCAGCTTGCGGATGGTTGCCATCACGCGGTCGGGCACATCTTTGCGGGTGTAGCGCATCGGGCTAAGCCCCACGCCCTTTTCACGCACGCCGTACACAATAGTGCCGCTTTTGAACTGCCCTTGCGCCACACGCCGACACACATCGAACACGGCATTGTCTACGCGCTTCATCATGCTGGTCAGCACGCGCCCGGGCGCGAGATGGTCTTGGTCGCTATCCACGCCGATGGCGTAGTAGCCCTTGCCTTTTTGCTGCGCGGCGCGAATGACGCCCACGCCACACCGCCCGGCTGCGTGGTAGATGATGTCCGCGCCCTGATTGAACTGCGTAAGCGCGAGTTCGCGCCCCTTGTTCACATCATCCCAGTTGCCTGTGTAGCCCACCAGCACCTCGGCACGGGGGTTGGTGGTCATCACACCTGCGCGATAGCCATACTCGAACTTTTTGATGAGGGGCACATTCATGCCGCCGATGAAGCCCACCTTGTTGGTTTTGGTCATTGCCCCTGCCAGCGCGCCCACTAAGTAGGAGCCTTCTTGCTCGTTGAAAATCAGCGAGACACAGTTGGGCAAGTTGGGCGCCTTGCCATCTACGATGCCAAAGTAGACCTTTGGAAAACGGGGGGCGACTTTCGCCAGCGCATCTTCCATCAGAAAGCCGACCGCAAATACCACATTGAAGCCCTGTCGTGCCAGCGTGGTGAGGTTGCGCACATAATCGGCTGCGGTGCGCGATTCTAAGTAGCGCACCTCCGCGCCGAGCTCTCTTTGGGCGCGCTGCAGCCCGCGCCACGCCGAGGCGTTGAACGATTCGTCGCCAATCCCGCCAACATCAGTGACCATCGCTGCTTTCAGTTTCTGCATATAAAACCTCCCTCTTCGGCAGAATTGTACCTGCTGCGCGGGGCAGTGTGGAATAACCTCATTGGAGGCGACGGCGATGGAACTCAGTGCGTTAGCGATTCGTGTGGCGCGAACCCCCGGATTGGGCATGTTGCCGCAGGTGACTAGTCAGGTGCTGCGTTTGGTGGATAATCCGAACGCTTCGCCGCGACAGATTGGTGCCCTGATTGAGCGCGATGCAGGGTTGGCGTCGAAGTTGCTCAAAACCGCAAATAGTGCCTACTATGGCGCGCCTGGCAAGGTAAAAACGGTCTCGCAGGCGATTGCGCTGATGGGGCTGTCGGCGGTGCGTTCGGTGATTGTGGGGCAGGCATACCAGCAGATGACCTCTGTGCGCGGCGCCTCCAAACGCTTTGATCGGTTAGCGTTTTGGCAGCACTCATTGGCGACGGCAACCGCAGCGCGCGTGCTTGCCAAACTCAAGGGCTGGCGCGACCCTGAAGAAGCGTTTCTCGTGGGGCTGCTGCACGACGCGGGCAGACTGGTGATGGATCGCTTCTTGCCCAACGAGCTTGACCAAGCCATCACCCTGTCGCTGGAGCGCATGATTCCGCTGGTGGAGGCAGAGCGCGAGGTGCTGGGGTACACGCATGTGGAAGTCGGCGACCTGCTGGCGGAGCAGTGGAGTTTGCCCGAGAGTATGCGCATGCCGCTGCGCCGCCACCATGAGGCTGTGAGCTTCGAGGAGTGCCCGCTGGGGTGCCTTGTGGCGGCGGCAAATGTGTTAGCACACCAAGCGGGGTTCACCTTAGGCGCGCCCGTATTGTATGAGATGCCGTTCACGGTGCGCCACTCTCTGGGGATTGCTGATGCGCAATACGAAGGTCTCAAACAAGCGATCGTGCAGGAAGTGGTGCGCGTGCAAGAGGCGTTGAAGATTTAGCGCACGCCCCGATGGAGCAGTTCCTCCAGCAGTTGGTCGATTTTGCGTTGTGCCTCAGCCGCTTCGGGGGTGCCCGGAGCCAGCTCAATGGCGGTTTGCCATGCTTGCAGGGCGCGCAGTCGGTCGTTCTTACGGTAGGCGTCGTCGCCGAGGGCGATTTGTTCGCGGGCGGCGCGGCGCTGATATTCTTGGGCTTGGGCGCCGCGGCTGTGGCGCGCAGCGGATGCCCAGTGGCTAATGGCTCCTTCGCGGTTGCCCAGCTGCTGTTTAACGGCTGCCATGCCCGCGTAGGCTTCGGGCAGCGGCGCGTATTGTATCGCCTGCTGGTAGACCGCCAGCGCCTCTTCATAGCGACGCGCTTGCAACAGCTGATTGCCGTACATCGTGAGCGCACTGGCAGTGTTCTGACGGAACTCGTCGCGCCACTTGCTGGATTGTGCGCTGCGATAGAGGGCGTCGTAAATCTGTGCAGCCTCCAGATAGCGCCCAGCGCGGAAGAGTTTCTCCGCCTCTTTGGCGCGGGCGGCGACTTTCGCGTCTAATTGCTGCAGTTGATACTCGTGGTAGGCGCGGGTTGCGCTGTAGATGCCCAGCACCACCATGCCCAGCACTGCGCCACCAATCAGCATGACCCCCAACATCGTGCCTAGAAACTGGCGCGTGGCGGGCGAGAGAATGGGCTTTGGGGGTGGCGGCGGCAAATAGGGCGCAGGCGCGCTTCCGGGGGAAGGTGCAGCGGGCGCAGGCGGGGGCAGGGTGGATGCAGGATAGGTGCCTGTGGGCGACGGAATATGATAGCCCCCCGTAGGATAGGGCGGGTGGCTGCCCCCCACAGGCGGAGGGGGTGCCATCGGCGTGGCAATCGCGGGTGGGGCTTTCAGCTGTTCCAGTGCATTCAGCAGCGCTTGCTTCATTTCCTCCGCCGAGCTAAACCGCTCTGCGGGGTTCTTGCGCAGTGCTTTGCGAATCACCCACTCCAGCGGGGCAGGCACATTGGGCGGCGAGGGCGGCTCGGTATGCACAATGTGGTAAGTGATTGTAATCACCGAGTCGCCCTGAAACGGTTTGTAACCCGCCAGCATCTCGTAGAGAATTACGCCCAGCGAGAACAGGTCGGTGCGCTCGTCAATCGCGCCGCCTTGCACTTGTTCAGGCGACATATAGCTGGGCGTGCCGAACACTTGACCGTCCATCGTGAGGTTGGGCTCGTGCTTGAGGCGGGCAATGCCGAAGTCGGTAATCTTCACCAGCCCCGAGGGCAGCACGTGGATGTTTTCGGGCTTGATGTCGCGGTGGATGACGCCTTTGGAGTGGGCGTGTGTCAGCCCGTCCAATACCTGTGTGGCGATGCGCACCGCCTCTTCCGGAGGCAGAGGACCTTCGCGGTCCATCTTCTGGCGTAAGTTGTCCCCCTCCAGATACTCCATCACGATGAAGTAGCGTCCGTTCTCCTCCTCGGTTTCGAAGATCGTGACGATGTTGGGGTGGGTAAGCGAGCCGGCGGCGCGTGCTTCGCGCATAAAGCGGGCGATGCGGTCTTGGCGCACGGTGTCGGTGGCGCCGGGGGGCATCAGCAGCTCTTTGATCGCCACGCGGCGGTTGATACGAGTATCCACCGCCTCGTAGACCACATCGTTGCTGCGAGCAATTTCACGGATGATACGATAATGCCCCAAAACGATTTCCAGCGCCATAGCCCTTGGCAATTATACCGCGCTGTTTAGCGCAACGCTAAGCTATCGCCGCACCGACTGTGCCCCAATGTCCAAACCTGAAAATGCAGGAGGCAGGCTTTGCACCTGCCCCTGCCTTATGTGTTCGCCAGTTTGGGTCGCTTAGCGGTTCTCTACGCGCTCAGGATCGTACCAGTCGCGGCTGGGTGGCTGCCCAGGAGTTTGCTGCCAAGTTTGTTCGAACTTGTGCCACTTGGCGTGCCCATCGGTGAACACATAGTTCATTCCGCCGCTGTGGCGCGTGATTGCCAGCGTGGTTGGGATGCCTCGCGTGCGGTCCCACAGGCGGTCATTCCACATCGGGTCAACCACACGCGGCGGGTCACCCCAGTACATCGGCATAAAGTGATCGCCTCGAATGAGCATTTGGGGGTACTTGCTGTTGCGTTCTGCCAACTCCGCCACGAACACACACTGCGAGGGGTTTTGAATCAGCGCCAGCGGGCGCGGACGCGGGTTGGTAGGGCTGCCATGCGGCGGATGGAATGGGTCAAAGTAGGCGTTGAAGCCATACGAGGTCAAACGCGGGTTCTGCGTATCATCCCACGCGGGGCTGTTGTCCGACGGACAACGGTGTAGGATAGTGGCTTTCACATAGGGCTGCACCAAGACGATCCAGCTCTGGCCAGGGGTGCCCATCATGCGCACGGTGGGTAATACCTCGTCGTAGTCTTGTGTGTACATTTGTACTGCCAGCCCCATCTGACGGCAGTTGGACAGACACATCGTCTGGCGCGCTTTTTCACGCGCCTGCGCAAAAACAGGAAACAGAATCGCGGCTAGTATCGCGATGATCGCAATAACGACCAGCAGTTCAATCAGCGTAAAGCCCTTGCGTTGCATAGCGTTCCTCCTTCAAACAGCATTCCTCAGTGACGCGCCGACGACGACGCGCAGCAATAATCTTCAAGGCATACGCAGACAAAATGTCTACGCCAGAGTGCACGAAGCGTAGCTCCGTGCGTTAGCCCAGCTGTTTGAAGGAGGGGCGTGGCGGTGGGCTACGCGGCACAACCGCCCGCGAGAGGGGCGTTTGCACCAGCGCGTGATGCAGCGCGAAGGAAAAGGTGGGTGCAGGTACCAGCAGAGGTGAAGTAGGAGCCAATCGCGGCATCGCCACCAGCAGCAGCTGTTCCTGTTCGGCGCGGTCGCAGTTGGCTTGGAGCATCAGCTGTTCCAGGGGCGAACGCGCCTGGGCGCAGCAACATAAGGCACCGCCTGCGCAGGCGCGACATTTACAAACACGCACATCACAGCGCGGCTTATGCCATGCACTGCGCCAGGCTGCTGCGGGCACTTGACCCATCAAAAGCGCTACAATCAACACCCATTGCAAGCCGC
>JAUQOS010000078.1 GCA_030550775.1 Armatimonadota bacterium
TGCCGTCGCACCTGTGCGCGTCGGTGCAACGCCTTTCGCGGCGTCGCACGCTTCGCGACGGCAAGAATGCCGTCGCACCTGTTCTTGTTGGCGGGGACGCTGACGCACTGCTTCAGCCCATGCAAGCGAGCTTGGCTAGCGGCTTGCGCTGCCTGCATAGGCGAGGCAAAGCTGCCCGTAAGGTGCGTTGCTGCTCTCTAGTTGCGCAACGGCTTGCCTGTCGCTAACATGTGCTGGATGCGCTGCAGGGTTTTCTCGGTTTGACACAGCTCAATAAACACTTCGCGCTCGAGGGCGTGGAAGTGCTCTTCGGGCATGGGCATCGCGTCGCGCAGGTCGCCGCCGGTCATCACATAGGCGATTTTTTCGGCGATGAGGCGGTCGTGGTCGCTGATTTGCCCCGCTTGGTGCATCCAGTGGATTTCCATTATCAGGCGGCTGTAGCCGTTGACGCCTACCGCCAGAATGGGCGTTGGCTCGGGTGGGCGATAGCCCGCGCGCGAGAGCGCCAGCACATGCTGCTTTGCTTCGTACAGCAGGCGGTCAATATTCCAGCAGAGGGTGTCGCGCTCGCGCAGGAAGCCCATCGTGTATGCCTCGAAGGCGTTGCTGCTACGCTTGCCGTAAGCGAGGGTGAGGAAGGGTTGGCGCAGGTGCGGCAGTGGGTCAGCTTCGGGCGGCAAGTTTTGCAGCGCGCGACGAGTCATCAGCGTAGTGCCACCACCTGCGGGGATTAGCCCCACGGCTGCCTCAGGCAAGCCCAGCCCCGTCTCCACATGGGCATGCACATGCGCAGCGGGCAGCACGACTTCCATCCCACCGCCCAGCGCGTAGCCATGCACGGCAGCCACAACGGGTACGCCGCAGTAGCGAATGCATTGACTTAGCCCCTGCAAGAGCTGCAGCCCGCGCTCCAGCCCGTGCCAATCCTGCTTATTGATGTACTCCACAAACAGGTTCAGGTTGAAACCTGCCGAGAACATCCGCCCCTGATTGCCCAGCACCACGCCCACATGGGCGCGCTCTGCCTGCTGCAGGAACTCCATCACGAACTCCATCAAGCTGGGCGTGAGCACATTCGCCTTCGTGCGGAACTCCACACACGCCACATCGTCGCCCAGATCAATAATGCGACATTCGGGGGTTTCGCGTATCACCTTCCCTGCGGCGGCGAGGTCATCCAATCGGATAAAGAACGGCGGGGTTAGCAGCGGCGCGTAGTCGCCTTGTTCGTCGCGCGGCTCGAAGTAAAGACGGGTTGCTCCGCGGGTAGCGTAGAAAGTTTCCAACTCGGCGTTGCGCAGCATGCGCAGGGTTATTGGCTCTTCGGGAAGGTTAAGTTGGGCAAGTGCTTCGCGCCCTGCATCGCCAAGGGCATCCCAAGTTTCAAAAATGCCCAGCTCCCAGTTGTAGCCCAAACGCATCGCCATATCCATCGAAGGAATATCGTAGGCGACATCAGGCATTACCTCCGCCCCATATGCCAGCGGCAGCAGAAATGCCTCGCGGAAGAAGGCGCCGTGGGGGTCGGGCATGTTCAGCAGCGCACGCAGTCGTTCAGGATAAGGCGCGCGGCTCAAGTTGGGGTCAATCGGGAGGTTCGGTTCGCGATACGGGCGATAGTCCAGCGTGGCATAGTCCAGCGTGAAAATCGTCTTGCCTTCGCGTTTGTAAAAGCCTGCGCCCGTTTTTTCGCCCAGCCTGCCCTGCTCAATCAGTGCGTGCCACAGCGGGGGCAACTCCAACGATTGAATGTAGCGGTCATCGGGTAGTCGCTCCTTTTGGTTGCGGATGATGTTGTGTGCCACATCCAACCCTACAAGGTCAGCTAATCGGAACACGCCGCTGCGCGGTCGCCCCACTAAGGGTCCCAGCAAGAGATCGGCTTCTTCAGGCGTGATCCCGTATTTGATAGCGCTGACCAACGCCTGCATCATCGCGTAGATGCCGATGCGCGTAGTGATAAAGCCGGGGCGGTCTTTTGCCAGCACCACACGCTTGCCCATCAGCCGCTCGGCAAAGGTAATGTACGGCGTGGTGAGATCGGGATCGGTATCGTCAGTGGGGATGAGTTCCAGCAGGCGCATCACGCGCGGCGGGTTAAAAAAGTGGGTGCCCAAGAACTGCTTACGCATCGTTTCGGGCAACGCTTGGGCGATTTCGGCGATGCCCAAGCCCGAAGTGTTGGTACTTAGTATGGCATCGGGGCGAACGCGCTGCGCCACTTCGCGCCAAAGAGCACGCTTCGGTTCAATTTGCTCAATAATCGCCTCTACTACCCAATCAGCCTCTGCCACACAGTCCAAGTCGCGTTCTACGTTGCCAGGCGTGATGCGCTGAGCATCGCTGGGCTGGTAGAAGGTGCCCGCTTGTTTCAGTCGTTCGACTGCCTGGATAGCGATATCGTCGATATCCAGCAGGTGGACGCGCCAACCAATGCCCGCCAGCAGGGCGGCGATGCCACTGCCCATCGTACCTGCGCCCAACACCACTGCGTGCCCTTTGCGCAAATTACCGTTGACCATGCCACAACCTCCGCCGAGAGTATACCCATCGGTATTCCTGTTGCGGTTTGGGGGCAACGGCGGGCAAGCCATCGCCACGATGATGCGAATGTCGTTGCGCCGCCCCCGCAGTGCCAGCATCCTCGCCGACCACTTCATGCAACACCCCCACAACGCCACCCCAAACGACGAGGGCGATGAGCGCATATGCGACAGGTATAATCCCCCACGCAAGGTGCCTATGCGGACCGTGTCTGCGCGCACGCTACGCCTGCTCAACGACGGTGTCTGCTCGCCCGAGGGGAACATGGCGCGCGACCTCGCCTTGCTGGAAGCGTTCGAGCGCGGCGACATCCCCCCGACCTTGCGCGTGTACCAGTGGGCATCGCCCGCGCTGACCTACGGCGTGAACCAGCAGCTACCTCCACGATTGGTGCAGGCATGCCAGCAGCTTGGTATTCCGATGTTTCGTCGCCCGACAGGCGGCAAAGCGGTGCTGCACGGGCACGACCTCACACTGGCGCTGGTTTGGCGCCCTGCCGCGACGCGCCTGTATCCCCGCCAGGTGTATATGCAGCTGGCACCAGCGCTAATCGCAGCGTTCCAGCAAGTGGGCGTACCTGCCACTCAGGGCGATGCGCCTGCGCCCCATCCGCGCAGCTTCGAGGATGGCGGTGATTGCTTCGCCACGCCCGCGATTGCGGACATTACCCACGCCAATACAGGGATCAAACTGATGGGCTGTGCGTTGCTGGTGCGCGACACGAGCGTGCTCATGCAAGCCTCCGTGCCACTGCGGTTGCCTGAAGTGCCCGTAGAAATGCTGTTTGGGCACCCACATCCAGAGCCACCCCCTCTAAATGCCGAGTCGCTCATCCAAGCCTTCTACAAAAGCCTTAGCTGCTGGCTGGGCGAGGCACACCTCGCCCACACGGTATAATCCTACTGCCAACGAAGGAGTGAGAGCGATGCAGACGACCAAGCAACGCAGCAGCGTCTTTATGATTGAGCCTGCTTCCACCAGCGAGGTGTTCACCCCCGAAGATTTCGATTCGGAAGCGCGCTTGATGGGCAAGGCAGCGGAGGATTTTGTGCGCAATGAAGTGTTGCCCCTGCTGCCCGAAATTGAGCAAGCGAAAGAGGGCTTGATGCGCGAGTTAGACCGCAAGATGGGTGAGTTGGGCTTCACCGCTGCCGAAGTGCCCACTCACTACGGGGGCTTAGACCTGCCCAAAACCACCGTCGCCCTGATTGTGGAAAAGTTGGGACCCGAGCCTGCGACTTGTCTCACGCTGCAAGCACACGCAGGGCTGGCGATACTACCATTGGTGTTAGAGGGCACGCCTGCCCAGAAGGAGCGGTACCTGCCCAAGCTCGCTTCAGGCGAGTGGTGCGGCTCGTTCTGCTTGAGTGAGCCTGCCAGCGGCTCCGACGCTTTAGCGATGAAAACCCGCGCAACCCCCACTGAGGGCGGCTACATCCTCACGGGCGAGAAGATGTGGGTCACCAACGCAGGGTTCGCAGACCTGTTTACCGTGTTCGCCAAGCTCAACGGCGAGCAATTCACCGCGTTTTTAGTGGAGCGCACCTCACCGGGTGTGGTGCTGGGGCGCGAGGAGCACAAGATCGGCTTGCACGGCTCCAGCACGCGGCGCGTGGCGTTTGAAAACGTGTTTGTGCCTGCCGAGAACTTGCTGGGCGAGGTGGGTAAGGCGCACTACATCGCCCTCAACACGCTGAACCTCGGTCGCTACAAAATGGCAGCCAGCGCGCTGGGCACAGGCAAATATGCGTTGGAGCTTGCTACGCGCTACGCCAAAGACCGCCAGCAGTTTGGGCAGCCCATCGCCAACTTCGGGCTGGTACGTCGCAAGCTGGCGCTGATGGCGACCCATCTTTTCGCTTTGGAGAGCATGCTCTACCGCACGGGGCACCTAATGCAAGCGTGGTTCGAGCCGATCCACGAGCTACCACCCGACCACCCCGAGCTGCATTTGCGCTACCGCGAAGCCGCGTCGGAGTTCGCGGGCGAGTGCGCTCTGCTCAAGTTCTACGGCACGGAAGTACAATACCTCTGCGCAGACGAGGGCGTGCAAATTCACGGCGGCTACGGCTACACCGAGGACTTTCCAATCGCAAAGATTTTCCGCGAGTCACGCGTGCCGCGCATTTACGAGGGCACAAACGAAATCAACCGCCTCAACTTCACGCAGCACTTGATTCGGCAAATGCAGCGCGCAGGGCTGCCGCTGCTGGAGGAGGCGCGGGCGCAAGCAAACAAGCTGAGCAACGGCGAGCTTCCTGTTGAGGGCGATGCCACGAGCGCGCTGCGTGCCCTTGCCGAGCAGTTCCGCGCTGCCACGCTGTTGGCGTTCCAAAAAGCGTGGGAGGCTTACGGCGACCATTTACGCGAGCAACGGCAAGAAGTCGCTGCCGCAATTGCCGATATGGCGGTCTACCTGTATGGCTTGGATAGCCTCGTGGCGCGGCTGCCAAAGCTGCACGGGGCAAACGCGACCGCAGGCGAACTGATGGCGCTGCTGTTTGCCCGCGAAGGCGCGTTGCGGCTGAACGATCAGCTGGATTTGATATATAACGCGCTGGGGCTGAGCGAAGCCACGCCGCGCATGCCTATGCCGCGCTTTAACGCGGTGGAGGCCGCCAACCGCTTAGCCGAGTTCGTGCTGCAACGCGACGGCTATCCCATCGCCTAAGAGTAACTTAGGGCTGCTCGTCAACTGCCCGCTTGGCTTGCTGCCAGAGGGCTTCCCACTCGTCGGCAGAAAGGCTCTCCAGCGGGCGGTTTTGGCGGGCAGTCTCCGCCTCCATCCACTGGAAGCGACGCACAAACCGCTCCACCATCACGCGCAGGCTTTGCTCGGCGTCTACCTTCGCGTGGCGGGCGATGTTAACCACCGTAAACAACAAGTCGCCAATCTCGCTCTCGATTCGTTTGGTATCGCCCGATTCAATCGCGTGGCGCAGCTCCTGCTCTTCCTCGCGCAGCTTGTCCAGCACGCCGTAGATAGACTCCCACTCGAAGCCCACGCGCGCTGCGCGTTTGGAAATCTCTTGCGCGCGTGCAAGGGCGGGCATCGCGCGGGGCACACCGTCCAAAACCGACTCGCGCTGTTTTTGCTGACGCTTGGTTTTGTCCCAGTTTTTCAACACTTGCTCGGCGGTTTCGGCGTGCGCCTCGCCAAACACATGGGGGTGGCGTGCGATGAGTTTATCTACCAGATGCTGTACCACTTGGTAGATGTCGAACGCGCCCGTTTCGCTGGCGATTTGGCTGTGCATGAGCACCTGCAGCAGTAAGTCGCCCAGTTCCTCGCGCAGTGCGCTGGGATCGTTGGCGTCAATAGCTTCCAGTACCTCGTAGGCTTCCTCCAGCAGGTGAGGTTGGAGGCTAGCATGGGTTTGCTCGCGATCCCATGGGCAGCCATCGGGCGCGCGCAAAGCGGCAACGACCGCCACCAGCCCGTCGAAGCCCTCGTAGTGCTGGGTGCGATGCGGGCACGGAGGCACAAGCAGGTAGGTGTTGGCGTCGGCAGGTAGTTGTGTCAGTGTGTGCAAAGAGGCGCGTCGCACTTCAGTACGGCTGGGGTCGCCAGGCGCATGTACCAGCAGCATCTCAAAATCGGGCGGGTAGTGGCGCCGCAACTGCTGTTGCAGGCGCGCAAGGCAGTCGGGACTTTCCAGCCCGAAAAAGAGTGCAGGTAAGGTGGGGTCAAAGCGCAGGTGGGGCAATCGCTGTGCAGGCAATACTTGCAAGCCTTCGCTAGCAGGCATCGGAACAGCTTCCAGCACAGGCTCGATGAAACTGCGGCTGGGCACCAACCGCACGGGGCGTTGAGTAGCCGCAAATGCCTCAAGGATACTCACCGCCAATGGGTTTGCCACCAGCGGATGTCCCGGCGTAGCGAGCGCGAGGGGCGACTCCTGCGCGTTCAGCAGATGGTTGATGGCTTCGTGGGCGGGTTGAGGGCACGATTCGAAGGCGATGCCTGCCAGGGTGAGCAAGCGTGCGCTAGGATGATTGGGGTGCGTTAGGAACACGCGTTGGGCGCGGCGCAGTGCTTGCCACGCAGCTTCACTGAGTTCTTGTGCACCGCCCGCGCCCAAGCCCACCAAGTACAACATCAGCGTTTCTGAGGGGCAGCAGGGGCACTCGCTTGCGGCTGCGGAGCAGTTTGCCCCGCAGGCGTGCCACGCGCCTTCTCGAACTGCTCAATCGCCTTCTTCAGATTGTCCATTTCTTGGGCGTATTGCTTTTTCCAAGGCTCGGAATAAATCTCCACGGGGGTGTTGAGGATTCGCTTACCCAGCTCCAGCTCGAAGTCGCGGTTCGTCTGCTGCCCTTTGATAAGCATCAAGCGTTCGCGAATGGTATCGCGCACCTCTTCCAAGGGGCGCTGGCGTCCGGCTGACTTCGCCAACACCTCAAAGCGCGCGACCGAACCGTCGCCCAGCGACACCCAATCGGTCACTTGGAGCGGGCGCGCGTTTTTGAGCACTTCTCGAATCCGCGCGATTGCCTGCCCCTGAGGAGTGCCTGTATCAATCGCCCCTTCCAACGGATACTCCGCTTCGCCCGACTCCACGCCTGCTACAGGATTTTGGGAGTACTTGGTCACGATGCTTTGGAAGTTGAACCCGCGTTTGAGGTCGTCATCAATTTGCTTGCGGATTTCGGCGTTTCGCACACGCACCACGCGGGCACGCACCGTTGCGGGGCTATAAAACTGCTGCTTATTCTGCTCATAAGCTTGCTTGATTTCCTCTTCCGTAACAGTGACCCCCTTCGTGCGCAGGTTAAACTCTGCCAAACTCACGCGCACCTGCCGACGCAGGTCGTCAAGGGTCAGTCGTTGTTCGGATACTGCTTGTTTGAGTTGGGGGTTGTTTTGCATTTCGCGTTGCACTCGCTCTTCCACCTGCTGTTCGGTGGGCAGCACCCCCTCTGCTTTTGCCCACTCAAGCAGCACCTGCTCGCGAATCAGGCGAGTAAGTGCAGTGTAGCCCGCGGGTGCCGTGACGGCTTGGTTGCCACTCACCAGCACAGGGGTCGGCATTTCCTCTACGCGCCGAATGTAGGTCTCTCGGTCAATCACGCTCTCGCCCACTTTGGCGATGGCGTTTTGTTGTTTGCCTCCGCACGCGCTCAAGGTGAGCAAAAGCAGGGTCGGTACGCTCACGCCCAACACTCCATAGAGCTTCATTGGTTCTCCTCCGATAAGCGTCGTTTGAGATTCAGAATCAGTTCCACTTCGCCAGGCGGGTAGCCCGTTTGGCGGGCAATTTCAGCAACGCTCAGCCCTTGCGTTGCCAACCGCACAATCGCACCGTAAGGCATTTCGGATGTTGCTGATAGGTTATACCCAGATTCTGCCTCGAAAGTTTCGGCAGCAGGCTTGTCTGCGGTTGGTAGCTCGGCGATGTGGGCGGCTTGCGCTCGCTGCTCCAGTTCCTGCAAACGCGCTTCGATGCGGGCGCAAGCTGTCGCTGCATCCTCAGCAAGACGCTGCAGAAGCGCATCCACAGTTTGGCGCAACGACTCCAGCTCGCCCGTGAGCGACTGGCGCGCTGCTTGAGCACGCAACTCGGCTTGGGCACGCACAAACAGCAACCAACCTGCGATCAACATCAGCGCTTGGAGCAGTACAAGCAACTCGGTCATGCTCACACCTCCACATCCAGCAGGTGGGGTTCCTCGTCAGTGGGGGGTTCTTCGGGGGTAGAGTTCGTTTGAGGGCGCGTTTGGCGTGGTGGGGCGTGGCGCGCGGGTTTTGGACGTTCGCGCGACGTTGGTGGCGTCCCCACAACCGGCACATTCGGTGGCGGCTCTAGCGCGCGCACAGGTTCAGGCATCGCTTGCAATTATCGGCAAATGTGCCTAAATTTTCAGGCAAGCGCCAAGCGTGGTATAATAACTGGGCGCGCCCCCGTAGCTCAATGGATAGAGCAGCGGCCTTCTAAGCCGTTGGTTGTGGGTTCGAGTCCCGCCGGGGGCGCCAGTAGTAGCCTCAACTAACGACTTCACAACCAGTTGCGTATTGCGCCTACCCAGCGCGCCGCCTGTCCCTCGACGACCAACAGCCTGTCCTGCGGTTGCTTCCGCCGCTGCAGGAGTCGGCATCTGCTACACGAAATTGCAAGCACGCCCATCCCCAGCGACGGGGGTGCGCAAGGAGGTCGCCATGAATCGCCTGCAAGGTGCGTTGCCAAAGGTGGGCATCCGCCCTGTAATTGACGGTCGCCGGCAGGGTGTGCGCGAGAGCATGGAAGCTGCCACGATGCGCATGGCAGAAGCCGTAGCTCAGTTAATCACGGAAAATCTGCGCCATGCTTGTGGAGTGCCCGTAGAGTGCGTGATTGCCGATACTTGCATCGGGGGTGTTGCAGAAGCAGCCGCTTGCGAGGCGAAGTTCGCTCGAGAAGGGGTGGGGGTCAGCCTCACGGTTGCTCGCAGCTGGTGCTACGGCTACGAAGTGATGGACATGCACCCCACGCGCCCGAAGGCGATCTGGGGCTTCAACGGCACGGAGCGCCCAGGCGCAGTCTTCTTGGCTGCCGCGATGGCTGCCCACGCCAACAAAAAGCTGCCCGCCTTCAGCATCTACGGACGCGAGGTACAAGACGCCGACGATTTCACCATCCCTCCTGATGTGGCAGAACGCATCCTGCAGTTCGTGCGCTGCGGCATCGCTGTTGCCACAATGCAAGGCACAACCTATCTCTCGATGGGCAATGTTTCCATGGGCATCGTTGGCTCACTGGTAGACCAGAACTTCCTCCAACACTACTTGGGCATGCGCACGATGACGGTAGATATGGTGGAGTTCGTGCGCCGCATGGAACGCGCGATTTACGACCGCGACGAGTTCGAACGCGCCTACCAGTGGGTTAAAGCCCACTGCCGCGAGGGCAAGGACTATAACCCCCCTGAACGCCAACTTACCCCCGAACAAAAAGAACGCACTTGGCGCCAAAGCATCCAAATGGCGCTGATCGCCCGCGATATGATGGTGGGTAACCCCAAACTGGCAGAAATGGGCTACGAGGAGGAAGCCCTCGGCTATAACGCCCTCGCTGCGGGGTTTCAAGGGCAACGCCAGTGGACTGACCACTACCCCAATGGCGATTTTATGGAGGCGATCCTCTGTTCCAGCTTCGACTGGAACGGCATTCGCCAACCCTACATCTTAGCCACCGAGAACGACTACCTAAACGGCATCTGCATGTTGTTCGGGCACTTGCTAACAGGCGCGGCGCAGATTTTCGCCGATGTGCGCACCTACTGGTCGCCCGAAGCCGTCAAACGAGTCACGGGTTGGTCGCCTGTAGGCGTAGCAGAGGAGGGCTTCTTGCACCTGATCAACTCGGGTCCTGCCGCGCTTGACGGCACAGGCGAGCAAACGGCACCTGATGGCACGCCCACCATCAAAGCGTGGTGGGAAGTGACGCCCGAAGAGGCGGAGCGGTGTCTGCAAGCCACCACTTGGCACCCCGCGATGCTGGAGTATTTCCGCGGCGGGGGCTGGAGCACCCGTTTCCGCACGCGCGGCGGCATGCCCGCCACGATGTTCCGCCTCAACCTCGTGGAAGGGCTGGGACCTGTGATGCAAATCGCAGAAGGCTACACGATTGACTTGCCGGACGAGGTGCACACCGTGCTGGATGAGCGCACAAACCCTACGTGGCCCACCACATGGTTTGTGCCGCGCATTACGGGGCATGGCGCGTTCCGCGATGTGTACACTGTGATGGCGCACTGGGGTGCAAACCACTGCGTGTTGAGCGCCGGGCATATCGGCGACGCGCTGATTACGCTGTGCGCGATGCTGCGTATCCCTGTGGCGATGCATAATGTGCCCCCAGAGCGTGTGTTCCGCCCACACCAGTGGGGAATGTTCGGTACCGCCGACCCCGAAAGCGCAGACTATCGCGCCTGCGCGACCTACGGTCCTCTCTACGGCTAAGGTACAATAACAGAGGATGGCGATCACTGCAGAGGAATTAATCCGTCTGATTGAAACTGACCCAGAACTGAAGCGCGCCCTACAGGATCGGCTGGTGGACGCGGAAGCCATCCAGCGCGCCTTGCGCGACCCCGCCAAACGCGACGAAATCCGTCGTGTGGTGCTGGGCGATGAATGGGTAGATGCACCTGCGCTGCTGCGCGAGATTATCACCCTCCAGCGCCAACAATCAGAGCAAATCGCTGCCCTGTTGGAGACTCAGCGGCAGCATGAAGCCCTCCTGCGCGAACATACCAGTCTGTTGCGCGAACACTCGCAAATATTACGCGAACACACACAGCA
>JAUQOS010000079.1 GCA_030550775.1 Armatimonadota bacterium
GGCTTGGGCAGTTATGGCAGTACCCTGTACCCTTGTCAGTCGCTTCGCTCGAGGTGACAAGTCCCTCGGCTACAACGCTCCTTTGTTATTCCAACCCGAAGGCGAAGAATTGCAGTGATAGCGCCTTCGGTTCTAACTCTTCGCATCTGACTGAGCATCCCGTGAAAGCCGGCGAATTCAACACAATCACAGAGAAAAATAGCAGGAGTTGTGCGCTACCCCGCGTATATTACCATTCCCAGGAGGACGGCTATGCAACGACGCGGCTTTACGCTCATTGAGTTGTTGGTGGTCATCGCGATTATCGCCATCTTAGCGGCGATATTGTTCCCCGTATTTGCGCGGGCGCGCGATAACGCGCGCAAAATGCAGTGCTTGAGCAACATGCGTCAATTGGGCACCGCGATTACGATGTATTCCAACGATTACGACGAGTTTTTCCCTGAGCTGGCGAGTGGGGGATGCTGGGGGCGCGCCGCGATAGCCAACTCCCTGTGGACACGCCAGATCTACCCGTACGTAAAGAATAAGGAGGTGTATCTCTGTCCGAATGCCGTGACACCTACGAATGACCCGGGGCGCACAGGAATGCGGTTTGACTCTTCTGTGCCTGTACCTGAGGATACCGAAGTCAATCCGCGGAATGTATGCGCCGCGTTGCCCGACAACCAGCGTTGGCACATTGACCGTCGCCTACAGCCTATCGGCATGAACAAATTCTTTGCACCTTACTGGCAGTGTCGCGAGAATGTGGATCCGGGGTGTCAAGCAATTTGGGATCCATGTGCTTCTGTGGGCGTTCCCGCTTGTGATGCCGTGTGTGCGCGCCAGTACATCAACCACGCTCGCATTCGTGAGGCTGCCAAGATGGTTGTGCTCACCGACGGGGTGATCTCGTGCAACGGTGGAGGTGGCTACTGGATCAATGTGTCGGGACCAGTAAATTCATTCTTCAGCATCGCGGGGCGCCACGACGGACACAACATTGTGTTTGCCGATGGGCATTCCAAGTGGTTCCCGTTGCGCCCCCCCGAACAGTGGCTGACACAGGTTGACCCCAGACTCCGCCTCTCCAGCACACAACATCGCGGTATGGTGCAAGAGCGTGTTAGCTCCAACACGCAGAACTTCACCTGCGTGAACTATAACCCCGCAGGGGTGCACTGGAACCCGATGGTGTTCTATCCGGGTGATAACCCGGCGGTTGACCAGCAGTGCCAATCGACGATGTAGTACACGGGGTGGGGGCACCCTGCCCCCCACCTTGCAGGAGGCGAGTTTGCTATGAAAAACGAGATTCCCACTTGGGCAGCCGTTGCTGTGATCGTACTGATATTAGCGATAGCGGGCTACTGGCTCTTCACCAGTGCCACGCGCCCTGCCCCGAACCCTGTTGTGGAGCGCACTTTTGGCAGCGAGTCGGACCCGTTTGGTCGACAAGGCGGGCAAACCGGCGGCGAGCAACCAGGGGGTGGTGCAAGCGCACCGTAGGTGAAAACGAGTAGGGGTTTGTCAAGCCGCTTACGGCTGCGCCGCCGCGGCACGGGCGGTATAACGCTCCAGCAATTGCACCAACGCTTGATTGCCGCTCCGGCGGGCCGCATCCAGGGCGGTTTCTCCAAACGCGCTACGCGCATTCGGGTCTGCCCCGCGTCGCAACAACATTTGCACCGTATCCAGGTGCCCATTTTCAGCAGCCAACATCATCAGCGTGCGCCCGTTGCGGTCGCGCAGGTTAGGCGACACCCCACGAGCCAACATCGCCTCCAGCACGCGCGTTCTGCCGTAGATGGCGGCATAGTGCACGGGCGAGTAGCCCGGATGGAAGTTCTCGCGGTCGCCCGACTTATCGCGGGCATCCAGACTCGCGCCCTTCTCTATCAGCAGTAAGGCGATCTCGTCGTAGCCGCGAATCACCGCGATGCTCAGCGCGGTCAGCCCCGATTTGGTGCGGGCGTTCACCACGGCGCCTCCTGTCAACACCCGACGCACCTGCTCAAGGTCGCCCGACTCCACCGCCTGAAGCAACTGCTCGTTGCGCTCCAGCTGCGCTGTGCGCAACTGCCGAAACCACGGCGACCCGATTACCACCACTGTGAGCACCACCGGCAGCACGAACAACCCCATCACAAGCAGTTTGGATGCCTTGCTACCCGTCTCAGGCGCTGCTTCCTTCACAGAGCGCATCGTTCAACGCCTCCACAAACCGTTCCATTTGTTCCAGCGTCCCCGTGTTCACCCGCAAAAAGGTAGGCATGCCGAATGCCTCGCCCGTGCGCACCAAAAAGCCGCGCCGCAGCAGTCGTTGCTGTACCTGCGTACTGTTAGGTCCCACTTCAATTAGCAAGAAGTTGGCATAGGAAGGCACAGTACGCAGCCCCAAGCGCTCGCACGCTGCTTGCAGCATGCTCAGCGCCGCGCGATTGAGCTCGCGGGTGCGTGCCACATGGGCTTGGTCGGCTAACGCAGCTGCTGCGGCAACCTGTGCCAGCGCGTTCACATTGAATGGTTCGCGCACGCGCTCCACAGGATCTAACAATTCAGGACGCCCCATCGCATAACCGATGCGCAACCCCGCCAACCCATACGCCTTAGAAAAGGTGCGAAACACCACCACGTTTGCCCCCGCACGCACATGCTCCAGCCCATCCGGATAGTCCGGATGGTCTACATACTCATAATACGCTTCATCCAACACTACCAGCACATGATCGGGTACGCGCGCAAGGAACGCTTTTAGCTCATCGCGATAGACGATAGTGCCAGTTGGATTGTTTGGGTTAGCGATGTAGATGAGTTTGGTCCGCTCGGTAATCGCGCGTGCCATGGCAGGCAGGTCGTGGCGCAGGTCGGCAGTGAGCGGTATCTGGTGTAAGATAGCCTGATTAAGCTGTGCGGACGCCTCGTAGCGCACAAACGAGGGATGCGCCATCATCAGCTCGTCGCCGGGCGCAAGATAGGCGACCCCAAACAAATGAATCAACTCATCCGAGCCGTTGCCAAACAGGAAATAGTCTGCGGGTAGGCGGTAGAACGCGCTGAGCGCCTCGCGCAGCTGCGAACAACCCCCATCGGGGTACAGGTGAATCACATCCAAGTGTTGTACGATGGCTTCCTTAGCGCGGGACGATGCGCCCAGCGGATTTTCGTTGGCTGACAGGCGCACTAAATCAGTCAACCCCAACTCTTGCTTGAGTTGCTCAGGGGGCTTGCCCGCACGGTAGGGCTGCATGTGGTACACATGGGCACGCGCACGCACTGGCATAGCCAGATTCTACCCGCTAGTGCAGCGCCTTGTTTAGGTATACTCTCCCGCGTTATGGCAGTGGCGGTGGTCTTTCCAGGGCAGGGCGCACAGCGTCCAGGGATGGGACGCGAACTCTATGAACGCAGCGCCGCCGCACGACAAGTGTTTGACCTCGCCAGTGAGTTTTCAGGACGCTCCTTCGCCGCGCTATGTTTCGAAAGCGACGAGGAGACGCTCAAGCGCACCGAAAACGCGCAACCCGCGCTGCTAGTGACCTGTTACGCCGCTTGGCAAGCCCTGCGCGAAGCCGTGCCCGAGTTTGCCCCCGATTTCGTGGCAGGACATAGCGTTGGCGAATACCCTGCGTTGGCTGCTTCGGGCGTGTGGACTTTTGAGGAATCGCTGCACTGGGTTGAACAACGCGCCAAAGCGATGCACAAGCTGGCGTATCAAGTGCCGGGCACGATGGCAGCGGTGCTGGGGCTACCCGCTGAGCAAGTGGAAGCAGTATGTGCCCAAGTGCAGCAGGAACTGGGCGAGGTCGTGACGCCCACCAACTACAACGCGCCCGGGCAGATTGTGATTTCGGGCACGATTCGTGCCGTGGAGGTCGCCTCCGAACGCCTCAAAGCGGCGGGCGCGAAACGCATCGTGCCGCTGGCAGTGGCGGGCGCGTTCCACTCGCCGATTATGCAACCCGCTGCTGACCTAATGACTGAGGCGTACCGCGAAGCAAACTTCCAAAAACCGATTTACCCCTTCTTTTCCACCATCGAGGTGCGCGTGCTGGATGACCCCGAAGAGATCCGACGCGTGATGGGGCAGCAAATCGCCCGCCCTGTGCGCTGGCACCAGAGCGTGGAAGCGATGCACGCGCTGGGCGTGGACACTTTCATTGAGTGCGGCGTGGGCGATGTACTCTCAGGGCTAATCAAGCGCATCGTGCCCACCGCACGCACACTCCGTGTGGTAGACTCTAAGACCTTAGACGAAACCGTTACAGCGTTGCGAGGCGAGGCATGACCATCCGACTAGAAGGGCGCGTAGCGTTGGTAACAGGCGCCGGCAGAGGAATCGGCAAGGCAATTGCGCAACTGCTGGCACAAGCAGGCGCAAAAGTTGCCGTGCTCAGCCGCACTGAAGCCAACGCCCACGAAACGGCGCAGGCAATCGAACAGGCAGGCGGCACCGCGCTTGCCCTCAGCGCCGATGTGAGCGACACCGCCACTGCCGAGCGCACCATCGAGCACATCCTCAAGCAGTGGGAGCGGCTGGATATCTTGGTCAACAACGCGGGCATCACGCGCGATACACTCCTACTGCGCATGAAAGACGAAGATTGGGACGCCGTGTTGCAAACCAACCTCAAAGGCGCGTTTGCTTACACGCGCGCCGCGCTCAAACCGATGATGCGCCAACGCTGGGGCAGAATCGTCAATATCAGCTCGGTGGTGGGGCTAACGGGCAACGCGGGACAAGCCAACTATGCCGCCTCCAAAGCCGCGCTAATCGCCTTCACCAAGACCGTCGCGCTGGAGATGGGCAGCCGCAACATCACCTGCAACGCCGTCGCGCCTGGGCTAATTGAAACCGATATGACCCAAACTCTGCCCGAGCAAGTGCGTGACTACGCCTTGCAACGCATTCCATTGGGACGGTTCGGCACTCCAGAAGAAATCGCCTATGGGGTACTCTTTCTGTGCAGCGAATTTGCCTCGTACATCACGGGGCAAGTGTTTGTCATCGACGGTGGTCTCACCGTCGGCATCTAAACCGACATCAGAGGAGGTAGACCAAGATGAGCCAAGACATCTTTGAGCGCGTACAAAAGGTGATCGTGGAGCAACTGGGCGTTGATGAGAGCGCCGTGACTCCTGAAGCCAGCTTCGTGGACGATTTCAACGCCGACTCGCTCGACTTGGTGGAGCTGGTGATGGCGTTTGAGCAAGAGTTCGATGTGTCGATTTCGGAGGAGGAGGCGGAGCAGGTGCGCACAGTTGCCGACGCGGTGCGCCTGCTGAGCCAGAAGCTCCAACTAGAAGAGTAAGCGATGCGGCGACGCGTTGTCATCACGGGCTTGGGCTTAGTGACCCCGCTTGGGCTGGGCAAGGAAGCGTTCTGGGAAGGGCTCACCTTGCCCCGCCGCGTAATAGGACCAATCACCCGCTTTGATGCCACTGGTTATAGCACCCGCATCGCTGCCGAAATCAAGGATTTTGACCCCACGCAGTTTATGGAGCGTCGGGATGCGCGCCGCGCCGCCCGCTTTATTCAGTTCGCCATCGCCGCCACGCACTTAGCTCTCGCCGATGCTCAACTTACCATCACTGACGAGAACCGTGAGCGCGTTGGCGTGCTCATCGGCTCTGGCATCGGCGGGCTGGATTATATGGATAGCCAAGTGCGCGTTTTAGACCGTCACGGTCCCGACCGCATCAGCCCCTTCCTGCCCGTGATGATGATAAGCGACATGGCATCGGGCATGGTTTCCATCCAGTTTGGGCTGAAGGGACCGAACTTATGCGTGGTGACGGCGTGTTCCACAGGGGCAGACGCGCTGGGGCTGGCGATGCGCTTGATTCAGTATGGCGACGCCGATGTGGTGCTGGCGGGTGGCACGGAGGCAGCGATTGAACCGATTGGCGTGGCAGCGTTCTGCGCGGCGCGGGCGATGTCCACGCGCAACGACGACCCCGAACACGCCAGTCGCCCCTTCGACGCTGAGCGCGACGGCTTTGTGATGGGCGAGGGTGCAGGCGTGCTAGTGCTGGAAGCATTGGAACACGCACAAGCGCGCGGTGCGCGCATCTACGCCGAACTGCTGGGCTACGGTGCAACCGCCGATGCTTACCATGTAACCCAACCCGACCCCGAAGGTGACGGCGCCGCCCGCGCCATGCGCAAAGCCCTCCAAGACGCAGGCTTGCAACCGACCGACATCCACTACATCAACGCGCACGGCACCTCCACCCGCTACAACGACGCCAAAGAGACCCTTGCCATCAAGCGCGTGTTCGGCGAATACGCCTATCAGCTGCCCGTGAGTTCCACCAAATCGGTGACAGGGCACCTCCTGGGCGCAGCAGGCGCCGTGGAAGCCGCAGCCTGCGTGCTCGCGCTTGAACACCAAACCATACCTCCCACCATCAACTACGAATATCCCGATCCCGAATGCGACTTAGACTACGTGCCCAACACACCCCGCCCCGCCCACCTGCGCTATGTGATGAGCAACTCGTTTGGGTTCGGCGGGCATAACAGCGTGCTGGTGTTGGGCAAGTACGAATCCTAAAAAAAAAACCTGCGGGGCAGCACCCTCGCGCCGCCCCGCAGGACGGAGGCAGAGGAGGAAAGACTCCCTAAGCAACTTTCCCTGCCCACGCGCTCGTGGCGTGGTCGCTGTGCGTCTTGAAGGGGCGCAACGCGCCTCTGAGCGCGGCGACGATTTCACTCAAGCGTGCTGTCCACTGCGCCACCTGCGCCGACTGCGCCGCCATCTCTTGTGTGGACGCACTCACCTGTTGGGCGGCGGCGCTGGTCTGCTCGCTGGCACTGGCGACTTCTTCTATGGCGTCGCGCACTGCCACCGCATTCTGGCTCATCGACTGCACCACCATCTGATACCGCACCACAACGCCTTGAACCTGCTGAATGGCGCTCACCAACTCCCGCTCGAACTGTTCGACCGAGGCGTGCATCGACTGCACGGCAGCGCTGATCACACTTTGTATCTGCCCCACTAAACGACCCACATCCTTAGCAGATTGCGCCGAGCGCTCTGCCAGTTGCTGCACCTCTTTCGCGACCACCGCAAAACCGCGTCCCGCTTCACCTGCTCGCGCCGCCTCAATCGCCGCGTTCAGCGCCAGCAGATGCGTTTGGAAGGCAATCTGGTTGATTGCCTCGATAATCTCGCCAATCTGGCTCGATTGACGCCCCATCTCGGCGACATACGTGGAGGTTTTGCGGATGTTCTCGCCCACGCGCTCGATAACGCTGAGGGCGTGCTCCACCGCTTGTGCTTGCGCCTGCGCGCCTTCGGCAATCTCTTGAATACTGGCTGTCAGCTGTCGCACGGCTTCTGTTGTTTGCACAGTTTCCTGCGCCTGATGGGCAGCCACACGCGCCACTTGCTCAATCGCCGCCGCCACTTGGCTCGCCGCTGTGCGCGTCTGCTCGCAAGTGGCTTGCAAATCTGACACCGCTTGCTCAATCTGAGCGGCGGCGTTCATCGTCTCGTAAACCGCGGCACCAAACAAGCCCCGCACCTCACCGAAATAGTCGGTAAGGTCTTTCGTTGCCGACGCCACTTCTATCTTGTCGGTATCTACACACAGGTCTTGGAGCAGCATCACGATGAACGCATCGCTCACCGCCTGAATATCATAGAGAAACACAGAAACAATCGCCTGGAAGGCAACCTTCGCCTGCTCCTGCTCCAACGCCTCATTTTGCAACAGGTAGCGGCGCAGCAACTCCACCATCAGCGCGTAGGAGCCGATGTACCACTTCATCGGCAAATTGATTTCGTTGTGGGTGGCGCCGATACGCAAGCGCGTCTCTAGGAAATCAACACCGTAGTGTCCGCCGCGCTTCGCCTCACGAAAAATTTCAAGGAAATAGTTGAGCTGGGCGTGTTCCAATCGCTCCCGCAGCGATTGTATGGATATACCGCGTTTCTGAGCATACTGGATGAAAAACTGGGCAGTTTCGGGGAAGCTAAACTGGAAGTCGTAAAACTCGCGCACAAGCTGCGGCGCGACTTGTTCCATGTAGTCCGCTATCTGGCGCAGCGCCTCGATGCTTTCGGGCGTGAGCCGCAGAAACTGCTTGCGCAGCGACAGCCCCTGCTCCGTGAGGCGCAGCTTGCCGACAATCCCCCTGTGAGTCCGCATCAACTACCTCCCATTTGATTTTTGAAAAACACCGCGACTTGCTAAAAATTGTCGGCAAGCCCAACAATTTTTGGAGCGGTCTGCGTCTCACACGCGATGCAACCGCGTGCTGACGAGGGTACAGGGTTCTGTCGCAACTGTCTAAGCCGTTGCCTAATTTTCTCCGAACTCCCCCCGTGAGGGTCCCCCGCTGCGCGAGGGAAACCGAGCTCTGAACGGTTCGCCCTGCTTGTAGGGAGAACCTGAAGGAAGGGGTTCGGGAAAAATCACGCAACGGCTTTGGCAGTTCAGGCAGTGCCCCGTACAGGGGCATTGAGGCAGTGTCTCAGCGCTCGCTTCCTTGCCGACAGAATGAGCCAGCGCCTACCCTACCACGTTTTGCGGGCGACCTTCAAGATACGCTTTCAGGTTCTCCAGCGTGGTATCTAAGATGCGCTGGACTGCCTCGTGGCTGTTGAAGGCAATATGTGGCGTGAACACCACATTCTCGCGGCGCAGCAACAAGTGGGCCTGCACCACCTTTTTGAGCGTTTCCTCCGCGACAGGCATGCGCAGTAGCGCGCTCTCCTCTTTGATAAACTCCTCGCCCTCAATCACATCCAGCCCCGCGCCTGCCAGAATACCCTCCTCCAGCGCCCACAGCAACGCTTCAGTATCCACCACGCTCCCGCGCGCGGTGTTAATGAGCAACGCGCCCCGCTTCATCTTGCTCAGCGTATCGCGATTGATGAGATGGTAGGTCTCTGGCGTAGCGGGCACATGCAGCGAGACGATATCCGACTCGCGCAGCAAGGTGTCTAAATCGGTATAGGTGAAGCCCAGCACTTCCGCCAGCAGCGGGTGAGGGCGCGTGTCATACGCGAGCACGCGCATGCCAAACCCGCGCGCGATGCGTATCACATGCAACCCGATGTTGCCCGCACCGACCACGCCCAGCGTTTTGCCGTATAGATCAAAGCCGCGCAACTCGCGGATGCGATACTCGCCACGCAACCCTTGAAAGTAAGCCGCATGCAACTTGCGCGACAGCGACAAAATCAGCGCGAAAGTGTGCTCCGCGACCGTGTTCTCACCATAGTGAGGCACATTGCACACGGTGATTCCGCGTTCACGGCACGCCTGGAGGTCGATATGGTCGTAGCCCGTAGACATTGTCAGCACTAAACGCAGCCGGGGCAACGACTCAATCACGGCGCGGTTCACGCGTGTCCAAATAAACACCACAATCGCCTCGCTGTCGGCAAACTGCGCGCACTGCTCGGCATCTAAGTGGTCGTGGAAGAACTGCGGTTGCACGGCGTCGGCGAGACCAAACCGTTGCAGCCCTGCCCGCAGATAGTCTGGCTGCCACTCCTCCAAATCAAAGAAGGTGATACGCATGGGCATAGGTTAGCGGAAGGCAACCTCGACGGTGCCCGCACGCTCTCGGCAAAAGCCGATGAGGCGCGAGCGACCCACGATGTAGGTCTCGTAGATGTGGATGGGCACCTCGCGTCCAAGCAGTTGGCGCGCTTCGGTGTGTGCCAAACGCGCCGCACGTGCAGTATACCAGCGCGGCACCACTACGGCCGCGTTCAAGCGCAGCGCTAAAGTGCCATCTGCCTCCTTGATCACCTTGAAGCGCAAAGGTGCATTCTCGTTTCGGTAGGGCATCGTGAGCATCTCAGCCAGCGCCGCCAGTTTCGCCTCCTCTGTGGGCTGCCGTGCAATCGCTTGGCGAATGCGCGGCAAGTGTTGCGACCAATCAGGCTCGTAGAACTCGTAGGTGCTGTTGAGCTGGTGCTCGGCACGGCCTTGCTCCACGCGGAACCAACCCAGTAGCCCCACTGCTGCTAACACTAACACAAAATATGGCGCGTAACGCCACGCTCGTCGCATGAGGAGCACCTCTGTATCCCGATTATACCACAGTTTTTACAGGTTTGCGGTTGCCCGCGCGAAGGTTTTGCCATGTCTCTGCCTTGCGGACGGGGCTGGGGATTGCTGATAAGGGTACACGGTTCTACCCCAAATTCGGGCGCCGCTGGCGCATTTTCCCCACTTGCATCCTCTCGTGCCGAGGGCAGAGACGGATTTTTCTCGAACCCCCTCCTTCAGGTTCCCCCTGCGGTGTAGGGAGAACCCTCATCTTTGTCACTGTGCACGATTTACGCTGCATCTTGCGCATCAGTGGGGCACTGTGCCTCTACAGATTGTGCTTTTGTGCGAAGTGACAAACGGCACGGTTCCCTCTACGGCGTAGGGGGAACCGTGCCAGGGTTGGTTCCCTCCGCGGAGCGGGAGAACCTTATACGGAGGGGGGTAAGGGGGTTGAGGGAGCCAAGTTAGTTGTTGGTACAGCCGAGTTGAACCTATGCGTTGTACCCTTATCAGGCTGGGGGTGCCGACTTTACGGCGAGATAACACCGTTTCGCATT
>JAUQOS010000080.1 GCA_030550775.1 Armatimonadota bacterium
CTTAGGTCCAGTTCGGCGAAGGGTTTGTCGCGCTGGGTGCTTTCTTGGTAGAGGCGCATCAGGTCAGGATGGGGTGGTTCGCCGCGCGCAAGCTGCTCTACGAGGTCGGCGATGCGTTCGAAGCGGTTTTGGTGGTCACGCAGGCGCACTTCGGCGTAGTCGCGCGCGGTGCCGGTGGTGATTAGGAAAGTCCAGTCCGAGGATTCCATTAGGAGGAGCTCGCGTGCCAGTTGTTGCAGGTAGGGGCGTAGCGTAGGCTGGTTGCTGTGTTGCCGAAGGAGGCGTAGGAAGCGCACTTCGGCACGGTAGATAGCATCCCACGCCCACAGGGTGTGCTCGTTGAGCCAGATGTAGTGTGAGCCGCCCTCACCCCATGAGCCTTCGGGCAAAACGACCGCCTCCTCAGGCGGGAATCGCTCCAGATATTCGGAGGCGGTAAGGATTTCAATGTCGGGGTCGGCAGCGAGGCGTTGAATGACGGCGTAGAGCCACTCGGGACCTTCGTGCCACCAGTGCCCGAACAGTTCGGTGTCGTACATAGAGACCATCACGCCGGGGGTGCCTGTTGCCTGCAGGTGGGTCCACAGCGTGTGTTTGAGCAGTCCCACGAAATGCTCTGCGTGGGCGTGCACCGCTTCGAACGCCTCGTAGGGCAGGTAGAGCTGCTTTGCGCCCAAGTCGGCTTTGGTGTGGCTCACGCGCCAATAGCGCAAGCGTCCCGGGTAGTGCAGTTTGTGGAATTCGAGGTAGCGCGCATCGCCTGGGTAGCCGTGTTCGCCGCTCCAAACTTGGAGGGTGGTGGCGGGGTCGCGCGCGAACACGGCGAGGGTGTTGGGGGCGGGCACGATGTAGGCTCGATAGGGCGTGCGCTCGGTCGGCTCGGGGCGATAATGGGTGGCGAACTGCTCATAGAGTTGGCGCAGGGCGGGGAACCGATCCCAGTAGGTGCCTAGGGGTGTGCCCCCGCGCAGCATGTGGGTGTCCACAAAGAAGTAGCGGATGGCTGCCTCGCTGAGAAACCGCTCGATGCCTGCGCGTTCGGTGGCGGGCAGCACGTCTTGCGCGGTCGGGGGCAGCCAGCGATAGGCGGGGCGATAGGCACATTCGGGCAGCCAGAAGCCCTGCGGGGCACGCCCAAAGTGTTTTTGGTAGGTGAGCACACCCAGCAACACTTGGGCGCGCACACACTCGTCGCGCCCAATCAGGGGCAAATAGCCGTGCGTAGCGGCGCTGGTGATGATTTCAATAAGCCCCGCTTCTTGCAAGGCGCGAAACGCGCCCAGCACATCGTGGTTCAGCTGGGTATATAGCGCTTGTTGCGCTGCGAAATACTCACGCCACAGGTACGCCAAGCCCGCCATCCATCGTGCGCCTTGTTTGGTGAAGGTGTGCAGATCGTCGCTTGCGGCGGCGATTTTGTCGTTGAGGTAGCTTTGTGCTTCAGCATGGAAGCTTGGGTCGGCGAGTTGCTCTTGCACGATGGGCGTAAAGTTGATTGTGTATTGGGCGGGGATGCCCCGCTTTGCCAGGCGGTGGGTGAGGTCATACAGAGGCAAGTAGCACTCCACGAGGCTTTCGCTTAGCCAGTCGGTGCCGTGGGGCGCTTTGCCGTGTGTGAGCACGTAAGGGATATGCGTGTGCAGCACCAGCATCCAGTAGCCCAGCGGTCGCGCCATCGGCGTGGAGTATACCTGCGCGGGGCTACGGCGTGGGGCGGGTAAGCCGTTTCCATACGGCACGCGCCACTGCAACGGCGGGCGCCATCACCGCTTGGCGCAACTCCGCCTGCGGAAACTGCAAGGCGAACATCTCTTTGAACGCAGCCCCATAGATTGGGCTGTGGAACATTCCGCCCGTAAGCGCGACGGTGAACTTTTCGTCTTGTTGGAACAGTTTGCGTGCGCAGGTGATGGCGTCGCCTGCCAGTTCGGTGCTGGCTTGCACCAACACGCGGATGGCGGCGGTGTCGCCCTGGTGTGCGGTATCAGCTACGCTTTTGGCGAAAGCCGCGATCTGGTGGCGCGGCACGCCCTGCTGATAGAACAGTGGCACCAGTTCGCGTAGGTCGTTCACGCCAAAGTAGCGTTGTACAGCCGCTATGAGTCGCGTTTCGGGTTCACGACCATCCCATGCGCGCACGGCACTACGCAGGGCGCGGATTGCCACGTCGTATGCGCTACCTTCATCGCCCAGCAGCGCGCCCCAGCCGCCCATTTGCATCACCAGCGCGTCGTGACGGAAGCCCGCCACCAGCGAACCTGTGCCTGCGATGATGGCAACCCCGTGCGCCTCTTCTACGCCCGTGCTGAGCATTGCCATGCGCGCTTCCTCTACAGGGTAGGCAGGCGGGTCGCCCAATCGTTGGAGGACCCATGCCCAGTTGGCGCGCGTGCCTGCCACCGTGTAGCCGACGGCAATCACAGGTGCGCGGATGCCCGCCAACGCGCCCTCCACAGCGGTCTCAAACGAGTGGCGCTGCGTGGCTTCGTCCACGAAGTTGAGATTGGCAGGACCGCCTTCGGCATACGCCAGCAGCGTACCCTGCTCGTCCAACACGGCACAACCCGTTTTAGTACCGCCGCCTTCAATTCCAACAATCACGCCCATTGGCTGGACTATACCTGAAACAGGTACAATCAGCGCACCCGGAGGTGCCCATGCAAGCGCGCATGCGGGATAGGATAGTTCTTTTATGGGCGATTTCAGTTTTGGTTCCAGCAGGCGCAGCAGGGGAGGTGCGCATCAATGAGAAGCTCCGCCTCTCAGGAACCCTGCGAGTCCAGTGGAGCGATACCGAAGGACGCGAGGGGCGTGACGGTTTCGAAACACGCCTGGCACGCCTCGTAGCCGGTTTTCAGATGAATGCGCACATCAGCGGGCGTATCTCCGTTGAGTTAGCCTCAGGGGAGCGCGCTCAAAATAGTGACCTGTTGGACGCCTATGCCCGTTGGCAACTCAACCCACGAACCATTGTTTCCTTGGGGCAACAGTTGATGCCCGCTTTCTACGACTTGCGTACTTCGCTGCCCCAACACGATGCTTTAGAGCTGCCCACCGTCGTTAACACCTATTTTAGGGGCAGGCGCGGACGCGGGGTGTATGTGGAGCATCAACTGAACTCCCAGTCCCGCGCATTGATAGGGGTTTGGAACAGCCTAACTATTCGGGATCCCCAACTCAACGAGCGCGGGGGTGAAGCTCGAATGATGGCGTTGCTCGCCGTGCGGAGAGACCATGAGCAAGTGCGGTTCAACATCGGTGCCCTGTGGGGACGACGCCCGGGTTTTCTGAGCCGCATCGCCCCAAACAACCTTATCAATGTGCCCGAAGTTGATCGGCGCGTCCTCTATGGCGAAGTGGAGATCCACCCCGCTGGGCTCCGACCGCTCACCCTGCGCTGGACCTCTCTGGCGGGGCGCGATCGCAACCCCGCAGGCGGGCTTAGCAACCCCCAATTCCTGTCTCCTAGCAACTACACCGCCCAAATTGGCTACGTGATATACAATCTCCGTTCGAACCATCGGCTCACACTACGCTGGGAAGAGTTTGACCCTGATACCGCACGCCGCAATGACTCAGTTCGCGTACTGGGGATATTTTTCCACTTCTTTCCAGAGCCAGGCGTTCGCCTCACGGCGGGCTACGAGTGGGTAGATGCTTCTGAAGGACGCAATCGCGCTTACTTTGCCGCGCAGTTTCAGTTTTAGATTGTTGTTGGGCAACCTTGAAGGCTGCCTCAGAAGAAATCTATTGGTGTAAGGCAGGGCGACTGCTCGGGGAACAGAGCGTCGAGCGCATCCACAAGCGTGTCGGGCACACTTAGCATCCGCCGAGCCCGCAGTTCGGGCACGCTTAGTGTGCCAAATGCTATCATTGCCAACACTGTAGGAGCAACACTCAGCGTAGGGGCGTCGGGCAATCCGTTGGTAAGTCGTACGCGCCCGTTTTGCGCCACAAAGCCGACCGCAGTGCTGTTTTCGCTTAGCACACTATCGCGTACCCGCAGATTGAACGATTGGAACCCTTTTGGCGCGGGCACACCCTCCAGCAACGCCTGCAGCAGTGCATGGGCGTGTATCGGGCGTGCCATCAGATTGGGCACAATTTGCACGCTGTACATGGGCTGAGTTGGCTCGGAGGGCGGCAAGTGCCACCCCATCAAGCGCAATGATGCCAGCTGCTCCAACGACATTTGGAACTCCACATGGCGCACCGATTCCTCATTGGCGGCAAGCCAGCCCAGCAGGGCACGCCGCGCTCGCTCCGTGCTCCACAGCAACTCGCGCACCCGAAGCGTCCAGCCCGAATCCAAAAAGTCGTAGAAAATGTAGCCCTCCAGTTGCCCTGCGAATTCGCACAGCCACAGGTTGGGCAGGTTCCAAAACAAGTATTCCCAGCGTCGCTCGTCGCGCACGAGGCTGCCCGTGCGGGGAAGGTAATGCCGTTCATAGAAAGCTTTTACAGCGGGTGCGTCGGCGGGCGTGACGCGACGCAGCGGTACCGTTTCGTAGCGCGGCAGTTGCTTTGGCTCCAAGCGCGCGTGGGCAATCACGCTCACGGTCTCCCAGCCGAGCTTACGGTAGAAATCGTGATTGAACGCCTGGAGAATGGCAAGGGGCGCGCGTTCCGCGTAAAGCGCGTGCAACATCTGTTGCAGTAGGTGATTGGCGAACCCGCGCCGTCGGTATTCAGGCAGCGTGGCAACCCCTGCAATCCCGTAGCACGCGACCGCTCGCCCGTTCAACAAAATTTGCAGCGGAATCGCTGTAGCCACAGACACCAGCGTGCGACCTGCTCGCTCGTGCAGCCACAGCCCCCAACGCTGATTGACCTCAAAGTAGGGATCATCGTAGAAAAAACGACGCGCCGTGCTGTAATCCAGCCCAAAGCTCGCACACAACACGCGCAAAAACCATTCCAACTCCTCGTCGCGAATGTGTCGCGCCTCCAGCGACTCCGTGCGCCACCACCGCATGCGCCCCTCAGCTATCCCTAACACAGGGGAATTCTTACCACCTGCTTGCGCTTATCCACCTAGCATTTGGTACGGCAAAGATTCGGCATTCCTCGCCTTCAGCTCGGAACGACATATAGGTTTTTCAGAGATTCCTCGCTTCGCTCGGAATGACAAGTTTACTGCCACGAAAAAGACCTTGTCACCCCGAGCGTAGCGAGAGGTCTCGGCTGGGTCTTGCTGGAGATTCCTCGCCTGCGGCTCGGAATGACAGGGTTGCCCTCGCCTTCGGCTCGGAATGACAAGTTTACCTCCACACACACCCTGTCATTCTAGGCGAAGCAGGGCATCTGGGCTTTTTGGAAACGGCAAGCAGCAGACCTACCCCCTACACTGTGCCTGTTTACGACTTGGCAGGTGGCTGCGGCGTACCGTCGCGCATTGTACTCTCCAGCAGCGGGCGGATCAACTCCATCGGGATAGGAAAGACCACTGTGGAGTTGCGCTCGCTGGAGATTTCCGAAAGCGTTTGCAGGTAGCGCAGCTGCAGTGCGGCGGGCTGTTGAGCAATCATCTGCGCCGCTTGCACCAGCTTCTCCGCCGCCTGATACTCGCCTTCTGCGGCGATAATCTTGGCGCGTCGCTCGCGCTCGCTCTCGGCTTGGCGTGCCAGCGCGCGTTTCATCTCCTCAGGCAGCACGACATCGCGAATCTCTACGCTGGTCACCTTCACGCCGAACGCTTCAGTCTGCTCGTCGATAATGCGCTGGAGTTGCTGATTGATCTTGTCGCGGCGTGCCAGCAAGTCGTCCAGTTCCACCTGTCCGATAACGCTGCGTAAAGTTGTCTGGGCAATCAAGCTCGCTGTTTGGATGTAGTCTGTAATCTGTACAACAGCGTCTTTAGGATCCATCACGCGGAATAGCACCACCGCGTCCACGCTCACCGACACATTGTCGCTGGTGATCGCCTCCTGACGGGGTACGTTCATCGTCACAATGCGCGTGTCCACAATTCGCGCCGTGTCAATTACGGGAATCAAGAAGATCAAGCCCGGTCCTTTCACAGCTTGAAAGCGTCCTAAGCGCAGTACCACTGCACGCTCCCATTCGGGCAGCACACGCAGCGCCGCCCGCAACAGGATAATCAAAAACAGTACGATCGCGATTGTTGTTGTCGAGAACGGATTGTCTAAGAAGTTCATACTCGTGCCTCCCTCAGGCTATAGTGTACCCTGTCTAGTGGTTTTACTGAGGCGCGAGCCAGCGTTGCACGAGGGCAACGCATCGTGCCGCAGCCCCTTGATGCTGGCGCACTAGTTCCAGCGCCTGTTGCGTGATATGCTCGCGCAGTTTGGGGTCGTGGAGCAGGCGCAGAATACCTTCTGCTAACTGTTGGGCGGTTTGCACCTCAAAGCCCACGCCCGCTGCCTTTGCCAGTTGGGCGATATCACGGAAGTTGTGCGTGTGCGGTCCAAAAAAGACGGGTTTGCCGTGCGCCAGCGGCTGGAACAGGTTCTGCCCGCCAAGCGGGGCAAATGCGCCCCCCACTACCGCGACATCTGCGACGCTATAGAGGCTTGCCAACTCGCCAAAGGTATCCACAATCACTACCTGTGCGTGCTGGTTCGTGGGTAGGGGCAGTGTGCTGCGCCGACGGGGCTGAAACCCACGCGCCCGCAGCAGCTGCTCTATCGCTTCTACGCGCTCCAAGTGGCGTGGGGCAATCACCAAGCAGGTATCGGGTAGCGACTGGAGGACCTGTTGGTAGGCATCCACGACCAACACCTCCTCCTCAGGGGTGCGCGTGCTGCCCACCACGATCACGGGGGCGTTCTCAGGCAGCGACAGCGTGGCGCGCCACTCGGCAGGCGAGCGGTCGGCGGCGCTCAGGGCTTGGTCGAACTTGGTGTTGCCGCACACCTCAATTCGCGCGGGCGACGCCCCCAACGCGATGAAGCGCGCCGCATCCACAGGCGACTGCACCCCGATAAAGTCCACTTGGCGCAGCATATAGGTATACAGCGCGCGCAGCCTTGCCCCATAATGCGCCGTGCGGTCGCTAATCCGCCCGTTGAGGATAATCACGCGCCCGCCACGACGCTTCTGCTCGCTAATCAGGTTCAGCCAGAGTTCGGTTTCAAATAAAATCAACACTTGTGGTTGCACGCGACTAAGCGCACGGCGCACAGCAAACGGTAAGTCCAGCGGAAAGTAAATGAAATAATCCACGCTGTTGCGCAGCGTGCTGCGAGCGATCTGCTGCCCTGTGGGTGTGGTGGTGCTGAACACGAGTTCGTAGTGGGGCAGCTGCTCGCGCAAGAGTTTGACCACTGGTTGCGCTGCCAGTGTTTCGCCCACCGACACGCCGTGGATCCAAATGCGTGGCTTGTCAGTTGGTAGGGGCACAGGCACTGCGCCGAAGCGTTCGCGCCAGCGGTCGCGCCAGTTACCCCAAAGCACGCGCTGCGCCACATACACACTCCACAGGGGCGTGGTCAGCAGGAGCCCCAGATTGTAAAGCGTGCGTATCATGCCCAACGCCTCCGCACGAGAGCTTCAGCGCGCGCCTCCAAAGCGTTGATGGTGTGCTCAAGGTGCTCGGCAAGTTGGGCAAAGTCGTCTTTGTCGGCGTCGGCAGGCACCCACACGGGTGAGCCAATCAAAAAAGCCCCCCGCGCAAACGGCAGCGGTACAAGATAGCGATCCCAAGTGGGCAGTAAGATGCGTGGATAGGCGCTGATACCCGCCGGGTAGATGGGCACACCCGCTTTTTGGGCAATCAGCAGAGCCCCGGGCTGGAACTTGCCGCTGGGTCCGCGCGGTCCGTCGGGCGTGAAGGCTAAAATGGCGCCTTTTTTCACCTCGCGTGCTGCCTCCAGCGCGGCGCGCACCCCACCCCGACTGGTTGAACCCCGCAGCGTGCGAAACCCAAAGCGCGTGAAAATCTCGTTTTGGATGTCGCCGTCACGCGAAAGCGAAATCAGCGCCAAAATGCCCATGCCGCGCATAAAGTTGGCAGGAATCAGCGTGCGCCCATGCCATGAAACCATCACCGCCCCAGTGCCTTCGCGCCGATGCTGCTCAATCTGTTCCCAGCCCTCCACATGCAGGCGCACAGTGCTACCTATCGCGCGTGCCAGCGCGTAGCCCAGTTTGCCCAAGCGGCGCGCCCGACGCCGATCGCGCTCCGAACGCTCTATCACCACGACAAAGATTATACCGAGTGGCAGGGGCACGGTAGACATTAGGTATCCTACGGCTATGCAACAAACAGCTCCGCTGGCAGGGCGCGTGGCGATTATCACGGGCGCCAGTCGCGGCATCGGACGCGCGGTCGCGCTCAAACTTGCGAAGGAAGGCGCAGCAGTTGTCATCGCTGCCAAAACCGCTGAACCCGATCCCCGACTGCCCGGCACCATCTACACGGTCGCCCAGGAAGTGGAAGCGCTGGGCGGGAGGGCGTTGCCCCTACGCGTCGACGTGCGCGATGAGAACGCCCTCCAAATGATGGTGGATAAAACGCTGGAGACTTTCGGGCGGGTGGACATCTTGGTCAACAACGCAGGCGCGCTCTGGTGGTATCCTGTCGTGGAAACTCCGCCCAAACGCTTTGACTTGGTGATGCAGGTAAACCTTCGGGCGTCCTTTATCGCCTCGCACCTCGTGCTGCCTCATATGATTGCTCAACGCTGGGGACACATCATCACCATGTCGCCCCCGATTGACTTGAGCGTGTTGCCCGGCAAGGTCGCCTATATGATTTCCAAGTTTGGGATGACAATGCTGGCGTTGGGCTTGGCAGAGGAGGTGCGCGAGCACAATGTGGCGGTGAACGCGCTGTGGCCCCGCACCCTTATTGAAAGCCAAGCGACGATTGCGTGGGGACTGGGCACACCCAAGCAGTGGCGCAAAGCCGACATTATGGCAGACGCGGTGTACGAAATCGTACGCCGCGAGCCACACACCTGCACAGGCAACGCCTTCATCGACGAAGAGGTACTGCGCGAGGCAGGCGTCACTGACTTTTCCATCTACAACTGCACGCCCGACGGTGAGCCAATGGAAATTGTGTGGGCAGGCGTGCAAGCAGGAAAGCGCGACCACTGACCGAAAATAATGGCTGGGCAATGCGCAGGCACGGAGGTTGGCTCGGCGTACTGCTGGTTATGCTGCTATTGTGCGTGCCTACAGGCGCGCAGCAAGATAAAGCGCAGCAACGCCAGAAACTTCAGCGAGAGCTCCAATCCCTGCAGGGCGAGATCGGTAAGCTCAGAGGCGCCATCGCTCAAAAGCGGCGCGAGGAGCGCAAAGTGCGGCGCGACTTGGAAACGCTGGATAAGCAAATCACGGAAGTATCGGCACGCTTGCGCACCACACGCGACCGCCTCGCGGCTGCACGCAGGGAACAAGCAGAACTCGCCAAACAGCTGGAGCAGTTGACCCAACGCTTGCGCCAGCGCGAGCAACTATTGGCGCAACGCCTGCGCGCTGCCTACAAGTACCGCTCGGTGTCGTTCCTCACAATGCTGGTCAGCGCCCGCAGTATCAGCGAGCTGAACAGCCGCAGCTATGTGTTCCGCCAGATTGTCAAAACCGACCGTGCACTGCTGGATCAGGTACGCGCTGACCAAGCGGCGGTAGCGCAAGCCAAAGCGCGGATGGACGCCACCGTGCGTCGCATCGCGGGCTTGGAAGCCGACTTGCGCGAGCAACAGAGCGAACTGACCACCGCCCAAGCCGAAAAGACAGAACTGCTGAAAGATATCTCGCGCCAACGTGCGCTTTATGAACAGCAGTTGGCAGAGCTGGAAGCCGAGTCGCGCGCGATTGCCCGCCGCCTGCGCGCACTAATGGAGACGCCCAGCGGACGCGCCCGTGCCGAACAACCATGGTCGGGACGATTCGTGCGTCCTGTTGATGGCAACATCGTTTCGGGCTACGGCATGCGTGTGCACCCAATCTTCCGCGTGCGCAAAATGCACACAGGCATTGACATCGCTGCGCCCCATGGCACACCTATCCGCGCCGCCGACGCTGGCGTGGTAGTAGAAGCGGGGTATATTCGGGGCTACGGCTACACAGTCATCATTGACCACGGCGGGGGGGTAGCGACCCTATACGCCCACTGCTCGGCAATCTTGGTGGCGGTGGGGCAAGAGGTGCAACAGGGGCAGGTGATTGCCCGCGTGGGCAGCACAGGCTACTCTACAGGACCGCACCTGCACTTTGAAGTGCGCATCAACGGGGAACCTGTAAATCCGGTGCGGTATGGTTTCTGAGCTGCGTGCGCCTTTCCGTGCCATATCCGTAGCGAGGAGAACACTGCCTGCGGTTGGTTGTGCGATGCCTCCCCCCTTGCAGGTTCTGACGAGGGTACACCACTTGGGTCCCATTCCACCGCGCGCTTTTCGCGGCTCGTGTTCTGTTTCTGCCCCCC
>JAUQOS010000081.1 GCA_030550775.1 Armatimonadota bacterium
CGAGACGCTCAGGTTGCGAATCTGTCCACGCGCGATAACTCTCTCCTCAATCAGTTGAGCGGACGCGATTGCAAGCAAGCTAACCGCCCAGAGCCAGACTGTCAGCCACAGCCAAGCCTTTCGGTACCGCATAGGCAAAGACCTCCTGTTACTATTGTCGGCATGTTTGTTGCGATTTTTTATACCGACTATAAATTGTGTTGTATAAACATAGGCATACAATATGTAGGTTTTATTCATAAAGTGCCAACTACAGCATTCACCGAAGCAAGCCTATTTCAGCTGCCCACGCTTCGCGATGGCCGCGGCGCACGTTCCACACATGCGGATACACGCGCTCTGCATGTTGTGTGACAGGGTTTTGTCTCATAGCACGCAGCCCTCTGACGGCGATGTGTATGCTGGTTTTGTGGGGTACACTCTATGCAAATGGCGGCGCACGTGGGGCTTTTGACAGTGGAGCTTTACATTGGTGGTTGTCGCTCACTGAAGGAAAAGCGGCAAGTGGTTCAGAGCCTAATTGCCCGCCTGCGCAACGATTTCAACCTCTCCATCGCCGAGATTGACCACCACGACCTGCACCAGCGCGCATGCCTAGCGATTGCTTGCGTGGCAAACCACACCAGCTTCGTCAACAGTGTGCTGGACACAGTGCTGGAACGCATCGAATCGGATGGGCGTATTATGCTATTGGAAAGCCATCTGGAACTTCTTTGACAAGGAGGACATCGATGGGCGGACGCATGGAACGCTTGGAGTCGCTTTTGACCGCCGAGCTGAGCCAAGTGCTATTGAAAGATTTGGCGGGTCAAGATTTGGGCTTAGCGACGATTACGGGCGTGCGGATAGCGCGCGACCTCTCGCAAGCGACAGTTTATGTGAGCGTGTTCGGCGATGAGCGGCGTCGCAAACAAACCTTAGAACGGCTACAGCAGGCGGCGGGCTATATTCGGGGGCTGTTGGGCAAACGACTGCATCTCAAGCGCATTCCGAAGCTCGTGTTCGTGGACGATCCTTCGTTGCGCGATGCGGATCGCATCAATCGCCTGCTCAAAGACGGCTAACGCAAGCCCCATCCGCAGACAATCTCAAGCCCTGACACAAAGCCAGGTATACTACAAGTGCGTTGGGCGTGGCATTCCAAAATCCTGCATCGCCTGCCCACGCAGATCGCTGCAGATAGCGAGGTGATCCCACAATGACAGTCAAGTGGGCGCTGGTGAAAACCAGCCCATTTCAGTGGCTTAGCGAGGACGAAGCGCGCGAAATCCAGAGCCGTATGCTGACAGTGCATTACAACCCCGGTGACCGCTTGGAACTTGGGCGCGCACCAGGGGGCTGGTGGGTTGTGGAGAAGGGGCTGATGAAGGTCTACACCATTGCGCCCGATGGTAGTGCGCTTACCTACGCTATCTTGGGCAGCGGCGACTCGTTCGGAGAGACCACTATTCTTACAGGACACTGGCTTCGTGCCACTGTAGAGGCATTGGAGCCTACCGAGGTGCGCTACCTTTCGGCTGAGCAGTTCGAACAATTGCTTCGGGAACATCCTGACTTTGCGCTGGCGCTGCTTCGAATCTTAGCGGAGCGGATCCGCCAGTCCGAGGAGCGCGTGTTCCACATCAGCCGTCTCAAACTGAGCCAACGGATTGCCCACGCGCTGCTCGGACTGGCGCAAACGATAGGCGAGCAGACGGATGAAGGGATAGAGATCCACCTCACGCACCAAGAGATCGCTGATTATGTTGGCGCCAGTCGCGAAGCCGTGAGCCGCACCCTCAGCCGTTGGGCGCGCAAAGGGTGGCTTACCACCAACCGCAAGTCGATTATTATCAAAGACCTTCGCCCCTTCCAGTTGATGACCCATCAGCTCAACTTCGCCGCATAAAAAAGAGGGGTGGAGAGCCGCCACTCTCCACCCAGACGAGTTGCGAGGTGATTGGTTGCTTACTTGGGCATAATGACTTTGTCAATAACATGGATAACGCCGTTGTCCGCTTCGATGTCGGTTTGGATCACTGTCGCGTCATCCACGCGCACTGTGCCGTCTGCCACGCTCACGGTAATGCTCTGCCCCTGCACCGTTTGCAGCTGCGTGCTGTTGACAACATCAGCAGCCATCAGCTTGCCCGGCACCACATGGTAAGTCAGAATCGCCGTGAGCTTCTCTTTGTCTGCCAACACGGCTTGCAGCGTCTCTTGCGGAATCTGGGAGAACGCCTCGTCCGTCGGCGCAAACACGGTAAACGGACCAGCACCGCTCAGCGTCTCGACTAGACCAGCCGCCTGCACAGCTTGAACCAGCGTATTGAACGACCCTGCTTGAACCGCCACATCCACAATCGTTGGCATATAGAACCTCCTGTCGCTTGGTATTGATGCGCAAAGCGCACCAATAGTATGCCTTTCCGCAACTGCCTGTGTCTGTGATTGAAATCACACTGGCGAAGACTGGAGGTATAATAGCCCCCAAAGGAGGTGGCGTATGGAGCGCACCGAGACCCCGGAGCGCACCGATGTGTACGCACTGTTGCGCTACACGCTGGATTTGTACATCGCGGGCGCGTGGCAACTGATGGGATTTCTACCCGACCCTGCTACAGGCAAAACCCATGTAGCACTGGAGGAGGCGCAAATCGCCATCGATTGCGCTGATTTCCTTGCAGGAAAGCTCAAACCACACCTCGAACCAGAGGCGCAACGCGAGTACGAACGCCAACTCCGCGACTTGAAACTCAACTACCTGGCAAAATTAGACGAATCGCGCAAGGAGGCATAAGATGAGCGTTCCGTTATGGGCGCGTGCGCTCGCGCATGGCATCTGGAGAGGGTATGTGTACACACAAACCGCTCTGCGTCTAGGATGGACACGATTGAATACGCTGATAAGCTCGTTCCCTAACCGCGTGCGCTTGTGGCACGCCGAACCCTGCACCTTTCCTATTGAGGAGCAACGCCTTCTGCTGGCAGAATATTATGAACAGTTCGAGCGCCTGGCAGAGTTGATTTGCGACGCAGCGTTCGCGGGCGAGGGCGAACCATTCCAGGAAGAGTACGCCCAGCTGCGACGCTGGCACCTGCGCGCCTATCCGCACCTCAAGCCCTACCTGATTGCCCATATGAACTTGGACCCGAGCGACGCTGAGTTTGGGCTGCGCGTCGCAGGCAAGCCCACTGACGCCATAGAAGCCTTGTTTATTGCCGAAACGCTTGAGCAACTCTTACAGCACGATGAGGGCAACCTCATCGGACGCTTGGAGCGCGCTCGCAGCGCACTGTATCGCTACGGCGACTACCTGCGCGGGCTAAGCGAAAGCGCATAAGCCCTTGCATCCACGACTCAAATAGGGTATAATCCACTTGCTGAGGAGCCGACATAGCTCAGCGGTAGAGCGACGCACTCGTAATGCGTAGGTCGTGGGTTCGAATCCCACTGTCGGCTCCAGACCCCTATTCCTTGTGCTCTAAATCCCCTGTAGCCCCTACCTCTTGTGCTCAGCCCCCGCAAGGTAGGAGGCTAACAATGCGCACGACCTTAGCACACAGGATTCTCTACGCTTCTATGACAGTCGTATTTCGTGTGGAAGCCTCCGAGAAATCGGGGCGTGCACGCACGGCGAGGCAACATCTTAGGCATCCGAACGGACGGCTCACAGGGTTTGAAGAATATGCTGACCCTAACAGACTCGGCTCAAGCCGTTCTTGTGCGCGCCAAGCCAACTTGGCTCCCTCAACCCCCTTACCCCCTCCGTAAGGTTCCCCTCCCGCTCCGCGAGAGGAACCGAAAAACGCACTCAGTTCCCCCTACACCGTAGGGGGAACCTGAAGGAGGGGGTTCGAGAAAAATCTGTTTCTGCCCTCGGCTTGAGGGGCTGCAAGTAGGGAAAATGCGCCCGCGGCGCCCGAATTTGGGGTAGAACCGTATACCCTTATCAGGTAGGTTCTCCCCGCTACGCCGAGAGCACCAAAATAAACACACAGTGTTCCCTGATGTGCGAAAGGCACCGAAAAGCCTAGTCGGTTCCGCCTACGCATAGGGCGAACCACTGAGAGGCGCACAAAGCCTAGCGACTGCGTTGTAAGCGGAAGTGAACCGCAGGAGAATTTTCCTCTTGACAGCTCGCACTGTGCATGGATGGTTTACATTTGTCTACACCCATGTCCAAAGTTTACGGGATGCGTCGTTCGTTGTCGCGCGAGTGGATTGCGCAGGAAGTTGCGCAAACCTTCCAGCTACCATTGCTAAGCGTGCCTGTGCAGTTGGCAACTGAGGCACTGCACCACTTGGCGCGTCGGCAACGCGACAAGGGTACACGCCCGCGCGCCTTACCGCCGCACCTGTGGCAAGCAGCACGAGAGGAGGCATGCCATTTCTGCTTGCAAACCCTCGCGCACCTGATGCAACTAGAGCGCGGTCCTGACGCCCTGCCGCCCGAGACGGCGGCGCTGTACGACTCGTTTTTGCAAGCAGTGCGCCAATATCTGGAGACTCCGCCCCCCACCTTGGCAGCGGAGACCCCCGAACTCTCGCCCGCAGAACGCCTCAAGCAGGAGCAGCTGCTATGGCGACAGGCACGCGAGGCATTAGAGTTGTGTGAAAAGTGGCGCAAAGCACTGCGTGAACGGGAGTGAGTGGCTGCCCCTCGCCCAGCCTGCGGGCGAGGGGCAAGGGGGATGGTGGATTTAGCGTGAGCGTGTGCGCTCAAACACGCTGATGTCGCCGCGCTTCACCACGCCCGCGTAGGTAAACACGGGGTCGGTGTCAGGTTCGGTGCGGAACTCCACAGTCAGCGTGTCAGGATCGCCTTCAGTGGCGCGTGGATCGCGATTATCCTCCACGCTCACCGACACAATGCCCTGCACACGACGCACACCCTGACGCGTGCGCTGCACCGCCCAGCCACGCCCGCTGAAGCTCGCCGTGCCTTCGGCAGCGTCAACACTCACTCGCTCAACGCGAGCTAAGTGAACAACCGTGATGGCATTCTCGCTGCGCACCTCAATCGCAAAGCCACCGAAGAGGCGCGACTGGTTGCCGTACACCACCTCTTGCACACTGAAGTCAAAGCGAGCGTTGGGGCGCTCCGCGTCGGGGGCACCCGCAAAACCAAACCCAACCGCTCCTCGAACAATCACGGTCTGGGCGTATGCCAGTGTCACAAACGCGCCAGCTGCTACCAGCCACAACAATGTACGCTTCATCGCTTGTAACCTCCTTCAATCCACAAGATCAGGGCATCACTCCTGCCCTGCCACAGTTATACCACAATTACATACGCAGGTACAACACTGGTGTTCACTAACCACAGGCGTGTGCATCGCATTTCCGTCCTTCAGGCATAGGGGCATAACTAAAAGTTGCTTCCGTTGCGATTCCTCGCCTTCGGCTTGGGATCGAGAAATCGCGTCTGCTTGTAAGGCTCATAGAGAAGCAATTTGGGTAGGTATAATCTCGGCATGCCACGCGTAACGAATGTGGTGGTGATTGCTACGCGCCGCAGCCCTGACTCGGTTTCGATTGCGCAATACTACGCCCAAAAGCGCGAACTACCTGCTACGCATGTATTCATTATTGACTGCGTGCCCCAAGAGGAAGTGTCGCTCGCGGAATATCGCGATACGATTGAACGCCCCGTGATGGAACTGCTGCGCCAACGCCAGCTAACCGAGCGCGTGGACTTCCTGGTGCTGACCAAAGGCATTCCGTTGCGTATTCGCGAGGGCGGGTTTTCGGTGGATAGCGCGCTGATGAGCGCGCCGCTCAAGCGCCCCTTCAGCACCGAATTGCGCGAGTCGCACCTAAACCCTTACTTTGGCAAAAACGAGCGGTTTTCGCGACGCAAATACGGGTTTTACTTAGCCACGCGCTTAGACGGTTATACAATGCGGCATATCCGCAACCTTGTGGACAATAGTTTGCGAGCGCGTCGCGCAAACGGACTGTTTTTACTGGATATTGACCCTAAGCGGAGTGGCGGGGGCTATCGGCTTATCAACGAAAGTATGCGTGCGGCGGCGCGCCTGTTGCGCCAGCGCGGCTTCGAGGTGCTACTGGATGAAGGGGAGGCGTTTGTAGGCGGCATGCGTGAGATTATGGGCTACTACTCGTGGGGCAGCAATGACCACCGCTTCAGCAAAGAGGGCTACCGCACATTGCAGTTTCTGCCCGGCTCAATTGCCGAAACCGCCGTTTCCACCAGTGCGCGCACCTTCCAGTTCACCGACAAGGGGCAATCGCTGATTGCCGATCTGATTGCCCAAGGCGCGACGGGCGTCAAGGGCTATGTGTCGGAGCCGTACACGGCGGCGCTGTGCCGCGCCGAGATTATGTTTGACCTTTTCACGCGCGGACGCACCATCGCCGAGAGCCTATGGGCAGCTAGTCCCTTCATTATGTGGAAAGACTTGGTCGTGGGCGACCCGCTCTGTGCACCTTACAGCCGATAAATGGGGTTTGTTTCGGTAACGCCAGCCGAGGCGCGTACATACTGCTGCCGCAGGATATCTATAGGCAACAGTTGCCCCGTTTCGGCATCGTAGTAGTACCACGCTTCCCAACCGTTGCAGGGCGCACCCGTGATGTGCCGCCCCACCGCGTGAATGGAGCCTTCTACCCCATCCTGATACCGAATATGCCCGTTCGCTAACACGCGCGCCATACGGTTAGGATCGCCTTTGAAATAGAGGGCATCACCCGCAGCAAGATAGCCGTTTTCCACCAGTGTGCCCAGCGAGATACGCCGACGCGCGCGCAAAGACATCTGTGGCTCTAAGTATTCCTTCGGCAGCGGTTCTACGGCAGCGATGCGCCGCCGCGCCAGTTCCACATAGCGCGCGTCGCGCTCAATCCCAATCCACCGACGCCCCAGCCGCTTCGCCACCACCCCCGTTGTCCCCGTCCCAAAAAACGGATCTAACACCACATCCCCCACCCGCGTGCTCGAAAGCAACACCCGATACAACAATGCCTCTGGCTTCTGCGTAGAGTGCGCCCGCTCCCCGTTCACCCGCAACCGCTCCCGACCTGTGCACAACGGAATATACCAATCACTGCGCATCTGCACCCCGTCGTTCAACGCCTTCATCGCGTGATAGTTGAAAGTGTACGGCTTGCCCGGCGCTTTCTGCGCCCAAATCAGCGTCTCGTGCGCGTTCGTAAAGCGCACCCCCCGAAAGTTGGGCATCGGGTTGGTTTTGATCCAGATGATGTCGTTCAAAATCCAAAAGCCCAAATCTTGCATGATCTTGCCGATGCGGAAGATGTTGTGGTAGGTGCCAATGACCCAGAGGGTGCCTGTGTCTTTGAGCAGGCGTTGGGCTTGGGTGAGCCACCGGGTCGTGAACTCGTCGTAAGCGTGGAAGTTTTCGAACTGGTCCCAAGGGTCGTTGACGGCGTTGACTTTGGTGCGGTTGGGGCGGTAGAGTTCTTGGCGGAGTTGGAGGTTGTAGGGTGGGTCGGCGAAGACGCAGTCCACCGAGTTGGGCGGTAGTTGTTGCATAATCTCGATGCAGTCGCCGTGCAGCACTTGATCCAGTGGTAGCGTCTCCATCGGTAGGGTGTATGATACCCAGAATTCGGCAACTGCAAGTTGCACGGGGGTGGGTTTCTAACCCACCCCCGTGTTTTCAGGTGGACAGCTAAACGCGGATTAGCTCTTCACGCCCGCGGCGGTTTTGGTTTCGACTTTTGCCTCGGTTTTAGGCGTGTCGTAGCGGCGCGGGCGCGGCTTGATAAGGCTCACATCCACTGGTTCGTAGTGAATCTCAGGTCCGTCGGGCGTCCAGCGCGCCATCGTGGTCTTGAGGTAGTTTTCGTCATCGCGGTTAGGGAACTCTGGCTTGTAGTGGGCACCACGGCTTTCGTTGCGATCTAACGCGCACGCGGTGATGCAGATTGCCAGCTCCAGCTGGTGCTCCAAAGTGCGCACGAACGGCACTACTTGGTTGGTCCAGCTGGCGTGGTCGGAGATGTTGACATGCTTGACGCGCTCGCGTAGCTCCTTGAGCCGCTCGAGGGTTTGCGCTAGGCGCGCGTTTTCGCGCACGACGGTGACATTTTCGTCCATCAGCACGCGCATTTCATCGGCGAGGCGGTAGGGGTTTTCGGGACCGCTGCGTCGCCCAATCGCCTCGAAATGCGCTTGATGTTTACGCTGCTCTTGTTCAAACAGGCTGCTGGGCAGCTCAAACGCTGAGGTTTCGAGGTTCTTGAGGTACTCCACAATCGCGGGTGCAGTGACCTCGCCGCCGAAGAGGCAGCTCAGCAACGAGTTTGCGCCTAATCGGTTCGCACCGTGATACTGATAGTCCACCTCGCCTACGGCGTACAAGCCGGGGATGTTGGTCATGTGGTTGCGTGGGTGTACGGCTTCCATCAGCCCGTCGCCATTCACCGCGTAGTCCACCCACAGCCCGCCCATTGAGTAGTGCTGCGCGGGGTAGATGCGCATGGGCACCTCGCGCGGGTCTTCGCCCACGAACTTGATGTACACTTCGAGGATGCCCAGCAGCTTCTTCTCAATCTGCTGGCGTGGCAGGTGGGTGATATCCAGGTAGACTTGGTTCTTGCCTTGGATGCCGCGGCGTTGGTTCACGCACACATCGAAGATTTCGCGGGTGGCGATGTCGCGCGGCACGAGGTTGCCATAGGCAGGGTACTTCTCCTCAAGGAAGTACCAGCGGTCGCTTTCGGGGATGTCGCGCGGGTGGCGCTTGTCGTAGGGGTCTTTTGGCACCCATACGCGCCCGCCCTCGCCGCGCACCGCTTCCGAGATGAGGCGACACTTGTCTTCGCCAGGAATGGCGGTGGGGTGAATCTGGATGAACTCGGCGTTGGCGTAGTATGCGCCTTGCTGATAGCAGATGCTTGCCGCCGCGCCCGTGCAGATGATTGAGTTGGTGGTGTTCTTGAACAGCATCCCGGGACCGCCTGTGGCAATTACGACGGCTTCCTCGCGGAAGGCGCGGATTTCCATCGTGCGCAGGTCTTGCGCCACTAAGCCGCGGCACACGCCGTTCTCATCCAGAATCAACCCAAGGAACTCCCAGCCTTCGTACTTGGTCACGCGCCCTTCCACTTCCCAGCGGCGCACCTGCTCATCAAGGGCATACAGCAGTTGCTGCCCAGTGGTGGAGCCGGCGAACGCGGTGCGGTGGTGGCGCGTACCACCAAACCGACGGAAGTCAATGAAGCCTTCAGGCGTGCGGTTGAACGGCACGCCCAAGCGATCCAGCAGGTAGATAATCGCTGGGGCGCGCTCCGCCATGCGCAGCACAGGCGGCTGGTTCGCCAAAAAGTCGCCGCCGTAAATCGTGTCGTCGAAGTGAATCCACGGCGAGTCGCCCTCGCCTTTGGTGTTCACCGCGCCGTTGATGCCCCCTTGCGCGCACACCGAGTGCGAACGTTTCACGGGCACCAACGAGAACAAATCCACATGCACACCCGCTTCTGCGAGCTTCATCGTGGTCATCAGACCACCTAAGCCGCCTCCAACAACAGCCACATGCTTCTTCGCCATAGCCATACGCCTCCTTAGTGGGTCGGGATGGGGTTCGGCGGCGCCTCATGCATAAAGAAGCCCGCCAGCGCAACCCACCCCAGCAAGGTGAGCAACACAAACCCGACCATGCAGAACTTGTACAAGCTGCGCTGCGCACGCTCCCCTACAGTGATACCCCAACGAATGGCGAAATTCCAGACCCCGTTGAACAAATGGTACGAGCTGGCAGCCACGCCAATCACATAAAACGCCAGCACCAGCGGGTTTTGGAAGTGCGCTTGCATACCACTGTAGGAGATGTCCGCACCAAACAGCTTGTGACTAATCGTGGTCGAGTACACATGGAACAGCAGGAACACGAAGATAATCACACCCGTGACGCGTTGCAGGGTGTAGCCCAAGTTCTCACGATAGCGGTACTTGAAGATGTTCGCCTTGCCGTGATAGGTAATCACAAAGCCGTACAGCGAGTGAAACAGCAAGGGCAAAATCACCAAGAACAGCTCCATCGCCCACAGCACCGGCTTCGGCAAGATGACATTGAAGAAATAGACCACCGCGTTGAAGTACTTGGGGTCTACCGCCGCCATCGAGTTCAGAAACAGGTGCTGTACGAGATAGTAGCCGACGGGGAAAATCCCCGTAAGGGAGTGGAGTTTGTGTAGGAAGTAGTTATCACCCTTGAGTTTCTCTCGCCAGCCTACTTGCGGTGCAGCTTGGACGCTCATTGGTCATACGCCTCCGCGTAGGATTATACCTGATTGGACGGGGGGTCTTGCTTGTTTTTGCAAACGGTGGAAAAGGTAAGTAGATAGGGTGCGGCAAGGCGAGTTTGTTGCCAGTT
>JAUQOS010000082.1 GCA_030550775.1 Armatimonadota bacterium
GGCAGCGCGGCTGCGCCGTGGATGACCCAGCGAGGTTGGGCTTTTTCTAAGGCGGCGCGCACCTGCTCGCGATTGCGCACATCGCCCGTGTAGAACTCTGTACCTGCGGGATATTCGCTTTCGTCGTAAGGTGCGATGTCCAACAAAGCAACGCCGACGCCCTTGCTGGCGAAGTGGTGGGCAAGGTGATAGCCTAAAAACCCCGCGCCGCCCGTAATCAGCACCTTGTCCATGCCAGAAAAATTATACCATAGCTAAGGCGTAGCTTTTGTCGGCAGTAGCCAAATAGTCTGCCACCCTGAGCAGAGCGAGGGGGCTCAATCGCAAGGTTTGTGCAGATTCCTCGCTTCGCGCGGAATGACAAGTTTGCTGTCGCGGAAGAGAACCTGTCACCCCGAGCGGAGCGAGGAGTCGCAGCATGGCGTGTTAAGAATTCCTGCCTTCGGCTCGGAATGACGAGTTTGTTATTTCAAAAACACCCCTTCATTCCGAGCAGCGCGAGGAATCTCGCCCGCCCACAATGAATAGGTAGCCGCTTAGGTTATAATACAGCGTGCATTCCGCAGTTCTGTGGAGGGTGGACAGATGAGACGTGCTTTGTGGAGTTTCGGATTGCTCGGAGGGTTGATTTTGGTAAGTAGTGCGCAAAATGGGGGCTGGACACCCTTAGGCGCGTGGGAACTAGTGGAGCGATTAGACAATGTGCAGGTGGTGCGCGTGTTGCGTGCGGGCGATTTGCTGTCTGTTCCGTTTCCACCAAAGCCCACATGGATGCCCGATTTCGGAGCCAGCGATTTTGAGCCCGCCAGCGATGTGCAGCTATATCGCCGCTTTGCTACACAAGGGCAGTATTACGCCTACGAAAGTGACTACATAATGCTGGACGATGTGGTGATTCGTCGCCAGCTGGATCCGAGCGAGCAAGGACGGTTCCGCGTAAGCCGTGTAGAGATCGCTGTATACTTCCCCTTCCCGGGCTTTTACCAGATACAGGGGCACTGGTCGAATGCCGAAGGTAACGATCCTCCGAACCCGAGCAGCATTCCGCCAAACACTTTCTTGCGGAGCAATCAAGGTCCCCACACGCTGTTTGTGCCTCAGGCAGGGGTGTGGCGATTGGCGACCAACGCAGACCCGCTGAACGAGGTCTTTACCATCCAATGCTCTGAGCTAAGCGATGTGTTCGATTCGCAGCGACGCTTTTTAGGCTATGTGGGACTGTTGCTGGAGCCTCCAGCCGCGTGGGTGTGCGGTCCGTTGCCGGGCACGGACTTAAACTTGGATTACTTCGTGCAGTTCGAAAACGGCGAATATGAAGCCTATCAGCTGCAGAACCAAGTGCCTGCCACCTTCGCGCTAATCTTGATTGGGGCGGCGGCGCCCGTCACCCAGTTGCAGGGCACAATAACTATTGACGGTTATGTGGGCAGCTACGCGGGTAAGCAAGCCACCATTCGCATCAAGCAGGGTACAAGCATCAGCACCTATACCGTCACCCTCACAGCGGATGGCAGTTACTCGCTGCGCCCCAACGAAACTGGCAATGCTGAGGTGTGGGTGAAACTAGCACCTGGCTTGGCACGGAAGGTAAACCTGAGCCTGAGTGGCACGGTGAACCAGAACTTCCAGCTCGTCAGCGGCGACCTGAACAACGACAACCTCATCAACGACGCTGACCTGTTGCAAGTATTGTTCAGCTTCGGCACCAACGACGCAAACGCCGATGCCAACGGCGATGGTGTGGTGAACGACGCGGACTTGCTGATGGTGCTGTTCAACTTCGGGCAATCGGGCGATAGCCTGTAAGGAGCACGCCCCACAGCTTGAATCGTGCTTTGATAGCGATGCGGGTCGGCTTTTGGGGCGCGGAGACGGCTAGAGCGGCTCCTTAGTAAACAATCTCTCAGTTTCCGTTGGGCACCTTGAGGGCTACTTAAAGAGTTTGGGGCGAGCCGTAGCTCGCCCCAAACTGACTCGCTGAGCGTGAAGTGGCTTAGCGCGGCTTGTCGTCGTCCACCGTGAAGCGGAACATCACGCAGGTGGTGCCGCAGATGTTCGGATTGGTCTCCGCGAGGTAGTTGAGGGAGACGGCTTTGGCGTGCCCGTCCACCCACACCACATTGGTGAGCTTCATGTGGCGCCCAAGAATCGCGCCATTGTTGCGGCGGTTCAGCAGTGCGGGGAACGGGAAGGTCTCCACAGCGCGGGTGGGCTGGGGATCGCGCACGAGGTCTGCCCGATAGAAGTCGGCGCTTTGCCCCATGTTTTGCACTTCCGCCACCAACACGGTGTCGGCAGGTTCGGCGATAATCGCCAGCGGCTTGTTGTTGGGTGGCGTGCAGGTCGAGAAGTTGTTGTTGCGGAAGGTTACGCCGTTGCCACAGCCTGCGTAGTACATGTTGTTGATAGCGTAGCTACCGAAGCGTCGCCCCACGTTGGTTTGCCCGTTGGGGTCGCCGCAGTCTGCCTCGCGACGCACATCACGCCCGTCAGGCGAATAGGGCTGGAACACATAGCGCTTGTTCTCCGCCAAGGTGTGCGGGGTACCATCGGGCAACGTGCCACGAATCGGCGCAAACGGGTCGCTGGGGCAGTTGTGCACATCCACATTCTTGATATAGGGCTGAATCACATCCATCCAGCGGGGCGAGGAGCAGTTCACAAAGTGGTCGCCCTCCAGCACGCGAGGCGGGTCTGCATAAGCGTTGCGCGGAATATACTCATCATAGTCTTGCGTGTACATCTGAATCGCAAGACCAATCTGCTTCACATTCGACAAACATCCAGTTTGGCGCGCTTTCTCCCGTGCCTGAGCAAACACCGGGAACAAGATCGCCGCCAAAATCGCGATAATCGCGATGACTACCAACAGCTCAATCAGCGTGAAACCCTTTCGCATGGCAGTACCTCCGAACATGGATATTTTACGCCACCGAGTGTTAAGAAAGTGTTAAGAACAGTTCGCCAACGCAGAGATGATTTGTGCTGTAAGGCGCGGTTATTCGCTCCGACATTTCTATACATTGTTGAGTGTATCTCGAAACAGGTAGCATCAGCCATATGGTTGCCGTTTCGTAAAGTGCTTGATTCGTTGTCTATTTTGAGACTCCTTGCCTTCGGTTCGGAGGATAACTGAGTGCTTATGCCGACCGCTTTGGGAGTTTCACGCGCGGCAAGAACCCCTCGCTCCATTGGGTAGTAGGCTCGGGCTGAAGATTTGGCACGCTAAAAGCGAAGCTAATCTGCTGCTCGGTTGGAGTGGACCACCACTGATTCTTTCGGTTGAGGTGCTTTGCGCCTGCGCGGCTTGGCAGGTTTGTGGGCGGGCGTGGGGTAGGGCTCGAGGGTGGCGCGTGCCACGCCGTACTTTACATCGCGCCCGCGACGCAACACTGCCAGCAAACCCCCAATCAGCGTAAGCGGTGGCCCCAGCCATACCAAAATCGTAAACGGCTTGTAGTACACTTCCAGCGGAATCACCCAGCGCGGCGTGGTTTCAGGCTTGCCGGGCACCATCAGCAGTCGGAACTCCACTTGACGGCGATTGACATCCATCTGCCCAATCACCAGCTGCGCGCCGTCGGGCAACGGCACAGGAATTGGCACCACGCTGCCGTCCATCACTACCTGGAAGGGGGCAACTTCCACGGCTTCTTTCCAGTTGGGGTGGCTTACGCGGGCTTTAGCGATTGCCCGAAAGCCCTCAGCTCCCATACCGCCAGCCGTCTCAAAGCCCAGAAACTCAATCGTGTAGCCCTCTACAGTGCCCTTAGCGCCTTCGCGTAGAGTGAGCACTAACGGCTCGGCGTGCACCTGCGGGGGCGCAAAGAAAGAGATATACAAATCGTGGTCCCACCAGCGGATGATATGGGGCCACACGACATTCATCGGTTCCTCGCGTCGGCGGTCTTGATAGAAGCGCGGTTCAGCGAGGAACTTTTCGTTGTGCGAGGCGATTTCAAGGCGCACACGGTTGAACTTGTCGGCAAGTGGGTCGCCAGGAAACTTCTCGTTGCCCGTCATACCCAAATAGCGCCACTTATAGCCCAGCGCGAAAGTATCTTGCCCTTGAATCAGCACCACGCGCTCCTTGCGCTCATAGGCATATGAGAGGATTAGCCCCAAGATCGCCACCGCTAACCCCAAGTGCGTGATGAAGCCGCCCAGTGTAATGCGCGAGGTGCGCCAGCGCCGCCAGATCGCGCCGAAGTTCGCGTAAGCAGTGAACGCCAACAGCGTGCAAATCAGCAAGGTAATCGGCTCGCGGAAGCCCAGCCAAAACAGCACAAAGCCCGTCGCGACTGCCGCCAGCCAACTTTTGGTCAGCCGCTCTAAAATCGCGTCTAAACTCATGCCGCGCCAGGTGAGCATCGGCGCCGCTGCTAGCACAATCGCTGTGACCACAATCCACGGAATGTGCGCCTGGTTGTAGAACTCGGGCTTGAGCGCCTCCATCTGCTTGCCCACGGCGCGGGTGATGAGCGGCCACGAGGTGCCCACTAAGCTAATCAGCGCGGAGACGGTCAGCAGCTGAATGCCCCAAATCAGCGCCGCCTCACGCGAGAAGCCTTTGGTCATATCAGGCGCAGGCAGCGGCATCTGGCGATAGCGCCACAGCCACAGCCCCAGCGTGAGTACGCCGCTGCCAATCAGCATCCCTAGCAAAATCTTGAGCGCGTTGGTCTCCATGTTCACAAACGAGTGCACGGAGACCTCCGCCAAGGCGCCGCTGCGCGTGAGGAAAGTGCCGTACAGAAACAAGATGAATGGAATCGCCAACAGTAACGGGTTCCAGCGCACCATCCGACCGCGATTGATTTGAAGCATCAGCCCGTGCATCGCAGCAGCCATAATCAACCACGGGAAGTAGGAACTGTTCTCCACAGGATCCCACGCCCAGAAGCCGCCCCAGCCCAGCGTCTCGTATGCCCAGTAGCCGCCCAGCGCTAGTCCAAAGCCAAGCATCGTTGCGGAATATATCGCCCACGGGCGCACACGCACCGCGTACTCAAAATACTCATTGCGCCACAGGGCAGCCAGCGCATACGCAAACGGCACCGCCAGCGCTGCAAACCCCGCAAAAATAATCGGCGGGTGAATCTTCATCCATGGGTTTTCCAGCACGGGGTTCAAGCCGAAGCCGTCGCGTGGGGGCCACACTGCAGGAGCGGGGTCGGGCTTTGGTAGTGGGGCAAACGGGCTTTGGAACGCCAAAATCGCCATCAGTAGCAGCACGATGCTGCCGTAGATGCTCATCACCCAGCGCTCGTAGCCCCCAGCTGTGCGCATCAGGATTAGCCCGTAAATGCCCGTCCAGAGGGCCCACAGCAGAAAGCTACCTTCCTGACCAGCCCATGCGCTGGCGACCTTGAACAATGGCGTCAGCGACTGCTCGCTAAAGCTGAACACATATAGCAAGTCATAACGCCCCGCCAGCAGCGCGTAAATCAGCAGCGCTTCGGCGCCAAGGATTGCCACAAATGCCCCAACAAATGCCCCCCGTGCCCAGCGCATCAAACGCGGATGCTTGCCACTGAGACCATAAAAGACCACCGAGGCAAGCGAAAATAGCACGCCCAGCCAAACAACTATATAACCCGCTAACATTGTTATTCAACCTGCCTTTGCGACGCGCGCCGCAACCAACACCGAGATTATACCCTTGTGGAACCACGAACCGTGCCCAAGCGTACCCCTAAGTGGAGCAGCAATTGCCGAGGGGGGCACAAGCGATGGAGACGCTAATACCAATGCTGGGGCTACTCCTCTGTATCGGGGTTGGGCTGGCAGGTGTGATTGTCTACGCTTATTCACGGATGACACAAAACAACAACCAACGACAAACCGAGCGGTCTCTGGCGAATGGCGATGGGGGCACGGGAGACTTGAGCGGCTTGTTCGACGCGGAAACGACACCTGAAGAAAAATCCGTGCCGGCAAGCGAGTCGTGGTGGGATAAGTTGTCGGCTTGGTTCAGCGGCTCGGGCGACGCTGGAGGCGACGGTGGCGCAAGTGGCGGAGGCGATGGTGGTGCAGATGGTGGAGGCGGCGATGGGGGTTAGTCAGTCACTTCAATCTCAATATCGAACTCACCAACGTTGATGACCACAGGTTCTATGGCGATGTCATAGCGCCAATGGTGGCGTACTAGCGCGTGGATGAACTCTAACCATGCGCGCGTTGCAGAGATGTTTGTAGACTCTTGCAACTGCTGCTCAAGCCACTCCAAATCGCCTTCCTTGTAGCGGGTGATGGGTTGGCGAATAAGGTGCGATAGTGGGTCAGTCCATAGGCTCAGGTGGTTGCGCGTGCCAACCGCTAACAGGTTCGTGGCGAAGGCGTAGTGGGCATCCACTATGGGCGTCTCGAACGAGAGCTGTTGCTGCGGATAGCGATTCGGTGGCAACCAAAGGTGAACGGTGAACTCGCTCACGCTTAGCAGCCGCTGTTCTGGCTCTATCCAGTGGAGGGCACGGATGGGGTCATTGCCACTGATGAGGCGTACACGCTCGCGCGCTGCTACAGCGAACGATTCTGGCACAGGGGGCAGCGAGAGGATAACGATTAGTCCATCGTCGTAGCCGATCGCCAGCCAGTCGGTAAATCGCAATCGCGGTAGGTATGCCAGCGCCGTTGCTTCCGCTGCACGCCCGCCGAAGGTTCGACGGTATTCTTCCGTAGCTATATCAAACACGCCTGCGCCACTGCCTGATGCCACAAGCAGCGCGCGCTGGTTTGGCGTCAGTGTGAAATCGCGTACCTCTTGAGGGCGTTGGAGGCGATGCCATAGTGTCCACTCGGATCCTTGTATCGTATATAGTTCCACGCGGCGGCGGTGCGTGCGGCACGCGAGGATTGTGCCCTCTGCAAAGAATTTGATTTGACTGGCGGCAGCGATGGGCACGGTGGCGTCCAGCTCCAACTCAGGTAGGCGGTAAAAGTGCAGTTCGGTAGTCATACCGACCGCCAGCAACGGCAAAGAGGGGTGGGTAGCCAGTGCGCGGAAAAGGCGCGGCAAGGTGAGTGTGTGTTCCAGACTGCCGTCGGGCAGATGCCATACTTGCAACTCGCGTTCGTTCGCGGCAAGCACGGCATACTTACCGTCGGCTGTTAGCGCGAAGTCATTGAGATGGAGGTTAGATGGGGCTATGACGCGATGGGGGACTAACGAGGCACGCCGCTGGTTGGGTTCGATAGCGACAATCAGACGCGGCAACAGCGCGCGCAACTGCTCGTATAGGGCACGCTCTTCTGGCTCAAGCGATGCGGCGTCCCAACCCACTTGCGCGAGGTGTTGCAGTAGTTGCTTGCTCCAGTAGGGCGGGGCTTCGGTGGCGAGGCGCCACATGTCGTGCCAGCGGGCTTGCGCGCTGAGCGCCTCCAGCACGGCTTGCCACTCACGGTCACGCAGCTCACTAATCCGCTTACGCGTGTTGCTGCCCACTACGACACGCATCAAATCCACGCGCCCCAGTTGCCGTGCTCGCTCCAACAGCCGCCGCTGCAGGCTCTCCGACGCGGTGAGATAGCCCATCGCCAGCAGCGTGTGCTCAGGGTCTAACGCCTCGTAGCGCGCCTCCTGACCGCTCAGAAACAGCACGAGGGCTCGGCGAATCGCATCTTGAGGCAAATAGTCGTGCTGTAGGATGAGTTCGCGGGCGCACGCATCCTCCGATTGCAAAAACGCTTCGCACAGGGCATCAATCGCAGCAGGATGACGCAGCTGGCTCAGTGCTCGGCGGGCGTTGTGGGCAATCGTTGCATCAGCATCACGGCACGCTTCCAGCAAAACCGCGACGGTATCGGGCTTAGTGAGGTCGAGTAGCTCCAACTGTTCGCTAAGCAGGGCGGTGTACACGCGCAACTCCAGTGGGCGCTGGGCAGCCCAACGCTCCTCGTGGATAAGGCGGGCAAGGCTCTGCGCAAGTTCGCGTTCCCCGCGCTTATGATGTTTCAGCCAAGTGCGACATATCGCTTGAATGCTGTTGGGCTGGGTAGTGTGGCGCAGCGCGTTCGTAATCTCATCGCGCAATGGGGCACATAGCGGGCTGAGGAGTGCTTCCATAAGCAATCCGAAAGCATTGCTGTCTTGGGCGAGGTGTAGGCGGCGTAGGTGTGTAACTATCTTACGACGGATGATACGCGCTGCGATGCCCTCAACTATCTCGCCGAATGCTGCCCCCACCACACCGCCCGCAATCCGCGCGAGTGGCACCAGCAATAAAGGCAGAAAGAGTATCGCCCCGAGCGATATACAAAAATCCAAGCGTGTAGCTATGAAAAACCAGAGTGCCAGCGCAATGACTACACCCAGTACGCGCCCTATGCGTTCCCCGTAAGAGCGTCCGATAGTGGCGTAGTGTGTGGTGAGTGCCCTGCGGTAGCGCGCTGCTTGCCGCGCATCCATCTATATGACCCCCTCCAGTTGCAGCGGTACGAACTGCTTTTCTGCCTCTTTGAGTTCTTGGAAGGAGGCGGATTGTGCTCTACCTTCGCGCAACCACTGGCGCAATGCCTCAATAACCTCGCGCTGGGCAATAGAGAGTGGCACTTGGCGTTTGAGACTTTCTAGAATGTCCTCGGTGGTGAACTCGCGCCCGGCATTGAAGCCCACATACATCGCATCAACGATTGCCTGTTCAATTTCTGCGCCGACATAGCCCTGCGATTTGCGCGCCAAGAGGTCTAAATCATAGTCGTGGGGCAGGCGCCCGCGCTTGCGCAGGTGGACGGCAAAAATCTCTTTGCGCTCCTCGAAGGTGGGCAAGTCCAAAAAGAACACTTCGTCGAAGCGTCCTTTGCGTAGCAGTTCGGGGGGCAGGCTTTGGATGTTGTTGGCGGTTGCGACCACGAACACGGGGGCGCGCTTTTCTTGCATCCATGTGAGGATGGTTCCGAACACGCGCGTGCTGGTGCCGCTATCCAAGCCGCCGTGGGCGAGGGCTTTTTCCATCTCATCAATCCAAAGGATGCAGGGGGCGATGGTTTCGGCGAGGCGCAGGGCGCGGCGCGTGCGCTCTTCCGACTCGCCGACCAAGCTACCAAACAGCGCGCCCACATCGAGGCGCAGCAGGGGCATGCGCCACAGCCCGCCAATCATTTTGGCGACGAGGCTCTTGCCCGTGCCAGGAATGCCAATCAGGGCGACGCCTTTGGGGGCAGGTAGCCCATATTCGCGGGCTTGTTGCGTAAAGGCGCGTTCGCGCAAGCGCAACCACTCTTTGAGCACACCCAAACCGCCCACATCGTCAATCGTTTCGGAAACGGTGTAGAACTCCAGCGCCTCGCTTTCGCGGATGACTTGCTTTTTCTCTTCGGTGATGAGGCCGATGTCGCGGTCGTCCAGCGTGCCGTCGGCGACAATCGCTTTGGCGAATACGCGCTGGGCTTGGGCAGCGGTTAGCCCCACCGCCGCTTGCACCAGCTTCTCACGCCCCAGCGGAGTGAGTTGGGCTTTCACGCCGGGCGTTTGCAGCAGGCGTTCCAACACAGCATCCAACTCGCGGGCGTCGGGCAAGGGCAGTTCCAGCAGCACTGCCTCGTCGCGCAACTCTGGTGGAAGCTGGCTGGTGGGCGTGGTGATGAGAATGCTTTTGCGCGTGTACTTGAGCCGCTGGGCAACCGAGCGCAGTTTCCGCTTGACTTGCGGGTTGCTCCACGCCTCGTGGAAATCTTTGAGCACAAATAGCGCGTTGTCGTCCCATTTCTCAATCTGTTCCAGTGCGGTAAGCGGGTCGCGAGCCGAGGGGAGGCTTCCTGAGGCGTTGACAATCTCGCGAAAGCCGTCAGCGAGATCCCAACTGAGGCAAGCGCGCTGAGTCTGTTCACATAGCGAGCGCGCCAACTCAATCGCCCGTTCTTCCTCAACGGTTATCAACACAATCAGCGTGAATCGCGCTCGGATGTAAAGCTCCAACTCGCGTGTAATCATCGCGCTTCCCCCTGTATCATTCGCTCGTCTTAGGAGCACCATAGCTTTTGGGTTACCTCTATAGTACAAGCACAAAGTATGTTTCCCTGCAAGGCATTTGTCCTCCTGAGAGAGTGCGGTCTGTGGCAACTGTGACACAGCGTGGGCTGCGCCAACCGCTACAGCAGCCGTTGGGGGCGTTAGCGACTTACCGAAATCACTAAAACCTGTGTGCGAGGGCTCGCGGAGGCGCGCCTAACACGGCGCAACAGGCGTAAACCGAGGCAAGCAGCCGCCCCGTTTGACGACTAATCGCCCAATTG
>JAUQOS010000083.1 GCA_030550775.1 Armatimonadota bacterium
GAGACGCAGCTCAAACGCATCCCCATTTACGATCCTGCCGAAGAACAACGCCTTCAAGCAGCGATAGAGCAACTGCAACCCCAAGTGGAGCAGGCACGTCAACTGGAGGTCGAACTGCGCCGCCTTCCGATTGTGGAGCGCGACCTTGCGCAAGTTGAACGGCAGTGTGCCGACTTGGAAGCGCAAATTCGCGCCTTGCCCACAGGATATGACGCTGCGCAACACCAAGCCGCCCGCGCCGAAGCCGAACAGCTGTACCCTATCTATGAAGAATATACCGCCCTGAAGCCCGTGCTGCAGCAGCGCAAGCAACTGCTGGAACAGATTGAAGAAGCTAAGCAGAAGCGTGCAGCGCTCTCCGCTGAACTGAACGCGCTGAACACCCAGCTTGAGCAACTGGGCTATTCCGAAGAAGCCTATCTGCAGGCGCACCGCGACTACGAACAGGCAGAACAGCAGATGCGCGCCATTCAGGAAGCCGTCCACGAACTGCGCACCCGACGCGCGGAACAGCGCGCCACACGCGATGAACTCAAACGCCAACTGGAGCGCATCGACGAACTCAAACAGCAACTGGAGGCTAAAGAACGCGACCTGCTACTGCACCAAACCGTGCGCAGAGCACTGCAAGACTTCCGCACCGAGTTGAACACGCGTCTGCGCCCCACACTGGCGGCAATCGCCACCGAATTTCTCAGCACCCTCACCAACGGACGCTATACCGAGCTGGATATTGACGAGGAATATCGCTTCACGGTTATTGACGAGGGGCACCGCAAAGCGGTTATCTCAGGGGGCGAGGAGGACATCGTGAACCTCAGTTTGCGCCTTGCACTAGCGCGCATGATTACCGAACGGGCAGGGCACCCGCTGTCGCTGCTCATCTTAGACGAGGTATTCGCTTCGCTGGATGCCGAACGGCGCCAAAGCGTGATGGAACTGCTCAACAACCTGCGCACTTGGTTCGATCAAATTTTGGTGATCTCGCACTTTGAGGAAATCAACGAAGCTGCCGACCGCTGCCTGCGTGTGCAGCGCAATCCTGCTACCCGCGCCAGCGAAATCATCGAGCCCGACCTGCCCACCGCCATGCAGTTAGGGGCTGACGGGCTGGCAGATTAGACCCCCCTCCGTAGGTATACTTCAGACATATGAAACCCGTCATTGAAGTGCGCAACCTGAAAAAGGATTACCGAATGGGTTCCATCGTTGTTCACGCCCTACGGGGGGTTGACCTCACCGTGATGCCGGGCGAGTTCGTTGCGATTATGGGTCCGTCAGGGTCTGGCAAGTCAACTTTTATGAACCTCATCGGCTGCTTAGACCGCCCCACCGAAGGCGAGTATTACCTCAACGGCGAGTTGGTCAGCCAAATGAGCGATACGCAGTTAGCGCAGATTCGCAATCGCTATATTGGGTTCGTGTTCCAGACCTTCAACCTGCTGCCGCGCATGTCGGCTCTGCGCAATGTGGAGTTGCCGTTGTTGTATGCGGGGGTTCGCGACCGCACAGAACGCGCTCGGCGCGCCCTTGAGATGGTAGGCTTGGGCGAACGATTGCACCACAAACCAAATGAACTGTCGGGCGGGCAGCAGCAGCGCGTGGCGATTGCGCGCGCCATCGTAACCGACCCTGTGCTTATCTTAGCCGACGAGCCGACGGGCAACCTCGACTCGCGTTCCAGCGAGGAAATTATGGCGATTTTCCAGCGGCTCAATCGCGAAGGGCGCACCATCGTGCTGGTAACGCACGAACCAGATATCGCCCAGCATGCGAAGCGTATCATCCGCTTCCGCGACGGCAAGGTGGTCGCCGACGAACCTGTGGAGTCGCCCCGCGACGCCCTCGCCGAGCTGGAGAAGATACCCATGCTGGATTAGTTTCACTCCACGGTCAGCACATCCATGCCGTTTTCGGTAATGACGACCGTGTGCTCAAAGTGCGCAGCCGGCTGGCGGTCGCGTGTGACGATTGACCATTCGTTTTCGTCTATCTCCACTTCGGGGTCGCCCATTACTAGCATCGGTTCAATTGCCAATACCATGCCCGGTTTCAGCTCCACACCCTTGCCGGGTTCGCCCACGTTGGGCACATCGGGCAGTTCGTGGACAAATCTGCCCACGCCGTGTCCTGCTAAGCCCTTTGCAGGCTTGAATCCGAACGCTTCGGCATACTGCTGAACCGCCGCGCCGATGTCGCCTGTGGTGTTGCCGGGGCGTGCGACCTCGAGCGCCTTCTGCAACGCTTCTTCCGTCACGCGCACCAGCCGCTTGCGTTGGTAATCGGTGTGCCCCACGATGACTGTAATGGCAGTGTCGCAGCAGAAGCCCTCGTAATACACGCCGATATCCAGCGTCACGATGTCGCCTGAGCGCAGCACTCTGCCCGAAGGCAACCCATGCACCACTTCTTCGTTGATAGAGACACACAGCGTGCTTGGAAACAGCCGATAGCCCTTGAACGCAGGAAAGCCCCCCAACTCCAGCGTCATCTGTTCTGCCAGTTGATCCAGTTCCACATCGGTGGTGCGGTTGGGTTCGATGGCCTCGGCGCAGGTGCGTAAGATGCGCGCGGCAATCTTGCCCGCTTTGCGGATGCGTTCAATCTGACTGGGGGTTTTGAGGTAGATTTTCATAGCACGCTCAGCAGTTGGGCGTAGACTTCGTCGGGCGGGGCGTCGGCGTTGATGGTGCGCAGCAAGCCACGCTCGCGATAATATTCAACCAACGGCTCGGTCTGCTCACGGAACACCTGAAATCGTCGGCGGATGGCTTCGGGCTGGTCATCCTCGCGCCTGATTAGCGGGGCGCCGCACTGCTCACACTTGTCGCCCGCTTTGCTAGGGTTGGTCTTAATGTGGTACACAGCATTACATTGGGGGCAGATGCGCCGCCCGCTGAGCCGCTCAACCAGCGATTCCTCGCCGATTTCGAAGTAAATCACGGCATCAAGGGGCTTAGTGAGGATGCTTTCCAGCATCTCGGCTTGGGCGAGGTTGCGTGGATAACCGTCCAAGATAAACGATTCAAGCGTGGCGAGGCGTTCTGCGACGATTTGGTTGACCAATGGGTCGGGCACCAGCTCGCCGCGCTGGATATAGGCGTGGGCTTGCTGCCCCAGCGGGGTGTTTTGGGCAATCGCGGCGCGCAGCAAATCGCCCGTGGCGACAACAGTCCAGCCCTTTTCGGCTTCCAAGCGTTTGGCTTGCGTACCCTTGCCCGCACCGGGTGCCCCCAAAAATACCAATCGCATCACCATGCCTCGCTACATGTACTTACCCGTCATCATCTCCTCGTACTGGCGCATTGCCAATTGTGCTTGCAGCTGCCGCGCGAAGTCAATCGCCACGCCCACCAAAATCAGTAGCGAGGTACCCCCCACGATGGTGAGCGTGTCAATGCGCGTGATAGTGGGCACCCAGTATTGCATCAGCGCGACAAACGCCAGAAACGCCGCGCCCACGAAGGTGATGCGCGTGAGCACATCGTTGAGGTAGTCAGCGGTGGGCTTGCCAGGGCGCACGCCCTGAATAAACGCGCCCTGCCGCTTGAGGTTTTCCGCAATCTCATCGGTGTTAAACACCACTGACACATAGAAATAGGTGAACACGAAAATCAGGAACGCATACAGCAGCGACCCAATAACCCCAATGATGCCAGTACCTCCGGGGGTGAGCAGCCGCACGAACTGCTCCAAGAAGCTAAAGAAAGGTCCGGGATTTTGGCGATCGTACGGGATCATCTGCAGGATGGTGGCGGGCAGCAGTTGCAGCGAGATGGCGAAGATAATCGGGATTACGCCCGCAGCGTTGATGGGGATGGGTAAGTAAGAGGTGCCCCCAACCGTTTGGCGTCGCCCGACGATGCGCCGCATGTGCTGGATGGGAATGCGTCGCTGCGAGGTTGTGACATACACAACGCCCCACACAGTGGCAACGAAGATCGCCAGCAGCAGCAGCACCTGCCCAAAGCTCACTGCGCCATCGCGCACTGCTTCGTAAGTGCGTGCCACTTGATAAGGCATGCTGGCAACGATGCTGGCGAAAATCATTAGCGAGACGCCGTTGCCTAAACCTTTTTCGGTGATTTGCTCACCCAGCCAAAGCAGGAACATTGCGCCTGCCGTCCACGCGATAATCACTTGCACATATTGGATACCCGTCAGCTCCAGGGCGCCTGCGGAGCGGAAGGTGGCGATCAAGCCGATGGATTGTACGACCGCAATCGCGATAGTGAGCAGGCGTATGCGTTGCTGCATGAGGCGTCGCCCCGCTTCCTCGCGCATCATTTCGCGCAGGCGCGGGTCGGCATACGAGAAAATCTGCATAATGATTGACGCCGTGATGTAAGGGTTCAGCCCCAGCGCGAGGATGGTAAGCTTGCGCAGCGCGCCCCCTGTAAACATATTCAAAAACTCCAGCAGCTGCTGGTCTTGGAAGATGCGCTGGAGTTGTTCGCGGTTCACGCCCGGAATGGGGATGTGCAACCCGATGGCGTACACGGTGAACATCGCGAACACGAAAATAATGCGCGCGCGCAGCTCTGGGATTTTGAACGCACCCTGCAACGCACTCACGAAGTTGATGCTTAGCATGGCGACCTCGCTTGGGTTTATTTTTCTATAAGATGAATGGTGCCCCCTGCCGCTTCGATTTTGGCGCGCGCCGATTCGCTTACAGCATGCGCGTGAATGGTGAGCGGGATGTTGATGTCGCCCTCGCCCAAGATTTTGACGCCATCTTTTAGTTTGCGAATGATGCGTCGCTCCAGCAAGATTTCAGGCGTGACGGTGTCGTTAGGTTGGAACCGCTCCGCGAGGGTGCCCACATTCACAATGGCATACTCAATGCGGTTGACATTTCGGAAGCCCACGCGCACGGGTAAGCGACGATGAATTGGGGTTTGCCCGCCCTCAAACCACGGGGGGATGGTGTCGCGGGCTTTTTGCCCCTTGGTGCCGCGGGTGGCGGTTTTACCGTGTCCAGAGCCGATGCCGCGCCCCACGCGCTTACGACGCTTTTTACTACCGGGTGCAGGCTTGAGTGTATGCAGTTCGATCATTGCTGGTTCGCCTCCTCATCAGGAACGACTTCTACTTCCACCAGGTGCGGAATCTTGGCAAGCATACCACGAATGGATGGCTCATCGCGGTGGTACACGCTCTGGTGCAGTTTGCGCAATCCAAGCGCGCGCACCGTGCGCTTTTGTGTCTCCGAGTAGCCGATGGGGCTGCGCTTGAGCGTAATCTTGAGCATGGCTATGCCTCCGCCGTTTCTTTGAACTTGCGCACATACCATGGGGTGAGCATTTTGAGGGGCACGCCACGGGCTTGGGCGACAGCTTCGGGTGTCTGGAGTTGGCGGAACGCTTCCATTGTAGCCCAGGCGGCGTTGATGGGGTTGCGCGAGCCGATGAGTTTTGCCAGCACATCGCTCACGCCCGCCGCCTCCAGCAGAGCACGCACAGTGCTGCCTGCCACCACGCCCGTCCCAGGTGAAGCAGGCTTGAGGATGAGGCGCGTCGCGCCGAACTCCACCTCCACCTCGTGGGGGATAGTGGTGCCGATACGCGGCACATAGACCAAGTTGCGCCGCGCGGCTTCCATCGCTTTAGCGATGGCATCGGGCACTTGGCGTGCTTTGCCCAAGCCCACGCCCACATGTCCGTTCGTGTCGCCCACTACAACCATCACTTGAAAGCTCAGCGTGCGACCGCCTTTGTGGGTCTTGGAGACGCGGTTGGTGTACACCACGCGCTCCACATGCAAGTTCAACTGGTCGGGATTGATGTAGCTATGCTTCTTTTTTCGCATATGCCCTCCTAAAACTTGAGTCCAGCTTCGCGGGCGGCATCAGCCAGTGCTGCCACACGCCCGTGATATTTGAATCCGCCTCGATCAAACACCACTTGAGTAATGCCTTTTTCCAGGGCGCGCTGTGCCAACAACCGCCCTACCGCAGCCGCGGCTTCTTTGTTGCCCGTGCTGGGGAGCGTGTTGCGCAGTTCTGGCTCCAGCGTGGATGCCGACACGAGGGTATGTCCGATGGTGTCGTCGATGATTTGCGCGTGCATGTGGCGTAGGCTGCGGTAGACGCACAGGCGCGGGCGTTCGGGGGTGCCGAACACCTTGCGCCGAATGCGTTTATGCCGCGCAATTCGTTGCTCGCGTCGCGTCTTTTTCATGGTGCTTCACCTCGTTACTTCTTGCCTTTACCTGCTTGTTGTTTACCGGGCTTGAGGCGCAGTTGTTCACCGCGGTAGCGCAGCCCTTTGCCTTTGTAGGGGTCAGGCGGGCGCACCGCGCGGATGTTGGCTGCTTGCTGCCCAACCATTTGTTTGTCGATTCCGCGCACGATTATCAGCGTGGTACGGGTCTGTTGGTCTTGGTCAACCGCCAAGGTAATGCCGGGCATCGGTTCCACGCGCACGGGGTGCGAATAGCCCACCTGCAGCACGAGGGTTTTGCCCTCCATCTGGGCGCGGTAGCCTACGCCCACCAACTCTAAGACTTTTTCATAGCCCTCCGACACGCCCCTGACCATGTTGGCAATGAGCGTGCGCTGGAGCCCGTGTTGGGCGCGGGCGAACCGCTCGTCGGAGGTGCGTTCCACCACCAAGGTGCCATCCACCTGCTTCACTTGAACGACATCGGGCACCTCGTGGCTCAGTTCACCTTTAGGACCTTTGACGGTAATCCGATTACCTTCGATTTTCACCTGCACGCCCTGTGGTAGCGGAATGGGGCGTTTACCTACACGCGACATAGCACACCTCCTACCAGACGATGCAGATGACTTCGCCCCCGATGCGTCGGCGACGGCATTCGCGGTCGGGCAGCAGCCCCTGCGAGGTGGATACAATCGCCGTGCCCAATCCGCGCTTGACAGGGCGCAAATCTTTCACGCCTGCGTAAATGCGCTGCCCTGGTTTGCTCACGCGCTCGATGTGATGAATCACGGGTTCGCCGTCTGGGGTGTATTTGAGGTGGATAATCAGTGTGGAGCGCACGCCGTCTTGCTTGATTTCGTAATCTTTGATGTAGCCCTCTTGTTTGAGCAGCGCGGCGATTTGTGTCTTCAGGCGCGAGCCGGGCACTTCCACCTGTTCTTTGCGTGCCATCAGCCCGTTGCGAATGCGTGTGAGCATATCTGCGATCGGGTCGGTCATCATCGCTTACTTGCCTCCTTACCAACTGGCTTTGCGCACGCCCGGCAGCACGCCCCGATGGGCTTGCTCGCGCAGGCAAATGCGGCACAAGCCAAAATAGCGAATGTAAGCGCGCTTGCGCCCGCAGATGCTGCAGCGGTTCACCTTGCGCACCTTAAACTTCGGTTTGCGCTTCGCCTTCTCTATCCACGCAGTAGTTGGCATACTCTCTCCCTCAGCGAGCGGATATTATACCTGTTCTCGAACGCGAATTCAAGGGCTGGCGCCTTTGAGGTATCCTATAGCCCGCGAGGGACACGAATGGCTTACCTGAGATGGTGTTTATGGCTGTTGCTTGCGGTGAGCGCGTTGGCGCTGTTTGCAGGCTGTAGCCCCTCGCAACAGAGTGCCCCACGCGAAGCCGCTACGGAAGACGCCCCTGTTGCCCCCGCCCCAACCGCTTCTTCAGCCTCACCCACCCCATCGGCATCGGCACCCCCTTCTGAAACCCGCGTACAACTGCCCGACGACTTCCCGCTGCCTATCTACCAAGGGCTTACCGTGCAGCAAGCGCGTCCTACGCAAACCGGCGGGGCGCAGGGCATCCAAGCGGAACTCGTCGGCGATGTTCCGCTCCAGGCAGTCGTGGAGTTTTACGAAAACGAGTTCACTAAACGCAAGTTCACCGTGCGTAAACTAACCGAGCCAAGCGGCGCTGTGTTTCTGCTGGGGCAATCGGCAGGCGTCACCGCAGGCGTCGCGGCCTCGCGCGAGGGCAACCAAACGCGCGTCTTGCTTTCCTGGAGCGAACAGCAAACCGAAAATCCTAAAAGTAGGAGGTAAATATGCGCACTTACGCATACGGCTACCCACGCTTGGGCGAAAACCGCGAGTTCAAGAAGCTAATTGAAGGCTACTGGCAAGGTAAGGTTAGCGAGTCGGAACTGCGGCAAGGTATTCGCACGCTGGAACGTGCTCGCATAAGCACCTACACCCAGTTCGTAGATGCCTACCCCGTCGGCGAGCTGACCCTATACGACAATATGCTGGACACCGCGATTATGCTGGGCGTGTATGCGATCGACCCGGGCGATTTGAACGCCTATTTTGCGTTGGCGCGCGGCGCAGACGCCCTGCCGATGACCAAATGGTTCAACACAAATTACCACTACCTGGTTTCGCGGCTCTCGCCTGTCAGCGAGTTTCGGGCGCGTTGGCGTAAGCCGCTGTTTGCTCTGCGCCGCTGGTTTGAAACAGAGCAGTTTTACCACGCGCCCGACCTAAGCGATGCCGACTTCCACGCCCACTGGAACAAGCCCGCCGAATCACACGCAGAGCACCATGCGGGCTACCCTTACCTCATTGGACCCTACACTTTCGTGCGTCTGAGCCGAGGCATTGAAGCGACTCAGATACCTGCCCTGCTGGAGCGGCTGACCCCTGTCTATGCCGAGCTGCTCCAAAGCCTACGCAACGCGGGTGCAGCCTATGTGCATATCGATGAGCCTGCCTTTGCCTTAGATGTGCCCGACACCGATGTGCACGCCATCCGCGCCACCTACCAAGCGCTGGGGCAGCACGCGCCGATTTTGCTGATCACCTACTACGACAGTGTGGACTTCCTACCCCAATTGTATGACCTACCGTTGGCGGGCATCGGACTGGATTTTGTGCACGGAACGCGCAACTTCGAGCACCTTGCGCAACACGGCTTCCCTAGCGACAAAATCTTGATTGCGGGCGTGGTCAACGGGCGCAATGTATGGAAAACCGACCTGCGCGCGGCTGCCGAGCGCGTTCGCCAGCTGCAGGTGCACACGCAAGCACCGATTTGGCTTACCAACGCCGCCCCGCTGATGCACCTGCCTGTGTCGGTAGAGCCAGAAACGCGCTTAGACCCTGCCTTGCGCGAACGCATCGCCTTCGCCAAGGAGCGATTGCAGGAACTCCAACTTCTCAAGACCCTCCTCACAGCGGGCGAAACCGACGCCACACGCGCGTGGAACACCTACCAGCATAGCACCAATCATTGGTATCTGCCTCAAGTGCAGCAGCGCGTGGCAAGCCTCACACCCGACGACTTCGAGCGCGCACTGCCCTACGCAGAGCGGGCACGCCTCCAGCAAGAGCGGCTGAACCTGCCTCTGTTCCCCACCACCACCATCGGTAGCTTCCCGCAAACGCCCGAAGTGCGCCAAATGCGCCAAGCCTACCGCGCGGGCAAAATCTCCGCCGACGAATACGCAACCTTCATTCGCAACCAAATCCGCGAACTCATCCAGTTTCAAGAGCAGCTGGGGCTGGATGTGTTGGTGCACGGCGAGTTTGAGCGCACCGACATGGTGGAGTTCTTTGCCGAAAAAATGGAGGGTATTGCCTTTACGCAACACGGCTGGGTGCTGTCGTATGGTACGCGCGTCTATCGCCCGCCGATCATCTACGGCGATGTGGCACGCACCGAACCGATGACCGTCGAGGAAATCGCCTACGCCCAATCGCTCACGCAAAAGCCCGTGAAAGGCATGCTCACAGGTCCCGTGACGATTGTGGCGTGGAGCTATGTGCGCGAGGATATCCCAGTAGAGCAGGTAGCCTATCAGATTGCACTGGCGTTGAACGACGAGGTGCGCGACTTGGAGCAGGCGGGCATCAAGATTATCCAAATCGACGAGCCTGCCTATCGCGAGCGCGCGCCGCTCAAACGCGCCGACTGGGACGCTTATTTCCGCTGGGCAGCCCAGGCGTTCAAACTTGCCTCGCGCGCCAAGCCCGAGACCCAAGTGCACACCCACATGTGCTACTCTGACTTCAGCCAAGTGCTTCAGTATATTGACTGGATGGACGCTGATGTGATTACGATGGAAGCGGCGCGCTCGAGAGGCGAAACCATCAGCGCGTTTGAACGCTATAACTATGCCCGCCAGATTGGTCCGGGCGTGTTCGATGTGCATACACCCGCTGTGCCCAGCGTGGAATCGATAGAAGCGGTGATGGAGCGCGCCATTCGCGTCATTCCACGCGAGCAGTTTTGGGTGAACCCGGACTGCGGGCTGAAAACGCGCCAATGGGACGAGGTCGT
>JAUQOS010000084.1 GCA_030550775.1 Armatimonadota bacterium
AACTTGTTCACGCGGATAGTCAGGTCGGTGTTGTCGGTGAAGCGTTTGCCCCCTTGCCCAAAGTAGTTCTGGTCGCGGAAGGCAACGGCATCGCCCTCGATTTCGTGCATGTGGAAGCCGATAACCTTGCGCCCGCTGATGGTGACGGTGCGCTCGATTTCGTTCTCGAGGCTGTCCCAGCTGCGCAGGGCTTGGAGGGCATCTAATGTGTTGCGTCGTTGTGGGGTGCGCGAAGACTTGGGCACCGGTTGCCCAGTTTCGGGCGTGGCAGCAACCGCGGATGGGGGCTTAGGCGTAGGCGGCTCGGTTTCGGGCGAGGCGGGTTCTTGCTGAGGGGAGTCGGGTTTGGGGCGAATCGCTTCCTCAGGGATGGTGATGGATGGAATCACGCCACAAGGGGTAAGGATAGCTGGAGTTTTGAGTTGCGCCTCTGCTTGCGCGATGAGAAACGCGACGGGCGTAATCGCGGTAATCCGCGCCCAAGGGGCTGCCGGGCGCGCTTTCACAACTTGCGTGAGGGCGGCAGCATACCTGCTACCGCCCCTCCCACACGGCACTCCATCGGTCGGCTCAGTTCGCGGCATTCTCCTGCTTCGGCGCCGATTTGCGTGTGAGCGACGCCGTCACTGTTAATGTACTGGATTCTTTTTCGTAATCTTTTACTTCGGAGCCGTCGCGCTTGATGGGTTCGGTGGTCTGATTTAGGCTGGCTTGCATGGTCATGCGCTCCAGCAGCCCTGTTTCGGGGTGATACCACATCGTGAGGGTGCCTTTCATCAGCCCGCGTGTGATGCGCTGGGCGTTTTCCTTGTCGGTTGTGGGCTGATAGAAGGCGTCTTGGTACACTTCGATGTTTTGCTCGAAGGTTTGCGTAATTTTGTGCATTTTGACGCCATTATATTCTTCGGTGCCTTCGTAGCGGGCATTGATGGGCAGCTTGGGGGCGTTGGGGTCGCCGCTGAAAGCACGGCTAAACTGCCATGTGGTACCAGGCGTCAGAGACTTGTCGGGGAGTTCGGTTGGAAAAAGCAAGGTAGCGAGGTTGCGCGGGTCGAACCCGGGCAGTTCGAAGCCCATTAGCCCGCCGCCGCTTTGCAAACCACCAAGCCTGCCGTTAGGCTCCACAGTAGCGGTGGAGTCGGGAATGACGCTGCGTGCCAGGTCAATGGTAATCGGGAACGGTTGTCCGTTGAACTCGGCGTCAATGGCATCCAGCCCCGTGCGCACGGTTGCCTTGCCGCCTTCCTCCACTTTTTCCACTTGCATGTAAATGGTCATCATTAGCTTGAGTTTACCTGCCATGCCTGCCGCGCCGGGAATGGGCAGGTTGCCATCCATCTCAACAATGGCATTGAACTGTTCGCGCTGGTTCTCGTTGAGCTTGATTTGGAGCGTGGGTGCGCTCTCCTGTGCCCACAGCACGCTCACACATGCGCCAAGTGCCAGTAGGGTTGCCAGTTTGTTCATCGCCGTTGCCTCCTGCATACACGCAGATTGCGCATGGAGAGTATACCTGTGTGTTCGACGCGCAAGTCGAAAAACGGGTTCAGGTGCGGAAAGGAGTTTGGGTTATAATAGACGCGCTATGCGGCTGGTCGGAGTATTGGCAGCGGTGGCGGTGCTGGGCGTGTTGGTGGCGGTGTGGTTGTTTTACGGCACGGGCAGCTCGGGGGGTAATAGCTCCGTTGCGACGCCGCCCGCCACGCGCGTAGGCGAGGTGCGCCAAGCTGCCGAGAGCGTGGAGTGTCGTAATAACCTCAGCCAAATCCGCGCTGCCATCCAGATGCGCACGACAATGGAGGAGGCTTATCCACGCAGCCTTCAGGAGTTGGGGCTGCCCGCAACGATGTTGGTATGCCCAGTGTCGGGGCAGGCATACCAGTACGATCCCAACACGGGGCAGGTGCACTGCCCAACGCCGGGGCATACGAGCTACTAAACGCATTTGGAAAAGCCTGCGGTTGAACTTGCGCCCCCCCTCCTGCAGGTTCCCCCCGCTGCGCGCGGGGAACCAAAAATCTTGCTTGGTTCCCCCTACTGGTAGGGGGAACCTGAAGGAGGGGGTTTCCAAGACAAACAGCCCCCCTCCTGCAGGTTCCTCCCGCAAGCGCGGGGAACCGAAAAAACCCACTCGGTTCCCCCTACTGGTAGGGGGAACCTGAAGGAGGGGGTTCAGAAACTGCCTACCCCCCTCCTGTAGGTTCCCCCGCAAGCGAGGGGAACCGAAAAAATGCTGCTGCCCCCCTCCTGTAGGTTCCCCCCGCTGCGCGAGGGGAACCAAAAACCTGCTCGGTTCCCCCTACTAGTAGGGGGAACCGAGGGAGGGGGTTCTCAAAACAAACTGCCCCCCTATGGCAAGCCTGCTGCCGTGATTACTTGGGCAAGCAGCTGCTCGGTTTTCTGGCGCAGGAGTGGGGTGGCGTCGAGCAGCCGCTGCTGGAGCGCGTTGCGCTGCTGGAGAAACGCTTCGCACGCTTCCGTGAGCGATGCTGGCGCGACCGCAAGCGCGAGGCAGGGCATGCCCAACTGTTTCGCCAACGCGTCCACTTTGGGGTCGTAGGAGATTGCCAGCACAGGCACGCCTTGTGCCGCTGCGAAAATCGCGCCGTGCAAACGCATCGCAACCATGCCTGTGAGTGTGTGCATCAGCCCCATGAGCTGAGCGGGATGCTGCGGAGGCGGGGCAACGGCAGCATTGCTGGTGGCAGCGATTGCTTCGCAGAGGGCGCGGTCTTGCGTCTCCTGCATCGGGATGAGCAATGGGCGGTAGCCCCTTTGCTGGAGGTATTGGCAGAGGGCAGCGAACATCGCATGCACGGGCGCGCTGCCCCAAGTGCGTGGCGCAAGACCAACCCAGCGGGCGTTGGCTTCCAACGCGATATGAGGCGACTGTGGCTGCAATGCCCATGTGAGGTCGGCATCTACCCGCGAATTCGCCACGCCTAATTGGCGCAAGAGATTCGCCGATTCCTCGTCGCGCAGGCTAATCAGCGGCACGCGACGCAGGATTCGCGCCACGAGCCAGCGGCTGAGGGGGCGTCGCAATGGTCCGACGCCCTGCCCCACGAGCAGTACGCGCCCGTGCGCTCGCAGTCCCCACTGGATGAGCGTGAGGTAATAAACCAGCGAACGCAGACTGGTGGCATCCTGCAGCAGGCTACCGCCCCCGAAAATCAGCGCATGCGAGCGCTGAATGGCAGACCGTACCGCGCGCCAGTGCATGCGTGGAACAGCGCATACGCCATACGCGGATTCCGTGAAGACAGGATCGCCCGACAGTACGCCTACCGCCTCGCGCGGCAACACTTGCAGCAGCGTCGCCAACGCGCCCTCGTCGCCCCAGTTGCGATAGCCGTAGTAGCCTGCAATTAGAAACTCCATCGTCGTAAGCGGGATTCTACGCGATAGCGTGCGCGAAACTCACGGTACAGAGCGTCGTATGTGCGTCGTGTGGTAGGGTTCGGGATGAACTTTGCCTGTACAGGCGCGTGTTGCTCCAGCGATGTCCAGTCCGTCCACCCCATCGCGACCGCGCCCAGCATGCCCGCGCCGCGCACGGTCGCCATCTGCGGATGCGCCATTTGCCAAACCGTGCGGTTGAGCACATCGGCGAGGATTTGCGCCCATAGCGTGGAGTTCGCGCCGCCGCCAATCAGGCGCAGCGGCTCCAATCGCCTGCCTGCAAGCCGTTCCACAGCGTCCAGCAGCCAGCGGGCGTTTAGCGCGACGCCCTCCAACACGGCGCGTGCCAGCTGCGCCCGCCCATGCTGCAAACTCAAGCTGTGAAAGCCCCCCCGAATGTCGGGGTTCTCCACGGGCGTGCGCTCGCCGACCAGCCAGGGGCTAAAACGCAAACCGTCTGCCCCTGCTGGGGCTTGGGCAGCATAGGCATCTATCTGCGCATAGGCATCGGGCGGTGGGCAGTCGCCCCAGAAAATGTGGCGCAGCCACTCCACGCACGCGCCTGCGGTTTCTTGCTCGTTGGCGATGAAATAGCGTCCTGGGATGCCTGCAGGCAGCGTGGCGAGGTTGCGGAAGATGTCGGTGCGTTTGAAAGGCACATGGCAGCTAATCCACGCGGAGGTACTGAGTGCAAGGTGGGCTTGGAAATCGCTTAACCCGCCCGAACCGATGGCGGTAGCGTGCAAGTCGGGTGTGCCCACAACCACTTGGATCCCGCTTGGCAAGCCCCACGCCTCGGCCACAGAGGGCAGCAACTCGCCCAAGCGGGCGGTGCTGGGGTACAAATCGGGCAGCTGCTCGCGGCGCAGCCCCGCGTAGCGCAGCAGCGTCGAGTGGTAGTCAATCTTATGGATGCGGCGGTTGTCGGTCAGCCAGTGGAGGGCAACCGTTTCGTAAGAACTGGCGAACCGCCCCGTGAGGCGCAGGTTGACGTAGTCTTTGGGTTCGAGAAACTTGTAGGTGGCGCGGTAGCGGGCAGGGTCAGCGCGGCGCAAGTAGAGGATGTGCGCGAGCGGGTCTTTGCCTGAGCGGGTGGGTGCGCCGCCCGTGAGCGCGAGCCAAGTGCGCAGTTTGAACAAGTTGTAGCCCATCAGGCTGGGGAAGCCCCCTACTAACGCTTGGATATCAGGCGCGCCGCGCGTGTCCATCCAGATGATGGCGTTGCCCAACGGCTCGCCCCCCGCATCTACCGCGACTGTGCCCGACCACTGCCCTGTGCAGCTTACGGCACGCACTGAGTCGCGCAGCTCGGGGTTGTTTTGGAGTAGGCGTTGCACGACGCGGGTAAGGGTTGCCCACCACTGGTGTGGGTCTTGCTCCACGCCGCCGTCGGGGGTAAATATCAGCGGCTGTGGCTCGGCATCCCACGCCAGTAGTTCCCCTTGAGGCGAGACGATTGCTGCCTTGACCGCAGTGGTGCCCAAATCCAGCGCCAAGACCATTGGTGAGGGTATTGTACCAACTTGGTGAGGTACACTCTAACACAAGTGATGTCCGTTGCCGCCGATGTGGCGTGCACTGGAGCCGATTGATGACAAAACCGCGCCTTAGCACACCGCTCTATGTGATTACGGAACCCGCCCTACGCGACCCTGTCGAGAGCGTTCGGCTGGTATTGGAAGGTGGGGCACGCTTGGTGCAGCTGCGCGCCAAGCACGCCACCGCCCGCGAACTGGCGCAGATGGGGCAGGCGATTCGCGCCCTCACGCGCCGGTACGGTGCCCTGTTTATTGTCAACGATCGCCTCGACATCGCGCTGGCGGTAGAAGCCGATGGCGTGCACTTGGGGCAAGACGATCTGCCTGTGCCGCTGGCGCGCAAGCTGGCAGGCGAGGCATTTATCATTGGCGTGTCTGCAGAAACGCTGGAGGAAGCCCAACGCGCCGAAGCCGAAGGCGCCGACTATTTGGGCGTCGGACCGATGTTTGCGACCACCACTAAGCCCGACGCCGGTACGCCCATCGGACCCGAACGGTTGCGCGCCATCAAGCAAGCGGTTTCCATCCCCGTGTATGGCATCGGGGGCATTACCTCACAAAACGCTCCCCTCGTGATGCAGGCAGGTGCAGATGGCGTATGTGTGATTTCTGCTATTATCGGCGCGCCCGACCCCACCGAAGCCACCCGACAGCTCCTTTCGATGTTAGCCAAACCCCCAAATCAGGTATAATCTCCTCGTGGAGGTCGCGACCCCTCGGTGGCAGGGGCAACGGGGCTACCGCCCCGAGGCTCATCGATAAGGAGGCAAGCAACGATGCGCATGATGGTCAACTGGAACGGTCGTATAATGCCGTTGGAGGAAGCGTATATTCCTGTTTTTGACCACGCTTATCTGTACGGCGATGGATTGTTTGAAGGCATCCGTATCTATAGCGGCAACATCTTCAAATTGGACCCCCATTTGAAACGGCTTTACGACGGTATCCGACACCTTGACATTCGGGGCATGATTGATTACGACGAACTCAAGCGACGCATTGTAGATACAGCCGAAGCCGCCGGCGCCGAAAACGCCTATATTCGCGTGTCGGTCTCACGCGGTACGGGCATTGGGCTGAACCCCGAAAACATCGACCAAACGCCGAATGTGATGATCGCCATTACCCGCCTGGCGCTCTACCCACCTGAGATGTATGAAACGGGGCTGCGCGTGGTGACAGTTTCTACCCGCGTGATGACGCCCGATTCGTTAGACCCGCGCATCAAGTCTATTGGGCGTTACGTGTCGAACATTCAAGCCAAGATTGAGGCGAATCGTCAAGGCGCGGGCGAGGGCTTGATGCTCAACGCGCAGGGCTATGTGGCGGAAGCAACGGGCGATAACTTGTTTATCGTAACCGACGGCGTGTTGCGCACGCCGCACCCGTCGTGTGGCATTCTCAAGGGCATCACACGGGGCACGGTCATCGAAATCGCGCGCGATTTGGGCATTCCTGTGGTGGAAGACTGGCTCACGCTGCACGATGTGTACACGGCAGATGAGGCATTCCTCACGGGCACGGCAGCGGAGATTATTCCGATGGTGGAGTTAGACCACCGCCCGATTGCCAATGGCAAGCCGGGCGAAATCACGCAGCAGATTATCCGTGAGTTCCGCCAGCGTGTGCGCGAGGATGGCGTGAAGATCCGCGTGGGCGTGCGATGAGATGCGCCTACTGCGAGCGCATGGCAACCTACCGTGTGCAGGCGGGGCTAAACCGCCTGCACCTCTGCCCTGAATGTGCTCAAGACTGGGCACGTCGCACGCTGGGCAAACCCGTGATCCAATGGCTACGCCAACTCAAACCCGCCCGCAACGCCCATAACTCTTGCCCCTTCTGCGGCACCACGCCTCAACAGGTGCGTGAGTCGGGGCTGTACGGCTGTGCCTTCTGCTATACCTTTATCGGGCAGCAAGTTTGACCCTTTAGAAACTGTCCTAACCCAAGTTGCCACTTGTGTAAGATTCCTTGCCTTCAAATCGGAATGACAAGTTCACTTTTGCAAAGATAGCTATATCATTCCGAGCGGAGCGAGAAATCTCGCGTGCTTAAAACAAACAGGTAGAGGCTTGAGTTGTTTTAGAAATCGGTGGCTGAAGCCTCCTCCGCGCAAGCAAAGCCTGTCTGCGAGGGCTAAGCGTAGCGTCGGCATCTTCGCCGACGAACACAAACCGACGCGGGTGGCTTCGCGTGCACAGGAACGGCTTGAGCCGTCTGCTCAAAAGCGCACGATGGGTTGCCTATAAAGTCGCGCCACGGTTTCTTGAACAGCCTCTTAGTGGGGGTATCCTTATCAGCGAATGCAGATCCAGATGGAGCCGCGGCAGGCGGCTGGGCTTGGGGCTTGGCTGGCACTGGGCTGGATTGCGCTGGTAGCCTTTTTAGACACCTTCGCGATTGTGCCTGTATTGGCACCATATGCCAAGCGCGTGTTAGGGGCATCCGACGCGCAAGCGGGGCTGACCTTAAGCCTCTACTCGCTGGCGAACTTGCTGGCGAACCTCTATTCGGGCGTGCTGCTCGATCGGTTCGGGCGTCGCTTGCCGATGGCGATTAGCCTATGGGCAGCGGGCTTGCTGATTGCGCTGTACCCCTTTGCCACCACCCCTGAGACGCTGATGCTATGGCGCGCGCTGCATGGGGCAACGGGCGCGGTGTTTGTGCCTGCGCTGTTCGCGCTGGTGGGCGAATATGGTGTGGCAAACCGCACACGAGCGATGGGCGGCGCAGGGGCACTGATTGGCGTCGTCGCGCTGGTGGCACCGCCGCTGGGAGGCGTCATCACTCGCGATTACGGCGAGCCTACCCTGTTTTGGGGCGTAGCGACGCTAATGGGCATAGCAGGACTCGCAGCGTGGTTGGTTCCAGAACCCCTCCGCTCAGGGCATACCCCACCGCGCAAGCACCCACTGGAGGTGTGGCGCGTGCCTACTCTGCGTGCCGCGTTCCTGCTCACACTGGGCATGACCTTTGCGATGGGCGTGTTGACTTTCGCCTTGCCTGTGCTGCTGCAGCAGGCGGGCTACGACGCCGCCTATCGCGGGCGACTGTTTGGACTGTTGTCGCTGATGGCAATCGCGCTGATGGTTGCCGTGCGTCGCACGGGGCAGTTGGGCGGCGCGCGGCGCCGGGCGCAGCTGGGTGTGGGACTGCTTGCGCTCGGCGCACTGGGGCTAAGCCTCGCCCCTATCCCTATAGGCACTTGGCTGGTCGCTGCGCTCTACGGCGTTGGCTTCGGGCTGACCTTTCCTGCAGTGCACCTGCTGGCGTTTGAAGACGCGCCTGAACACCGACGAGGTGTGAGCTTGGCGATGCTGCACGCCTGCTTCTCGCTGGGCTACGTGTTGGGACCTGCTGCGGCGGGCATTGCGGGGGCAGCCCTTGCGGGCTATGTGGGCGCACTCGCAAGCAGCGGCTTGCTCCTGAGCACGCTGCGATTGCTGCCACGAGACACGCAGAACCCCACGCCTTAATGGCGGGCAAAAACACCGAGCCGTTTTCTGTAGGAGTTGCACATGCCAACCCGATTTTGGGCTATAATAGAAATCGTATTCTGAGGGAGCGACCGTGGCAGAGTTGAAACAGTCGGAGATTGCGAAACTGGCGGGCGTGTCGCAGGCGACCGTCTCGCGCGTGCTCAAGGGCAATCCGCAGGTGAACGAAGAGATGCGTCGGCGCGTGCTGGCGGTAGTGCAGGAGCTTGGTTATGTGCCCGATGCGCGCGCCCAATCGTTGCGCTCGCAACGCACGCACCTGTTGGGCTTGGTGGTGCACCGCTCACCCGAAGCGCTGGCAGGCGACCCCTTCTTCAGCGCGCTTATCGCGGCGATTATTGACCACGCCAGCAAACACGACTACCATCTCTGCGTGGACACCGCGCGCACTGCGCGTTCGCAACGCGCCATCTATGAAGAGTTGCTGCGCACCCGCCGCGTGGACGGCTTGATTTTGGTGGAGTCGGAAACGCGCGACCGCCGCATCGAGCGGCTCAGCAGCGAGGGCTTTCCGTTTGTGCTAATCGGACGCTATGAACCCGAAGATGCCATCTACTCGGTGGATAACGACAACATCGGTGCTGCATATATGGCAACAGAATATCTTATCCGCACGGGGCGACGGCGGATTGCCTATATCGGCGGTCCAGCGGGGCTAACCGTCACGCGCGACCGCTTGCAGGGCTACAAAAGCGCGCTGGAGGCATGCGGCATTCCATATGACCCGCGCCTGGTGGTGTTTGCCGAGTTCAGCGAGCGCAGCGCCGCTGGCGCGATGACCGAGTTGCTCAGTCAAAGCCCGCCGCCCGATGCGGTCATCGGCTTGGACGATGTGATTGCTGCTGGTGCGATGCGCGAAGCAAAGCGATACGGGCTGCACATTCCTGAAGAGATCGCCTTCATCGGCTTCAACGACAGCCCGCTGTGCCGCTATGTGGAGCCGAGCCTTACTTCCATCGCAGTGGACATTCCGACGCTGGCAGGCAGGGCCACAGAAACCCTTATTGCGCTAATTGAGGGGCGCACACCCGATGCCCCCAAGCGACAAATCGTGCCCGCCCGCTTGGTCAAGCGCGAGTCGGCTTAGCGCAGCGACACAATCTCCACCTGTCGCTCGGGCAGCGTAATCACCGCGCAGGTGGGCTGGTCGGTTAGCCAACCACATACTTCGCCTGGATTGAGAATAACGCACTCACCCACAGTGCGCAACTCCTGTTGGTGCGTGTGCCCGTAGATCACCAAGTCGTACAGCCCGCTGCGGGCGAATGCCTCAACCGGCTCTGGCTCGTGCACCATCGCCAAGCGCACGCCTGCCAACTCCAAAAAGAGCGGTTGCACCTGCACTTGCCCAATTTCGCTGAGGCGTCGCATCAAGCCGAGCCGCTCACCGTCGTTGTTGCCGAAGATACCCCGCACAGGGCAGCGCAGGCGCGCCAGCTCGTTCACTACAAACGGCGCCACATAGTCGCCCGCATGCAACACTAACTCCACTTGCAGGTCGTTCAGCACATCCACTGCACGACGCAGGTAGCTTAGGTGGTCGTGCGTATCCGAAATCACACCAACGCGCATCTTCGGTGCCTCCGTGCCGAATTTCATACCCGCTGGGCGCAGTCATTCGGCTGCTGTCGGCTCGTCTTCGGGGGAATCCGCGCGAACAAGGGCACAGGGCTCAGCCTCCACTGCCCAAGCCGTTGCCCGATTGTTCCAGAACCCCCTCCGTCAGGTTCCCCCTACTGTGTAGGGGGAACC
>JAUQOS010000085.1 GCA_030550775.1 Armatimonadota bacterium
TTGTGGTAAGCGCGCCTGAAGTCACCAAGTTGCCCGCGTTTAAGTCAAACTCAAGGTTGTCATCCAGCCAAACCAGTCCCGCTAGCCCTGGCGGTTGTGCGATGGCACCTGCAGCAAGCAGCGCAATCGCTGTACCGAGCGCAGCGAACTTTGTCAAGCCTTTCATGCTCAAACGACCTCCGTAATACACGCCCAGAAGGACGACCTTCTGCAACCCTCCTAGCGTCGCTTCTGTCTGCCAAACGGCAAGCCGCCCTTGCCGCTCTCCATTCAAAAAAGACTCAAGAACCGCCCTAAAGCGGACAGGTGGTTCCACTGAATAGGCGTTCGAAGATGACTGTGCCGCAGGAGCGCATACGACGGGGCAGCGACCTTCGCGCCAAAGCGCGTGTCTTTGCTCGAAACTGGCAAAACTTTAGGCAAAATCTGAAAAGTTTGCGGGGACACGACCCTGACGAGGGTGGGGTAGAGGTATTGCTTACCAATCGGTGCACTCCGCGCGTAGCCACGGAGGAGCGCAGTGAAGGGTCACGGCGCGGTTCAGTCTGAGATTCCTCGCTTCGCGCGGAATGACAAGCTTACTGCCGCGAAAAAAGCTCTCGCCCCCCGAGCGCAGCGAGAGGGCTCGACAATACCCTGATTTGTCACCCCGAGTGCAGCGAGGGGTCTCAACTGTGCCTCATCTGAGATTCTTTGCCTGCGGCTCGGAATGACAAGATTTGGGCGTCTCACCCGGAAGGACTAATTGGTGTGAAAGCGCTTTATCGTTCTAGGCGCGGCGCGCAAGCCCGCCATAGCCGCGTTGAATATAAGTACGGCGAGGAGGTCTTGGCTTGGGTTTGCCCAAGACTCTTCCTCGCCGATGGTTCGAAAGTTGGGCGCGCAGGGGTGTGCTTATTTGATTTCGACCTTCGCGCCCACTTCTTCCAGTTTCTTTTTGATTTCCTCGGCTTCTTCTTTGCTGACGCCCTCTTTGACTTTTTGCGGGGCGCCCTCCACGAGGTCTTTGGCTTCTTTCAGCCCGAGTTGGGTGATCTCGCGCACCACGCGGATGACTTGCAGTTTGTTGTCACCTGCGGCGGCGAGAATGACATCAAACGAGGTCTTTTCTTCAGCGGCGGGCGCGGCTTCTGCGGGGGCAGCTGCCCCTGCCACCGCGCCGGGCACTGCGGCTACAACAGGCGCCGCTGCCGACACGCCGTACTTCTCTTGAAGCGCTTTGACCAGCTGGCTCAGCTCCAGCACGGTCATTTCATCAATCGCCTGAATCAGTTCCTCTGCAGTCAGTTTCGGCATAGGGATCGCCTCCTTCGGTTAGGATTGGGTTTCAGCTTTTTTGTCGGCAATCGCTTGGAGGGTGCGCACAAATTGCCCGAGGATTTCGGAGAGCGTGCCCACCAAGCCAGAGAGCGGTGATTGCAACGCGCCGAAAAATTGCGCCAGCATCACCTCGCGCGGCGGGAGTTTGGCGAGGGTTTCCACCATATCGGCGGGGTAGACGCGCTCGCCCAGCACCAGCGCTTTCACTTCCGACTTGCGCGCTTGTTTGATGTACTCGCTTACAGCTTTGGCTGCGGCGGTCTCATCGCCCTTGACAAAGGCGATGGCGGTCATGCCATGCAGATATTGCTCCAGCCCTTCGGGTAGTTGGTTGTCGCGCGCCACGCGGTAGAGCGTGTTTTTGACCACATGCAGCTCCGCGCCGACCTCGCGCAGCTGTTTGCGCAAGTCGGTGATTTCGCGCACGGTCAGCCCACGATAGTCGATGAGGATTTGCGCTTTCGCCTCACTCAGCCACTGACGAATCTGGCTGACCTGTTGCTTTTTGTTGCCACCCGCGCGTGGTTGCCACGGCTTTGCGGGCGCGTTGTGCATCGGTTCGGTTGCTGCCATCTGGCATTGCACCTCCTGTTAAAAAACCAAACGCGAGCCATGCCGCAGCAGGCTCGCACACATCCGCGCCAGGGCATACGCCCTCGCGTCGCTCGGTTGCCGAAACCAACTGTGTGCCGTCCCTCGGCAGGCGAGCCGCTGCGCGGATTATGCCCCTATTGGGGACGCCTGCTGTCTGCGGTATGGCGGGCGATAGTTTACCTCATCGGGTTGGATGATGTCAAGGGGCTACAGCTAACAAGCGTTTGCCGTCCTCACTGCCCAGCAGCAGTTCGCACGCGCGCTCGGGGTGGGGCATCATGCCCAGCACATTAAACTGCGCATTCGCCACGCCTGCGATAAAATCCATCGAACCGTTAGGGTTCCAAGCCTCGCTTAGCTCGCCTGTGGGGCTACAATAGCGCAAGATGATTTGCCCATTGGCGCGCAGCTGTGCGAGAGTTACCTCATCGCACACATAGCGTCCGTCGCCGTGCGCAATCGGCAACTGCAGCACCTCGCCCTGCCGATAGCGGCGCGTGAAGGGCGTATCGGCGTTCTCCACGCGCACATACACAGGCATACAGCGAAACTTGAGCGTGATGTTGCGCGTCAGCGCGCCAGGCAATAGCCCCGCTTCACACAGAATCTGGAAACCGTTGCAGATTCCCAGCACCAATCCTCCCCGCGCGGCATACTCGCGCAGGCTGTCCATAATCCGTGCGAAGCGGGCAATCGCGCCCGGACGCAGGTAATCGCCGTAAGAAAAGCCGCCGGGCACAATCACCAGCCCGTAGTCGCTTAGGTCGCGCGCGTCGGCGTGCCAGAGGTACTCTGCCTCGTAGCCTAACACATCGCGCAGCGCGTAATATGCATCACGATCGCAGTTCGAGCCGGGAAAGACGATTACGCCCGCTTTCATTCCTCAACCTCGTAGCGGTATTGCTCGATCACGGGGTTTGCCAGCAGCTTTTGGCACATAGCTTCAACTTGTTCGCGCGGGTCGCCGTTGGGCGCAAGATCTATCTCCAAGTATTTGCCGACGCGCACTTGTTGCACGCGCTCAAAGCCCAGTTGATGGAGGGCATCTTCCAACACGCGCCCTTGAGCATCCAGCAAGCCGGGCTTGAGCGTGATGTATACCTTCGCTTTGGGCATAGCCAGATTGTACCCTGCGAAGGCAGTGAGCTTGCTCAAGTGGTGCCGAACCAACTGTCAATGGGTATAATCAGAACGGCATGCCAAGCGATTACCTGCCGTTGCTGATACTGTTTGTTATCGCGGCGATTATTGCCGCGGTAATGGTGGGCGGCTCGTGGTTGCTGGGTCCTAAGCGTCCCACGCCTGCCAAAGAATCGCCCTATGAGTGCGGTATCACGCCCGTAGGCAGCGCGCGCGAGCGATTTCCTATCCACTTCTATCTGACCGCGATGCTGTTTATCATCTTTGATGTGGAAATTGCCTTTTTGTATCCGTTTTTGGTGGCGTTGCGCGATATGCCCGACGATGTGCGCGCGTTTGCGTTGGGCGTGGCAGGCGCGTTCACGCTGCTGCTGTTGGTGAGCTTTTTATACGAATGGCGCAAGGGCGCGTTGGAGTGGGAAGACCCTGTGGAGCCTCGGCGGCTGCGCCCTGCGGCTCAGCCCGCGCTGGAACCTGCGCCTGAACCAGCCCCCGCCCTCACAGGAGACCCACGATGAGCGAGCGCATTGAATATCAGAAAATCGCGGAGCGATATCCCGACGCAATTGAGGAGGTTTACGAGTTTCGGGGCGACACTTGGCTGTTTATCAAGCCTGAACGGCTGGTGGAAGTGTGTCGCCTGCTGCGCGATGACCCCGACTTAGGCTATCTTTATATCAGCGACATTACCGCCATCGACTGGCTGCCTTATTGGGAGAAGGGGGAAAAGCCCAAGCGCTTTGAGGTGGTGTACAACCTTTACTCGCCTGTGCATTTTCGGCGGATTTTCCTCAAGGTGCGCGTGAACGACGGGGAGTCGGTGCCCTCCGTCACGGGCATCTGGGAAGGCGCAAACTACCCCGAACGGGAGGTGTACGATATGTTCGGCATTCCGTTCGCGGGGCATCCGAACCTCAAGCGCATCCTGATGCCCGACGATTGGGTGGGGCACCCCTTACGCAAAGATTTCCCGTTGGGCGGTGAGCCGATACCGTTTGCCCAAGGTACCTGGGGACCTTCCATAGAGGAAATGACCCACCCGCATGCGGGCGAGTCGTTCGAGGGATTGACTGGCTCGGAGCCTGTGAGCGGGCGTTAGGGCGTTCCAAACGGTGTGGCGCCTGCCTCCAGCACTTGTTGGTTGCCCGGCAGCTCGGCAAGGCGCGTGGTGAGCACATATACCCGCCGCCCGTGCGTTAGCAACTGCTGCGCCAGTTGCACAATGAACCCGTTGGGGCGTGCCTCTACCACGATTACCGCGCTGGCAAGGTAGGCGATTAGCGTATCGCGATATCTGCTGTTAGAGGCAACCCACCCATCGCGCGGGCGGAAGGGGCTCAGCGCGAGGGCACGCTCGGGAGCAAATTCGGCATTCCAAATGCGGGCTTGGCGCAGTGGTTCCTTACGCAAATCGTCGCCGAATGCGCGGAGCAGCCCCCGATCCAATACCAGCACATACGGGGCATTGCGTCGGGCAGCGCACAGCAAACTGCGTTGATAAGCCGGCTGCGTGGTGCTGACCAACGGCACAAACCCCTGCCCCAGCAACCCCTCGGCGATCGTCTCTAACTCCTGTAGCCCTTGCGCTGACACCGTATGCGATGCCAGCAGCGCGAAACAAGGCTCCTGTAGAAGCGCGTAGTTGCCGTAGGCGAACAGCACCGCGGGCGGTTCGGGCATTTCGTCCAGCGCAGCAGGGTACGCTGCGTCCAAAAAGCTTAGCCAGCGCACGCCGCAACGCGTTAGGTGCCCATCCAGCTGGGCGGCAGCAGCGATTCGCGCCTCTAACTCGGTTTGTAGGGCGCGAATGGCGCGTTCGGGCAACCCATATTCGGTACGAAGTGCCTCAGCAGGCAGATGCACCACCTCCTCAGGTGTCTCCCGACGCACCTGCTGGCGTGTAAGTACATGGCGCAGCGTTTTACGCCCTACATCGGGCAGGAGCGTCAACAGCAAAAGCCATAACCGCTCGCTCATCCGCTTGTCTGAAAGATACCTCGTGCTGCGCTCAGGATTGCCTGACAACGCGCATGCTGTGGACTTTGTCTCTGCTGAGATGCCTTGCCTGCGGCTCGGAATGACAAAACTTTTGCTCGCGAAAACATAATGTCACCCCGAGCGGAGCGAGGGGGCTCAATCGCACTTGCTCAAAGCCGATAGGTAGCCGCTTGGGCTATAATATGACACTGCTCTATGACCATACCGACAGACCAGATTATCGTGCAAGGCATTGAGTTTTACGCCTATCACGGTGTGCCCGATGCTGAGCAGGTGATTGGGCACCGATATCGCGTGGATTTGACGGCGTATTTAGATTTGCGCGAGGCGGGGCGCACCGACGACCTGCGCCACACGGTCAGCTATGGCGACCTTGCGCGCCTCGTAATCCAGATTGGTACCACACAGCAGGTGCGCCTGTTGGAAACCTTAGCCGAGCGAATCTGCACCGCAATTCTGGAGCAGTTTCCGCCTATCCAGCGCGTAGAGCTGTTTATCGCCAAGCGGTTGCCCCCCACGGGAACCATCACAGAGCTGGCGGGCGTCAAAATCACACGCGAACGCTCGTGAAATTGCCATGTTGACGCAGCGGCTGATTTTGACGGGGGATGAGGCACAAGATAAACAGCTGATTCAGCAGGCAGCGGCGATTATCCGCGCGGGCGGATTGGTGGCGTTTCCAACCGAGACAGTTTACGGCTTGGGCGCAGACGCGCTCAACCCCGAAGCCGTGCGGCGCATCTTCCTTGTCAAAGGGCGCCCTGCGTGGGACCCGCTGATTGTGCATGTGGATACACCTGAGGGGATTTTTCGCTATACGCACGCGGAGCGGGCACTGGTGGAGCCGCTGATTCGGGCATTTATGCCTGGACCGCTCACGCTGGTACTGCCTAAGCGCGAGATGATTTCGGATATCGTAACGGCGGGGCGCGATACAGTGGCGATTCGGATACCGTTGCATCCAGTGGCGCGCGCGCTCATTCGTTATAGCCAAACGCCGATTGCTGCCCCCAGCGCGAACAAGTTCGGACGCCCCAGCCCCACCACCGCCGACCATGTGTTGGATGACCTCAACGGTGAGATTGAGGCGGTGTTGGACGCGGGGCAGACGCCGATGGGCGTGGAGTCGACGATTTTGGACATGACCACGCAACCGCCCACCTTGTTGCGTCCGGGCGGCGTGCCCAAAGAGGCGATTGAAGCCGTGATTGGTACGCTGCGCAGCTTGGGTCAGCCGATTGCGGAGGGCGAGGCGTTGCCTGCCCCAGGGCTGAGTGCCCGCCACTATGCGCCATCGGCGCGCGTGTTATTGTGTGCCCCCACGCCAGAGGCATTCTACGGCACGCTTGTGGACGCGCTGAGCCAGTATGGTTTTGTGGGCGCGATGCGCCCGAAGGGTTGGCGCGTGCCCCAGTCGCCGCGCCTGCAAGTGTTCGAGTGGGGCGCGTGGGGCGATTGGGAAACGCTGGCGCAGCGTCTGTTTTTGGGATTGCGCGCTCTAGAGCAAGCCCCCACGCACGCGATTGTGTGCCCTTTGCCTCCGGAGGAGGGGCTGGCGCGTGCCGTGCGCGACCGACTACTGCGCGCCTCGCAGCCCCCCAAGTCCTAAGCCTCTAAAATCACAGGCACGGGCGCCACAGGCTCGGGCACAATGCGCACAGCGGTCTCCAAAATCGCCTGTGCCTGTTGTAGCTGCGTCTCTGTGCGGGCGTGTACGCGCAACAGCGGCTCGCCCGCTTGAACCGAATCGCCCACTGATTTGAGCACCTCGACGCCCACTGCGTGGTCAATCGTGTCTTCTTTCTTTTGCCTACCTGCACCCATGACCAAGCAAGCGTGCGCCACCGCTCGCGGGTGGACTTCTGCCACATAGCCTGTGGTAGGCGCGGGCAGCTCGGCAACCAGCGGCGCGTGGGGCAGCAGGCTAGGCTCATCCACCACGCGCGGCTCGCCCCCTTGCGCCTCCACCATTTGGCGGAACTTTTCTAGCGCTGCCCCCGATTGGAGCAGCGTATTGGCGCGCGCTCGCCCCGCGTCGTGGCTTGGCTCCACACCGCACATGGCGAACGCTTGCCCTGCCAAATGCAGGATTAGCTCCCGGAAACGCGGATGGGCGTGCCCATCGGGGCGCAAGGTTTCAATCGCTTCGCGCACTTCAATCGCGTTGCCTACGGTGTAGCCCAGTGGTTGGCTCATGTCGGTCAGCACTGCGTGCGTGCGTCTGCCCGCGCCCGTGCCGATGCGCACCAGCGTTTGCGCCAGCTGCTGGGCACGCTCGTGTGTGGTCATAAATGCCCCCGCCCCCACCTTCACATCCAGCAAAATGTGGCGTGCGCCGCCTGCCAGCTTTTTGCTCATGATGCTGGCAGCGATCAGCGGAATGCTCTCTACGGTGGCGGTGGCGTCGCGCAAAGCATACAGAAGTTTGTCGGCAGGTGCAAGGCTGGCCGATTGCCCCGCCAAGCAACAGCCGATGCGCCGCACTTGGGCAATCATCTCCTGCGCCGTTAGCTCCGTGCGATAGCCGGGAATGCTTTCCAACTTATCAACCGTGCCCCCTGTGAAGCCCAGTCCGCGCCCTGACATCTTGGCGATGGCAATGCCACCCGCTGCCAGTAGCGGTACCAGCACCAGGCTTGTCTTATCGCCCACACCACCTGTGGAGTGCTTGTCTAAAGTGGGGGCATCAATTGCTGACAAATCCACTTGCTCGCCCGAAGCGGCCATCACTTCGGTGAGGGCAAGCGTTTCGGTATCGGTCAGCCCGTTGAGGTAAGCCGCCATCAGCCATGCTGCCATTTGATAATCGGGCACATCGCCGCGCACATAGCCCATCACCAGCTGTTCGATTTCGGCGCGTGTGTGCTCGCCGCCATCGCGTTTTTTAGCAATCAGTGCCACCATCGCCTGCAGAGTTTACCTGAGTGTGCGAAAACCCCGCAAGAGTGCCGCCTTCGAGGTGGCGCCGTTGGGGAACAACGGCTTGGGGAGGCTTTGCATGCGACGCTGGATAGGGCTTTTAGGTTTGTGTCTATGGCTGAGCGCGTGGGGGCAAGTGAGCTTCCACGCCCCTGTTGCCTATGATGAGCGGCAAGGCGCGTATTATGTGGCGAACGAATGGATTGTGGGCTTAGATACAAGTAATCCGCGCGTGGTGTTCTCGCGAGCGTTGATGCGTCAGTTCGGCTATCTGTACAACCTAAGCTCCTCGCTAGAGGGAGCAGCAGTGCTGCGGCTAGACGCAGGGCTAAATCCTGAGGATGTAGGCGAGATTTTGCGAGCGCTGCCAGGCGTGCGCTATGTGGAACGCAACTACTTGGCGTTCACTTGCAATAGCCCTATGCCCAACGACCCCTTGTTTGGACAGCAGTGGAACCTGCTCAAAATCGGCGCGCTCCAGGCATGGGCGCTTTGGCAACCCCAACGCACAGTTTATATTGCCATCATTGACACAGGCGTGGACATCAACCATCCTGACTTGACCCAAAAACTGCGCCGTCACAATAACGGCACCATTTACGGCTACAACGCAATCCTCAACAACCCATTTGTCAACGATGGCAACGGGCACGGCACACACTGTGCGGGCATCGCCGCTGCACATATCGGCAACGGCGTTGGGATTGCCGGCGTTGCCGCGTGGAACCCCAATGTTGCCGATGCCCATCGGTATGTGCAGGTTATGCCCGTCAAGGTGTTGAACGATCACGGCGTGGGCACCTTCGCGGATGTGGCGCGCGGCATCACTTGGGCAGTGGACAACGGTGCAGATGTACTTAGCCTAAGTTTAGGCGCATCTGTCGGGGCGCAGGTGTTAGCCGATGCCGTGAACTATGCATGGAATCGGGGGCGGATTGTGGTTGCCGCAGCGGGCAACGAAGGCAGTACCCAGCCGTTTTACCCCGCGTTTTACGAGAACGTGATTGCTGTCGCTGCCACTGATCCCAACGATCAACTGACAGATTTCTCGCAGCATGGGGCGTGGGTTGATATCGCTGCGCCAGGGTTTGCTATTCGCTCGACGATACCGGGCGGTTATGCTGTCTACAGTGGTACTTCGATGGCAGCGCCACACGTGGCAGGTGCAGCAGCGTTGATTTGGTCTGCTGCGCCTAGTCTCGACAACCAGCAGCTGCGCGCGATTCTGGAAAGCCAAACCGACCCATACCAGCCGTTGTGGGGTGGTATTGGCGCGGGCAAGGGGCGGTTGAATGTGCACCGCGCGCTGGCAGCCGCCTTACAATTTGAAAATACACCACAGTTAGCCCAGTTTAGCCTGAGCGCAAGCGTTGTTCAAGCGGGCAACCCTGTGCAGGCAACGGTATCGCTCACGCGCCCTGCCGGCGCAGGAGGCGTGGTCGTGCAGCTGCAAAGTAGCAATCCGCAACTTGCGGCGTGCCCACCCACGATAACCATCCCGCAGGGGCAAATGCAGGCTAGCTTCACTGTTCAAACCGCCGCAAGCGGCGCAGGTAGTGTGCAAATTACGGCGACGCTGGGGGCCACCTCGCGCACGGCGAGCCTAACGCTCATCTCGCCCTATCGCATCCAAGCGTTGCGCGTTAGCCCAGTGGCAGTGACGGGCGGTCAATCGGCGACGCTGGTGGTGGAGTTAAATCGCCCTGCGCCTGCAGGGGGGCTCCCCATTCAGCTTAGCAGCAACACCGCCTTAGCGACGGTGCCTTCCAGCGTGGTAGTGCCTGCGGGGCAAGCGCGTGTGAGCGTGTCAGTGAACACTGTGCCTGTGGCATCAACTGTCCGCGCACTGCTCAGTGCGACGCTGAACAGCACGCGCGGCACAGCAACTCTCATAATCAACCCACCCGCCCCTGCATCGTTAGAGATCGCACCACCCTCAGTCGCAGGTGGTCAAAGCGCGGTTGCGACCGTAACGCTGAACGCCAGCGCGCCCGCGCAAGGATTGTGGCTTCGAGTGAGCCACAACCGACCCCAGCGAGTATACGCGCCCAATTCAGTGTTCGTACCAGCTGGCGCGCGCACGGTACAGTTTCGTATTGACACAGTGCGTGGCCGAGGAGTCGTGACGGCGGTGATTACGGTTCGCTCGCCTGGCGGGCAGCGCACCGCGACGCTTACGGTGCGCT
>JAUQOS010000086.1 GCA_030550775.1 Armatimonadota bacterium
CTGTCGCGAAGAACTTGAGCAACGGCTGCCCACTGTATCGATTCACGAGGTGCACATTCCAGATGGCAAAAGCGAAAAGGAGTTGTGGCAAATTTTCGAGGCAATTGAAGGCACGATGTCGCCGGGGGATACGATTATCTTTGATGTGACTCACGGATTTCGTTCGTTGCCCATCATGAGCTTGCTGGCAGTCGCCTACTTGCGCCAAGTGAAAGGAGTGAAGGTCGAGCGTGTTGTTTACGGAGCATATGAAGCAAAAGACGAACAGGAAGTTGCACCCGTGTTCGACCTAACCCCGTTTGTCGGTCTGCTGGATTGGCTCACCGCGGCGAAAATCTTTATGTCAACAGGCGATGGACGTGAGTTGGCGGGTTTGATGGAAAGCGTGCAGAACCAAGCATTCCGTAGTAGTGCTCCTAACCCGCCCAAACAGCTGAAGTCCCTCGCGCGCTGGGTTCACGAGGTTTCCCAGAACTTGCTGCTCAGTCGGGCTTCGCAACTCGCTCATTCGGTGCAAGCGTTGCAGAAACGGTTGAACCAACCGACTCTGACGGACGAGATACGCGCGTGGCTACCTCCCTTGGTACCTCTGTTTAGTCAACTCGAGCAGCAGTATGCGCCATTTGCTCAGGACGATCTGCATACGCAGCTGAAGGTAATTGAATGGTACGCCACACACGAACACTTAGTGCAGGCATATACCCTGGCACGAGAGTGGCTAGTGAACTATGAACTGCGCCGCCAAGGCAAGTGGGATGCAAGAGCCGACAGAAACACTCGAGAAAGCGTTGAAAGGGACCTGCACCAAGCGGCAATGAGCACTCGAGCGGGTGATTCTTCACACAACGCCGATCGCATCGCCAAACTCTGGGATGAGCTCACAGACTACCGCAACGACATCGCTCACTGCGGATTTCGTGAGAGTCCTATCCCTGCAGCAACCCTTCGCGACAAGCTGGGGCGGATTATTGAACAACTCAAATCACTACTGGATGCCGAGGTGACCTCATGATCTTACTCAACTTCGCTCACCCGATTACCGACGCGCAAAAAGCCCAAATTGAGGCGATCGCGGGGCAGCGTGTTGAACGTGTCCTTGAGTTGCCTGTGCAGTTTGATCCCACGCGACCTTTCCATCCGCAGGTGCTGGAACTGCTGGATCACGTAGGGCTGAGCGCAACTGAATGGCAAACCACTCCCATACTTATCAATCTGCCCAGCATGAATGTGATCGCCGCGATTTTGCTGGCGGAACTGCACGGACGAATGGGTTATTTTCCTGCCATTTTGCGCCTGCGCCCTGTGGAAGGAGCCGTCCCCCCGCGCTTTGAGGTTGCCGAGATTATCAACCTCCAGCAGATACGCGATATGGCCCGCAATCAGCGCGCTATCAGGTAAAATCTCGGAGGCTCAACGCGGAGTCTAACAGTGTAGCGTGGGCATATTTGCCAAGCAACTGAAGCGAGGAGGGAGCTTATGAAACCCGTACAAGCGATGAACTTGATTCGCGGACAGTGGTATGAGTCCGCCTCGGGCAAGCGATTTGAGAGTTTCAACCCTGCCGACACCCGCGAGATTATCGGAACTGCCCCCCACTCGGGCGCCAGTGATGTGGATGCTGCGGTGCGCGCTGCCCGCGAGGCGTATCCGATGTGGCGCCGGATGTCGCGTATTAAGCGCGGTGAGCTGATTGACAACCTCGCCCAACTGATCAAACGCGACTTGAACGCGCTCTCGGAATTGGTGACGCGCGAGTGTGGCAAACCCATCAACGAGGGGCGCGCCGATGTGGTGGAGGCCCTGCATATGGCGCAATATGTCGCAGGCATGGCACGGATGCCCCACGGCGAAATTATCGACAGCGAAATCGCCGAGAAAGACTCCTACATCCTGCGCAAGCCTAAAGGCGTTGTGGCGTGCATCACCCCTTGGAACTTCCCCATCGCCATCCCGCTATGGACGATTCTGCCCAGCCTGCTGGAGGGCAACACCGTCGTATTCAAACCCTCAGAAGACACTCCCATCTGCGGACACGCGCTGGCGGAACTGTTCGTGGAAGCAGGCTTCCCGCCCGGAGTGTTCAATGTAGTGCACGGTCCTGGCGAGGATGCAGGCGACCCCCTGATTCATCACCCCGAAGTTGACGTGGTGGTGTTCACAGGCTCGTATGCGGTCGGACGCTACATCATTGAAGAGTGCGCGAAGCAGCATAAGTTCGCCGCAGTGGAGATGGGCGGTAAAAACGCCGTAATCGTGCTGGATGATGCGAATATGGACATCGCAGTGCACGCCGCCATCCTGTCGGCATTCAAGACCAGCGGGCAACGCTGCGTATCGTCCAACCGCATTATCGTGCACGAAAAGATTGAGCCTGAGTTCACCGAGCGGTTTGTAGAGATTGCCAAGCAGCTCAAAATCGGCAACGGACTGCACGAAGACACCTTCATGGGACCCCTCATCAACGAGCAAGGGCTGCAGAAGTACTTCTATCACAACCAGAAAGCCATCGAGGAGGGTGCGGAAGTGCTGCTCTCAGGTGGGCGGTTGGACGAGGGCGACCTGCAGTACGGCTACTTTGTGGCGCCGTTTGTGTACCGCATGCGCCATCGCTCCGACAGCTTCGCGCTCAAAGAGGAAGCCTTCAGCCCGCACGTGGCTATCATCCCCGTCAGCGACATCGACGAGGCAATCTATGTGTACAATGACACCAAGTACGGGCTGGCAATGGCGGTAATCACAGAAGACTACCGCAAGTGGCGCTACATCCGCGATAACTGCGAGTTCGGCGTGGGTTATGTGAACTTGCCAAGCATCGGCGCAGAGGTGCACCTACCGTTTGGTGGCGTGAAAGGCAGCGGCAACGGGCACCCCAGCGCGGCAGCGCTGTTCGACGCCGTGACCCACAAAGTTGCCTTCACGGTGAACCACAGCACTGAGATCAAGATGGCGCAAGGCTTGAGCGCGAAGGTGAAATAACCTGAGTAGCGATCTTGCTGCGATTCCTCGCCTTCGGCTCGGAATGACGAGTTGGGTTTTGTGCGAATAGCCCCGTCATTCCGAGCGCGGCGAGGAATCATAACCCCATCACTTGCTCTGTCCTGAGCCGATTCGTGCCGATAATTTCATCTATGCAAGCGCGCTGGCAGCGATTGGCTCAGTTGGCGTTGGAAAACCTTCCTTTCCCGCCCTATCAAGCTCGGAGTGTGTTGAGTGTACACGCGAACCGCGAAGTCGCACTGTATCTTCAGCACTACCTGCCTTACAGCCAAGTGCTTCACCGACATCCTGACGATGATAGGGTACTCCCCGCAACTCCGTTGAGCGGTTCACCTGTACCGTTAGCGGGTTTTCGAGGTGATTGTGTGGTGACGATTATAGAACCAGAGCAACCTGTAGAGCTGCTTCTTGAAAGGGCGGAGCAGGTCAATGCGCGTTGGGTTTTGATTGTCGCCCCTTCGGCAATCGTTCAATCAGTGGATTGGCAAGCGCGCGGGTATCAGATCCACTACGAAACCACTGAAGAGCCAACGGATGGGGTAATAGTCGTTGCTTTACGCGATCGTGAAGCGCAGCACGAATTGCTTGCTCGCCCCCGCGTGCTGATATGTTCGCCAGTGCGCCAAAAGCCGACAATTTTGCGCCATTTTTTGGAAGGGCTGCACCGCTTGGACACTACTAATTTGGAAGTTGCTTTTCTTTTCATTGACAATAACGATGATGCGCGAGCCACCGAAATGCTTCGGGAATTCGCGTCTCAGGTAGACGCGCCCGTGTATCGCCTGCGCATTCCTACGACTGAGCCCTACCACCGTACCGAAATCGGACATGCGTGGACGGAAAGTCTCTGCTGGCGTTTAGCCGCGCTGAAGGATGGTGCGTTGCAAGCGGCGCTGAAACACGGCTACGACTATGCCTTTCTCGTCGATAGCGATTTGCTGCTACATCCGCAGACTCTGCGTCGCCTGATAAGCCTGCAGCGCGACATAGTTTCGCAAGTGTTTTGGACGGTATGGCAGCCAGGTGCGCCTCCACTCCCTAATGTATGGCAAGGCGACTTCTATAACCTGCACCGAGTTAGGCGCGGTCAATCCTTAAACTCAGAGGAGCAGCGTCGTCGCGTAGAGGCGTTTCTAAGTGCGTTGGCATTCCATCCGGGTGTATATCGGGTGAGCGGCTTAGGCGCGTGTACCCTGATTTCGCGCCGCGCCATTGAGGCAGGAGTAAGCTTTGCCGAAGTGCGCGGTTGCCTATTGCCGGGTGAAGACCGACATTTCTGTTTGCGGGCGGAGGCGTTGGGCATCCGCTTGTTTGCCGACTCGGTATTTCAACCATTGCATTTGTACCGTGAGTCGGAAGTGTACCGCGTGGATGAGTATTGGTGGTTGGTAGAAAGGGGGCTACAAGGGGCGGAGTTGAGCCGACAGATGTTCCGCCTGCTTTTGGATGAGAGGCTTTCGGCTGCGTGAAGGTGGGTATGTTCTCTCGGAGCGTGTAGGGGAGGCAGCACTTCAAAGATTCCGCAAACCATCATGGTGTGCGAATGATGGGACCCCAACGGCTGAAGCCCTTCCTGTGTGGGCAAAGCTGACCTGCGTCGGCTCCAAGGCGATAGGGTAGCAACTTGGGTGATCTTGGGGGCATTGGGCTGGGTTTTAGGCATCTTTATTCCAGCGGGGCAGGAATCGCCCCGTGCGCTGCTGATAGGTGGTGTAGTCGGGGTAGGTGCGCACCAAGCGTCGTTCTTCTTCGCGCGCTTTGAGATTGAAAAACACTGTGAGCGCAAGGGCGAAGACTAACCCCCATACCTTTTGGCTTAGTAGTGCGCCGCCAAACGCCATCAGCAGCACTCCCAAATACATCGGGTGGCGGATATGCTGGTAGACGCCTCGGTGCAGCAGCCCCAGCGAGGGGTTCGGTTCGGGCAGGGGAGTTAGCTTCGTGCCGTGCTGCGCCACCGCCAGTAGCCCAATCAGCGCGCCCGCCCCCAGTAGCGGCACACCTAACCAGCGCCAAACGCCCCACTCGCCACTGGGCGTGGCTACTAGCGTGTAGCCATAGCCGACGAATAACGCTACCTGCACAATTACCCAGCCCCAGCCCATGCTACTTACGCTCCGCTGCGGCGGTGCGGGGCGACCATAGCCCCAGTTGCTCCAAGCGCATCGCCAGCGTCGCCAGGGGCAGCCCCACGACATTGAAGTAGCACCCTTGCACACGCTCAATCAGCAGCGCGCCGTACTCTTGGATGCCGTAAGCGCCCGCTTTATCAAACGGCTCGCCTGTGGCGATGTACCAGCGAATCCATTCCTCGCTGAGAGGGCGAAAGGTCACGCGCGAACGCGGGGCATCCAGCGTCAGTGACACGGTACGCCCCTCCTGACGCAGTAGCAAACACAGCGCGGTGATTACGGTGTGCGTGCGCCCCGACAGCAGGCGCAGCATTTCGGAGGCGTCGTGCGCGTCTGCGGGCTTGCCCAACACGCGCCCGTCAATCACTACCAGCGTATCGGCGGCGATAATCAGCGCGTCGTCATAGTGTGGGGCAACCACTTCGGCTTTCGCGCGTGCCAAACGCTTGCCCAACGCCGCCGGGTGGCGCGTATGCTCGGGTAAATGCTCCTCAATGTGCGCTGGGTGGACTTCGAACGGTCGCCCAAACAGGCGCATCAGTGCCTGCCGCCGCGGCGACTGCGAAGCCAACACCCAGCGCACCTCACGCATGGCTAATCCACTGATGCCTCGAGGAAGCTGCGAATGTCTTCCTCGCTCATGTTCGGCTCGCCGGGGGCAACATTGTTCAGCTTGCCCTCCAGCATCCAGCGCTCCAGCTGGTCTACTAAGTCGAACAGGTGGTCAAACGAGTCGACGATGAACAACAGCGGTTGGTAGTGGTCGATTTCGAAGTACTGGTTGATGACCCACTCCAGTTGGATGGGGTAGCGTTGCACCTCGGGCGATTCGACCGCGTGGGCGATTTCGCCGTAGGAGCTGAGCAAGCCGCTGCCGTAGACCTTGATCTCGCCGTTTTTGCCGCGCATTAGCCCGAACTCGATGGTGAACCAGAAGAAGCGGGCAAGCGCGCGGAAGATGCTAATCAGCCGTCGTACCTGCAGGTCGGGGTCTTTGATTTCTTTCACAATTCGGGCGGCGGTGTGGGCTGCCTCGCCGAAGCGTACCAGCGTATCGGCGAACCGTTTGTCGGTGTGCATCGGCACATGCCCTGCGATGTCGTGGAAGATGTCGGGCTCGGGCAGGTAATCCAGCGAGTTGATGTCGCGCACGGTGATGGTGGTGGGGAACTCGCGCCGCCGCAGGCAATCGAAGAAGATATACGCAGGCACATAGCCTGACACGGCACGCGCTTTGAAGCCCGTAAGTGGCGCCAAGAAGCGGTTCACATCTTCCAAGCGAGGCACACGCTCGGGGTCTAAGCACAGCTTGGAGATGCCCTCCAGGAACTTGTCGGTGGCATACCGTTGCCAACGCTCCTGCATTCGCGCGTAGAGGCGTCGCCATGCCTCGTGATTCTCTTCTGAGTACAGCTCATACGGCTGCTCGATGTACAGATCGCCACGGCTGCGTGCGATCTCAATAAATGGGGCTTTGGTAGTGGTCAGCCCCATGCCTGGGTACAGTCGGGTATCGGTAAGCGCCATTGCTTCTGCCCTCCGTGTATAGGATACCCGACGCTGTTTAGCTTTGAACGCGTGTGAAAAAGCGGGGGTCATTACGCCAGTCTTCGCGCACCTTCACCCACAGTTCCAGGTAGATTTTGCGTCCCAGCCAGAACTCCAGCTCCTCGCGGGCGCGTTGACCGATTTTTTTGAGCATTTTGCCTCCTTCGCCGATCACGATGCCCTTGTGCGTCTCGCGTTCCACAAAGATTGTGGCGGCGATATACAGCACGCCGTTGGGGCGCTCTTCCCACTGGTCGATTACCACGCCTACACCGTGGGGCACTTCTTGATAGGTGTTGAGGAGCACCTTCTCGCGGATGATATCGGCTGCGAACAGTCGCTCGGGTTGGTCGGTGATTTGTTCCTGCGGGAAGAAGGGGGGCGATTCGGGCAAGTGCTTGAGGATAATCTCCAGCAGTTTATCGCAGTTGTGCCCTTTGACAGCGTTGGTCATCATCCAGTCGGCGTGGTTGGGCACCAGCTGCCAATAAGCTTCGGTGTGAGGCTTCACTTTTTCGGGGGGTAGTTTATCCATTTTGTTGAGCACCAGCACGATGGGAGCGCGTGCTTCTTTTTGCAGTAGTTGGGCGATTTGTTTATCTTCTGCGCTGGGCATTTTAGAGGCATCCACCACAAACAAAATCAGGTCGGCATCGGGGAGTGCGCCCATTGCCTCCTCCACCATGCGTTCGCCCAGTTTGTATTTCGGTTTGTGAATACCGGGCGTGTCCACGAACACGACTTGGGCGTTGGGCAGGTTGAGAATGCCCAAGATGCGTCGGCGGGTGGTTTGGGGGCGCGGCGAGACGATGCTCACCTTGCGCCCCACGAAGTGGTTGATGAGCGTACTTTTGCCCACATTTGGCTTGCCGATGACGGCGACAAAGCCAGCGCGAAAGCCCGGCGGTACTTCAGTCATGAGGGTTCTCCGTGGGGAGGGGCACATACATGGTCTTGTCGGGGCACGGTTCGGGGGCGCGGTCGGTGCGGGCGATGTAGCGTTCCATATCGCGCAGGTCGTGGAAGTTGGGACCAAGCACGATGCGCAACTCGCGCGCGGTCATCTCCGGATGAGCGAACACCATCACTTTTTTACCTTTTGCCCGCAGCACTTCTACCAACCGCTCGAAGTTGCCGTCGCCGCTAAGAATCACGCACACATCGTAGTGATCCAGCGTCAGGAGCGCGTCCAGAACGATATCCACCGCCAGTTCCACGCGCTCCCACGGCAACTCATCGCGTCCCTCACCGCAACAGCCCTTGATGGGGCGCGTGCGCAGCACATATCCCGAGTGGAGCAAATAGTCGTGGAAGGTGGCATCGCGCCCTTTTGCGTGGGGGTCAATCGCGGTGTAGTAGTAGGCGTCCACGACCTTCATGCCCAGCGTGGTGCGGAAGTAGCACAACAGTTTGCGGTAGTCGATGAACCAACCCAACCGCTTCTGCGCATAGTACATGTTTGCGCCATCAACGAATATGGAAACCCGCTCCAACGAGCAACACCTCCTGTGATAGTCAGGATTAGAGTATACCCAAATTCAAAGGGCTTCAAGGGCAACGCGCGCATTGGCAGAGCGGAACAGCGTGGCTAGGAGTTGGGCGTCTTGTATGCTACCGATGGCGTGCGGGGCAGGCGCGGCGCTGTTGTGCTAACGCTCATCAGAAGGAGGTGTTGCCTCTTCGGGGTACATCTGGCGCACAATCGCGCCCAGAATGCCGTTCACAAACCGCCCCGATTCGGCGGTGCTGTACTTTTTTGCCAGCTCAATCGCGTCGTTGATCACCACTTTGAACGGCTGCTCGGGATGGTGGCGCAATTCGTACAAAGCAAGGCGCAAAATGTTGCGGTCGATTACGGCCATGCGCTCAATTGTCCAGCCCCGCGCGTATTGCTGGATAATAGGGTCTAACTCCGTGGGTTGGAGGCGCACGGTGCCTACGACCAGCTCGCGCACGGTGTCGGCGTCTTCGGGCTCCAAGCCCGCCACGCTGAGCACTTCCTCGACGGCTTCTTCCACAGGCTTCGCGCCCAAATCAACTTGGTAGAGGGCGCGGAGGGCCCATTCGCGCACGGCGCGTCGCCCGGTGGGCTTGCCGTTCATCGCACACCTCCTACCGTCAGGTCGCCCCTGAGTAGGCGCGATACAAACGGCGTTGATACCTTGCCTGCGCGAAACTCATCAGTGCGCAGGATGCGCAGCAGGAAGTCGCGACAGGTATGCACGCCGACGATGCGCGTCTCCTCGAGGGCGCGTTCCAGGCGAATGCGGGCTTGCTCGCGCGTGGGGGCATAGGCGATGATTTTTGCCAGCAGCGGGTCGTAATAGGGCGGCACGCTGTAGCCTGTGTAGAGGTGGCTGTCTACGCGCACGCCTGGTCCGCCTGGGGGCGTCCACTCCGTGATGCGTCCTGTGGAGGGGGTAAAGTCGCGTTCGGGGATTTCGGCGGTTAGGCGCGCCTCAATTGCGTGCCCGTTTAGAGTGATCGCTTCTTGTTCAAACGGCAGCGGCTCGCCTGCGGCGATGCGTATCTGCCACTGCACGATGTCAATGCCCGTCACAGCCTCCGTCACGGGGTGTTCCACTTGCAGGCGCGTGTTCATTTCGATGAAGTAGAAGTTCTCGTCGGCGTCCACGAGGAATTCAATGGTGCCCGCGTTGGTGTAGCCGACGGCACGGGCGACTTTGACGGCGGCTTCGCCGAGCGCGCGACGCGTTTCGGGCTTGAGGTTCGGTGCGGGGGCTTCCTCAATCATCTTCTGGTGGCGCGGGGTTTGCACCGAGCATTCACGCTCGTACAGATGCAGCACTTTGCCGTGCTCATCGGCTAACACTTGGACTTCGATGTGGCGTGGCTCGGGGATGTACTTTTCCAGGTAGATCTCTGGGGAACCGAAGGCGGCTTGCGCCTCCGATTGGGCGATTCTCAAGGCGGGCAACAGATCGTCTTCACTCATTACACGCCGAATGCCGCGCCCGCCGCCGCCTGCCGCCGCTTTAATGAGCAATGGGAAGCCGATCTGGCGCGCGGCTGCCACCGCTTCATCCTCGCTTTGAATGGCGTGCTCAGTGCCGGGCAATATAGGCGCGCCCGCTTGATGCGCAATTCGACGCGCCAGCGACTTGTCGCCCATCTTGGCAATCGCTTCGGGCGGTGGCCCGATGAACTTGATGCCTTGCGCAGCGCACGCCTCTGCAAAGCTGCTGCGCTCCGACAAATAGCCATAGCCCGGATGGATGGCTTCTGCGCCCGTGATTTGCGCTGCCATCAAAATGTGGGGGATGTTCAAGTAGCTCTCAATACTTGGGGCAGGACCGATGCAGATGGCTTCGTCAGCGAGTTGCACATGCATGGCGTCGCGGTCGGCTTCTGAGTAGACGGCGACGCTACGAATACCTAACTCGCGGCAGGCGCGTA
>JAUQOS010000087.1 GCA_030550775.1 Armatimonadota bacterium
CGAGGAATCTGTGGCAAACCGCAGTCGAGGCCCCTCGCTGCACTTCTGACAAGGGTACAGGGCACTGCCCGAACTGCCCAAGTCGTTGCTTGACTTTCCCGAACCCCCTCCGTAAGGTTCCCCCTACTCGTAGGGGGAACCGTTCAGAGTTCGGTTCCCCTCGCTTGCGGGGGGAACCTGCAGGAGGGTGGCAGCAGCATTTTTTTGGTTCCCCTCGCTTGCGGGGGGAACCTGCAGGAGGGGGGGCAGGATTGAAAAATCCACTGCGAAAAGCGCGCAGGGAACCCAAGCGATGTACCCTTGTCAGTCGCTGCGCTCGGGGTGACAAACTACAGCCAACCCTTGTCATTCCGAGTCGGAGGCGAGGAATCTCCCAGGGGTAGCAATTGGAGTGGTACCCAACAGCGCGTGGCGTCGCAAGGGTGCCCCTTGCATTCACTGTGTAAGTGTGAGGTATAATAGGCACTCGCGAGTGGGGGGCGTTGGCACGCCCGCCGCCGCACGCGGAGGCGAGACCCATGAAAGTCCGAGCATCAGTGAAGCGTATGTGCGCCAAATGCAAAATCATTCGGCGCAAGGGCGTGGTTCGCGTCATCTGCGAGAACCCGAAACACAAACAGCGACAAGGTTAGGAGGCGTATATGGCGCGTATCGCAGGTGTAGACCTACCGCGCGACCGTAAGGTGGAATACGCCCTGCCCGTGATCTACGGCATCGGGCTATCCTCGGCGCGCAAGATTTTGGAAAAAACGGGTATCGACCCGAACAAGCGCGTGCGCGACCTCACGGAAGAGGAGGTCGCCAAGCTGCGTGCGGAAATCGAAAACAACTATGTGATCGAGGGCGACCTGCGCCGCGAAATCCGCATGAACATCCAGCGGCTGATTGAAATCGGCTGCTATCGCGGTCTACGCCACCGTCGCGGATTGCCCGTGCGCGGGCAACGCACCCGCACGAACGCCCGCACACGCAAAGGCCCGCGCAAGACGGTCAGCACAGGTCGCCGTCGCAAAGCCGCTAAGTAAAGGAGCATAACGATGGCACGCAAAGCACGAGCAGGCGCACAACCCCAAAAGGAACGCAAAAATATAGTGCATGGCTTGGCTCATATCCATGCCACCTTCAACAACACAATTGTTACGATTACCGATTTGAACGGCAACGCGATTGCGTGGGCTAGCGGTGGCTCCGTGGGGTTCAAGGGCACCAAGAAAGGAACCCCATTTGCGGCGCAACTGGCAGCCGAACGCGCAGCGCGCGCCGCAATGGAACACGGCTTACGCAAAGTCGATGTGCTGGTCAAGGGTCCTGGACCAGGGCGTGAAACTGCCATCCGCTCGTTGCAAGCAGCGGGGCTGGAGATTCTAACCATTCGCGATGTGACTCCTGTGCCCCACAACGGCTGCCGACCCCCTAAACGCCGTCGCGTCTAATCAAGGAGGCTCTTAGCTATGTCAGTGGTTTGGGAATCGAAATGCAGCATGTGCCGTCGGGCGGGCGTGAAGCTCTATCTGAAGGGCGACCGCTGCTACACAAAAAAGTGCGCGCTAGAGCGACGCAACTACCCGCCCGGTCAACACGGACCGCGTACGCGTGACCGTAAACTAAGCGAATATGGCGAGCAGCTGCGCGAAAAGCAGAAACTGCGCCAGATGTACCAAATCCGCGAGGCGCAGTTCCGCCGCTATGTGGAAAATGCCCAGCGCGCACGTGGCGTCACGGGCGAGGTGCTGCTGCGCCAGCTGGAAATGCGCCTGGATAATGTCATCTACCGTCTGGGCTTCGCCGTGTCGCGTGGGCAGGCACGCCAAATGGTAACCCACCGCTTCATCACTGTCAACGGCAAGCGCGTGAACATCCCCTCGTATCAAGTGCGCGAGGGCGATGTGATTAGCATCCACGAGTCGAAGCGTTCCACCGTGTTAGGCAAGGAGGCGATCGCCCGAGCTGCCGAGCACACCCCGCCGCCGTGGCTGTCCTATGACCCGAACACGGTGCAGGGCAAGGTGCTCCACGCACCGCGTGCCGACGAAATCCGCTTGGGCACCGAAATCGAAATGCAAAAAATCATCGAGTTCTACAGCCGCTAAGGAGGCGTGCATATTGTATGGTTGCACAATTGGTAGACACACAAGTCCGTACCATCGTGCTTGAGCCGAAGTACGGCAAGTTTGAAGTGGAGCCGTTGGAGCGCGGCTACGGCATCACGCTGGGCAACGCACTGCGTCGTGTGCTGCTTTCCTCGATCCCGGGCGCAGCAATCACCAGCGTGCGCATCGAGGGCGTGCTCAGCGAGTTTGAACCGATGCCCGGCGTCAAAGAAGATACCATCCACTTCCTACTGAACTTGAAAAATGTGGCTATTCGCATCCACTCCTCACAGCCGCGCGATAAATATACCTTGCGTTTGAATGTGCAAGGTCCGGGGCGCGTGACGGCTGCCGATATTCAAGCCCCTGCGGAAGTGGAAATTGTCAATCCCGAGCTGTATTTAGCCACGCTGAGCGATTCGAGTGCGCGCATCAACGCCGAAATCACGGTGGAGATGGGGCGCGGCTATGTGCCCGCTCTCAAGCGCGACCGCAGTCGCGGCGCCATCGGCGAAATCCGCACTAACGCGCTGTTTAACCCTGTGACCAAAGTGAACTTCATAGTGGAACCGACGCTGGTAGGCGAGCGCACCGACTACGACCGTCTCATCTTGGAGGTGTGGACTAATGGCGCCATCAGCCCCGCGGAAGCAGTGCATCAAGCCGCTGCTATCCTGCGCGACCAATTCAACCGTCTGATGACGCTGGGAGGCGAACAGCCGTTGGCTGAGACCGCCGTTGTCGCTGCTCCGCCAGGCGTCACTGTGCCCGACCGTCCCCTGGAGGAGCTGGGGCTTTCTACGCGCGTGCTGAACGCCCTCCGCAGCGGCGGTATCTACACCCTCTACCAACTGCTCAGCACTCCCGAACAAAAACTGCTCACCCTGCGCAACTTTGGTGAGACTGCCAAACGCGAAGTGGAAGAGAAGCTCAGCGAGATGGGGCTGAGCCTGATGAAGTCTAACAGCGGAAGGAGGCGAGGCACATGAACCACGGAGCTGGCTACCGCAAACTGGGGCGCCCCAGCGACCACCGCATGCATATGCTACGTAATCAGGTGCGCGCCCTACTGATTCACGAGCGCATCGTAACCACCGTTACGCGTGCCAAAGAGACGCGCCGCTTGGCAGAGAAGATGATTACCCTTGCTAAGCAGAACACCCTACACGCGCGACGCCAAGCGCGCGCCTTCCTCAACGACGAAAGTTTGGTCAAACATCTCTTTGACAACATCGCCCCGCGCTACAAAGACCGCAACGGGGGCTATACGCGCCTGGTGCGCATCGGCAGGCGCCGCGGCGACGCCGCCGAAACAGCACTGCTGGAGCTGGTCGAGTAGCGCATGCGCAACCTGCGCCTGCGAATCGAGTATGACGGCACCGATTTTGCAGGCTTTGCACGCCAAAAAGGTGCCCGCACCGTGCAAGGTGTGCTCGAGAGCGCGCTGCAAGCCGCACTGGACGAGCCGATCACTGTCATCGGTGCCAGTCGTACTGACGCGGGCGTGCACGCGCGCGGGCAAGTGGTGAACTTTTTCACCAGCCGTCCTATTCCAACCGATCGGTTGGTGATGGTGCTCAATCGTCGCCTACCCAGCGACCTGAAGGTGCTTAGCGCGCGCGAGGTCAGCGCTCAGTTCCACGCGCGGTTCTCTGCAACCAGCCGCGTGTACCGCTACACCCTCTACACGGGGGTACATCCATCGGTGTGGAAAATTCGGTACGCGTGGCACTACCCGCGCCCGTTGGATTGCGCTCGGATGCAAGCGGCGTTGGAGCAGATTCTGGGCGAGCACGACTTTCGCCCCTTCTCGGTCAAGCTAACAGCTGAGCAAAACACTGTGCGCACGCTTTTCAGCGGGCTGGTCGTGCCCACACGCGATGGAGTGCGCATCGAGCTGGAAGGTAGTGGCTTTTTGCGCGGCATGATACGCTTGATTGTGGGCGAACTGGTGCAGGTGGGCACGGGCAAACGCGAGGTAGATGCTTTGCGCTGGCGCTTAGAGACGCGCCGCCAAGCCACTTTTATGGCGCCCCCTCAAGGGTTGTGTCTGATGCGGGTAAAATATTAGACTGCGAAGGAGGCAACGCGATGCTGCAACGCACTTATACGATGAAAAAAAGTGAAATTCAGCGCAACTGGTGGGTTGTAGATGCGGCGGGCAAGCCCGTTGGGCGCGTCGCTGCCCAAGTGGCACGCCTGCTGCAAGGCAAACATAAGCCCACCTACACCCCCCACATGGATATGGGCGACCATGTGATTATCCTAAACGCGGAGAAGGCGATTTTCACGGGCGGTAAGATGGAAGAGGTCATCTACCACCACACGATGCACCCAGGTGGGCTGCGCGCCTACACGCGCCGCAAGATGATGACCGAGAAACCCGAGAAGATGATCACCCGCGTGGTGAGCCGCATGCTGCCCAAGAATAAGCTGCGCGACCGCATGCTCAAGCGGCTGCGCGTGTTTCGTGGTAGCGAGCATCCCCATGCGGCTCAGAAGCCACAACCCTACGAAGTGTAAGGAGGCATAACCGATGCAACCCGATACCGTGCGCTATTACGCTACAGGGCGTCGCAAAACCGCATCGGCGCGCGTGTGGCTAATTCCAGGTGAGGGCAAAATTACCATCAACGGGCGCGATGTGCACGAATATCTGCGCCGCCCCACGCTGGAGCGGATGGTGACCCAACCGCTGCGCCTGCTGGGGCTGGAAGGGCAGTTCGACATCAAAGCCACCGTGCGCGGCGGCGGTCTGTCGGGGCAAGCGGGGGCAATTCGGCACGGTGTTGCGCGTGCCTTGCTGCAGGTCAACCCCGAATATCGCCCTATGCTCAAGCAACACGGCTTGCTCACCCGCGACGCTCGCGAAAAAGAGCGCAAGAAGTACGGTCGCCACGGTGCTCGCCGCGGCTTCCAGTATGTGAAGCGATAAGCCCGCGCTACCCTCGCGCGTGGCATCTCCTAGGGGCGCGCCTAGCGCGCCCTTTATGCCGTCGAACTCAAGAGTACTTAGCACCCATTCTCCCAGTGCGCAGCAGGTCAATCTTCGCCAAGTGGGTGCCCGCTTATTATCTCCCCTCATAGCATCAGGGCTTGGGCGAAGCGTTCCATCGCTTCGCGGGCACGCTGGAGTTTGAGCTGGCGACGCAGCTCGCGGTCTTTGGGGGCATCTTCGGGTTCGGGCAGCAACCCCCAGTTGGCGTTCATCGGTGGAAAGTCTTTATGCGGGTAAGTGCTAATGTAATGAAGCAGCGAGCCGATGACCGTTTCGGGCGGCGGGGCGACGGCGGGTTTGCCTAGCGCCAAACGCGCGGCGTTGATGCCCGCGATGATGCCTGTTGCAGCCGATTCGATGTAGCCTTCCACGCCCACAATTTGCCCCGCGAACAGCAGCCTGCCGTCCTCGCAGAACTGGAGCGTGCGGTGCAGCAGGCGGGGCGAGTCAAGGTAGGTATTCCGATGCACCACGCCGTAACGCACGAACTCGGCGTTCTCTAAGCCAGGTACCATGCGGAACACGCGCTTTTGCTCACCCCACTTGAGGCGTGTCTGGCACGCCACCAAGCTATAGAGGGTACGCTCGTTGTTTTCGGGGCGCAGCTGGAGCACGGCGTAGGGGCGTTTGCCCGTGCGCGGGTCCACCAGCCCAACTGGCTTGAGCGGTCCGAAGCGAAGGGTATCTTTGCCGCGCTCGGCTAACTCTTCAATAGGCACACACCCCTCGAAGAAGCGTGGCTCCTCAAAGTCATGGAGGGGTACGCGGTCGGCTTCCACCAGCGCTTGCCAGAAGCGTTCGTATTCCTCTTTGGTGAAGGGGCAGTTGATGTAGGCGGGGTCGCCTTTCTCACGCCGACTGCCAAAGAACACCTTGTCATAGTCAATCGTGCTGGCGTCTACAATGGGCGATACGGCATCATAGAAATAGAGGTGCTGCCGACCGGTTAGGCGAGCGATTTCGCCAGCTAATGCATCGGAAGTCAGCGGACCAGTAGCGATGATAAGAGGGCGTTCTTCGGGGATGCGCGTAACTTCTTCGCGCACGACCTCGATAAGGGGGTGTAGCTCAATGCGTGCGGTGACAGCTTTGGCAAATGGCTCCCGGTCAACCGCTAAGGCTTCGCCTGCAGGTACAGCAAACTGGCGCGCTGTAGGGATAACCAGTGAACCGAGCCGCTCCATCTCCCATTTGAGCTGTCCTGAGGGTGTCGTGGGTAGCATGGATTTGAACGAGTTGGAGCAGACCAGCTCCGCGAGCCAGCCAGTCTTGTGGGCAGGGGTCATTCGAACGGGGCGCATTTCATAGAGGCGCACAGGTACACCTAAGCGCGCAGCAGCCCATGCGGCTTCCACGCCCGCAAACCCGCCACCGATTATCGTGACGCGCGGCATACGGAAGAAAGTATACCTCGAAGAGGGATTGCGTAAGCAAAAACGGGGAGCATGCGCTCCCCGTTTCCCTGCGGCGGTCGCTACGGAGGTGGATTACAGCTTCACGTAGCCTCCCAGCAGCAGCGACATCGCCCAGCCGATGAACCCCACGATCAACGCGCCGATGAAGCCCACCAAGAACGGCTTTAGACCGACACCCTTGAATACGCTGAACGAAGTCGCCAAGCCAACAGCCGCCATCGCGGTACCCAACGCGCGCGAGCCCCAATACTCGCCAATCGCGTCGGTGAACGCCTTCCATGCGTCCTTGTCCCACACGCCGAAAGCCAACCCGTTTTGCAGTTGTGCATCGCCGATGGAGCGGAAAATCGCCATCGCGATGAAGCCCAGCACGAACGCGGGCAAGAGCTTGGCAATGCTAATCTTGCTGCCGTCACCACCTCCCTGCGCTGCTAAGTTGCGCAGATAGAGGTACGCCAGCAGCGGCACGACCACTGCCAGGAACAGGTTGCGCGTAAGCTTCGTCACGGTGGCGGCTTTCAGCACCACCTCGTCGTTAAACACCTCTTTGTAGGTAAGCGCGGCACCGACCACTTGCGAGGTCTCATGAACCGCTGTGCCCAAGAACAGTCCAATCTGCTCGGAGGTGCTTAGGATGTGGGGCGCCAAGTACGGATACAGGAACATCCCCAGCAGCCCAAACAGCGTGATGTTGGCAACGGCGTAGGCAACTTCCTTCTGGTCTGCCTTGATGGCGGGCGCAGTAGACACAATCGCCGTGACACCGCAGATGCCTGTGCCTGCAGCAATTAGCGTACCCAGCCGCTCAGGCAGGTTCATCTTACGGTTAATCCACGAGATGAACCATAGCCCGCCAAAAATCGCGCTGACGACTACTGGGATACCCCACACGCCCAGCTTGAACACATCCATAATGCTCAGCTTGATTCCCACCAAGATGATGCCCAAACGCAAAATCTTGGTAGTGCTGAACTTGATCCCGTCCTCAATAATCTTCGGCAACGGAAGTAAGTTGCGTAGCAGAATACCAATCAGAATCGCGGTCAACACTGCCGAGACAGGGCTTTTCTTGCCTGTCGGATCGATGCCTTGCAAGCTCAACAGCCACGCGCCTAAGTAATCCGTTACTGGGATAGCGACTAGCATAATCGCTACCGACAACAGAAAACCAGGCACGATTCGCAGCAGCCCTTGCAGGTTGGACACGCCAAAGAGCGCGTCCAACACAATGTTGCGTTTTTCTACTTGTGTTTCTACCGAGTGAGTTGCCATCGCTGTCTACCTCCTGTCATCTTGGGGGATGCCTCCAAAGGCGTTTACATATATCTGGCTTCGCTTATAAGCTTAGCATATGGGATGTTTGAAACAAGCCACTTTATAACAAGTCATTTTGCGCAGGGATGCTCTGCGCGGAAAAAAGGGCACGGCGGCGGAAGCCGCCGTGCGGAACGGAACAAGTTGCGGATTAGTAGGCGTCTGCCAGTGCGCAGACATTCTTGCCGAGCTCCAGCTCTTGTGCTTTCTCTTCGTCGGGCACGAGCAGCCCTGCGTTCACGCGCTTGATGTCCACATACTGCGGCGGGAACACAGGTAGCGTGCTGAGCATGAAGTTGACGAACTCTTCCTTGCTCTTAGCTTGATACTCGCGCGGGTTATTGCGCTTGATGTTGCCCAGCGTGTCGTAGAAGGTGCCGTCGGGTCGCCCTTCACGGCTGGCGGTTGCAAAGTGCGCGGGGAACACCAGCGTATCATCGGGCAGCACCAGCAGCTTGTTGTAGAGCGAGTCGTAGTGGATAGGTGCCCACTCTTGTCCGCGCCCGCCAAGGTCAGGACGCGCTACCGACACGATGAAGATTGAGTCGCCCGTGAACAAGTAGCGGTCATTCACATAGAATGCCATGTTACCCAGTGTGTGCCCTGGAATGTGGATGCCCTTCAAGGTGGCGTTGCCGAACTTGAAGGTGAAGTTGTCTTTCAGGTACTCGTACTCGATGGTAGCGGGCAACATGTCGATGGGGTGGATACCATCGTAGGGGTGCAGGAAGTAGGGCACGCCCAGCTCTTTGGCAAGACGCGGACCACCGCTGATGTGGTCGGCGTGCGCGTGGGTATCGAAGATGGCTACAATCTTGAAGCCTTCGCGCTCGGCAAGGTTGGTGTATTGCTCGACGTGACGGGTGGGGTCAATCAGAATGCCCTCGCCGTTGCTCACCACGGCGTAGGCGAGGTCGCCACGCGCGAAGCGAATAATCTGGTAGAGTGCGACATCTTTCACTTCCTCGATGCGGCGCACGCGGTAGTAGTTGCCCCACGCAATCATGCCGCCCTCGAGGTTCGTCGCATCGTAGCCACGCTCGCGGAGCTTCTCGGCAACATACGCCGAGGAGCCACCCTTCGCGCAGACCACCACAATCGGCTTGCCCTTCGGCACGCGGGCAATGCTAGCATCCTCATCTTCTATAAACTGGAAGTAGGGGATGTGTAGCGTCTCGAAGGCGTTGCGCCCCTCGATTTTCCAGCGCTCGTACTCGTCCTGGTTGCGCACATCCAACAGCAGGAACTGCTCACCGCGCTCAATCATCTCATCAAGCTCGTTGACAGTGATACTCGGCTTGGTTGTGATTGCCATCGCTTCTTACCTCCCTATGATCTGGATTTGTGGAGCGCTTCGCGTTGCGCTTCCGTGTGGTTAGAGTCGGCAAGGAAGCGAAAAGATTCACACAGGGGCAGGTTCTGCCAGTGGAGCGCGGAATCAAGGTAGAACAACGCCCCGCGGACATGGATGCGAGGCTGTTCTGCAGTGGAAATATTCGCGAGAAGCTACTCCTCGTCGTCCCCCGCTGCTTCGGGCAGTCTCCGAAACGCCATAATCCCCTCGGAGTATTGTTTTGCGACGATCCATTCCACGCCTTCGCTTTCCGCTAGCTCGAGTGCCTCATCCATTGCCCACTCTTCACCGATGACGAGTGGAATGGTATTCACGCCTGCTCGGCGCAGTAGAGCGGCACGCCGCTTCGCCCGCAGCACATCCAAACGGTCTACCTTGAGCGAAACCTCCCCCACGACTACATTCCCATCTTTCCACCAGATGAGATCTGCAAGGTAGACATCTTCCATCTCATCGCTGGCGGGAATTTCGCCGAAAGCCCTGCGGAACCACTGTCTTAGGCGGCGTCGCACGGCGGGGCTGTCAGTTGCTCCGCCACCGCCGCCGTTGAAAATCGCAGGCGCGCGACGCACGGTGCGCTGTTCATACTCTCTGCCCTCAAAACGCCCAGCAAGCCCACGAAACTCGCTTCGCAGCCCCTGAAAGTCGGATTCTAGGCGCATAAGCATCGTTGTATGCTCTTGCAAAACGCGCGTGTGTTCTTGCAGGATGGCTTCGTGGCGTTGCTGGGTTTCAATCAGCATCGCTAACTGCTGCGTATGCTCTTGCAAAATGCGCGTGTGTTCTTGCAGGATGGCTT
>JAUQOS010000088.1 GCA_030550775.1 Armatimonadota bacterium
TTTTGGGCGCGTTTTGAGTCTAATTGGGGCGGAACACCCTGCGAGGGTGAACCAACAGGGCGAAATTGGTAGATGTCAGCGGCGCTGGGCTTTGATCCTCCTTTCGACAGCGTCGCTGGTTTTTTTTGCGAAATCGGGTTAGCGATCCTGTGCTCCTGCTGAGGAATATTGAGCTGGCATACACGGCGTAGAGCTGCAAGGACAGACTTCCTATGAGCTGCCCTTGCAACAACTGTAAGGTGAGTAATCTCACAAGTCCTTCCATTCCTCAACGGAGGTGCTTGCTGCTCGCACAATCGCACGAAGGGCTCGACGGGCACGACGACGCAACAGACTAATCTCCAAACGCGCACCCAACACACCCGACGCCAACCACTCCCGCACTTTCAACACACACGCCCTAACTCCGCCAACGCCCGAAGATGCGCATTCTTGCCGTCGTATAATAACAACCCCTATGCAGTGGATTATGACGCAGCGGCGTTAGCTGTTGCCATACGCATAAAACCGCGCTCGCTCCACACGCAAGTACGGCAACGCATCCGATGGCGCAGTGTCCTTGCGAGGCAATCTGCCCTCGTCGAGGATTTGCGATTCCATCGGATGGAATGACAATTCCATCGCGTGGGTGAGTTCCGCCCCCACTGCGTGGATGCGTTGGACAAGGTGTTGGTGGCGCGTGAGGCGTTAGTAGGTGGAATAGTCGTGGCGCGGTTTGCTGGGCTTAGAACGCCAGCCAGCGCGCTGGGCGCGGCGCACCGGGCAGCACCGTCGCGAGCATCGGGGGCTCTGTGCCAACTTGGAGCGTTGTGCCGGGTGCCAAGTACTCGTTGCGCAGGAACCCCCACGCCAAAACCGCGCCGTCCAGTGCAGGCGATATCACCGCGCCTGTGATCCAGCCGGCGTCGGGGCGGTCGGGCGCGCTGAGTGGGGTGCCTCGTGGCGGTGGTGTGGTGCCTGCCACGCGCAGGGGGGTCCAGCGGCGGTTCGTGTGTCCCCGCGCGTGAATGCGCATCAACACCTCCTGCCCCACATAACAGCCTTTGGTGTAGCTGATGTGGCTTTGCACGAACGCCTCGTGCAGCTCTGCGGCTAAGGTGCGCTCGTTCCAGTCCACGCCGGCTTGCGGAACCCCCGCTTCGTAGCGCAGAACCGTTGCTAACGCCGCATCAATCGGCAGGCATGCCGAGGCTACCAGCGCGGTCTGCAACTCTTCTAGAATCGTGTAGGGCACCAGCAGGTCAAATCCGCCGAAGCCGGTGCGGTCGTTGGAGATGATGCGGATTTCGGCTTTTTGCCACAGGTGGGTGTGGTGGGCGAGTGGCAGGGCGGGCGGTGGGGCGATTCCTATTTCCTCTAGTAGGTCGCTTGCGCTGCCGCCTTGCACGCTTAGCAAGCTCAGCTCTTCTTGCAGGGGCAGCACCACCACATCGTCCAAGATAATCGCCTTGCTGAGGCGGTCGGCGATGTCGCCCCATGTTTCAGGGGGCAACACCAGCAGGAAGCCGTCGTCTGCTTCCAGCACATAGCCGTCGGAAAGCAGGTGTCCCGTGGGCGTGCAGAAGGCAGTATAGAGGCCCCTATCTGGCTGTAGCAGGCGCAAGTCGTTGGTGGTTTGCCCTTGCAGGAAGCGGAGGCGGTCGCTGCCGGCAAGGCGGAGGATGCCCGCCTCGCTGAGGTTGAGCCAGCCTGCCAGTTCAGCCACATGGGCATAGGTGGCGGTCATGGTTGCTTGCCCTCCTGTGGGGTGCGTTTGCGTCGCCAGCCTGGCTCGCCCCACTTTACATCGTCCACGCCTGCGCGACGGTTCGCCACACGCGCCATTACAAACAGCAAGTCGCTGAGGCGGTTGAGGTACTTGATGATGGCGGCGTTGACGGTGCTGAGGCGGCTGAGGTGCACCACGCGTCGCTCTGCGCGGCGACATACTGCCCGCGCGAAGTGAAGATACGCGGATGCTAGCGTGCCGCCGGGCAGGATGAACTGGCGCAACGGCTCCAGTTCGGTTTCAAGTTGGTCGATGGCCTGTTCGAGGGCGGTGATGTGGCGTTCCTCGAGGCTTTGGAATTGGGCGGCGCGCTCGGGCGGCGCGGCGAGCTCCGCGCCGATGTCAAACAGCTCGTTTTGGATGTGCTCCAGCAGCTGGTTCAGGTCGGGCTGGTCGTGCAGGTAGCAGCGTGCGATGCCGAGAACGGTGTTGAGTTCGTCAACCGTGCCGTAGGCGTCTACGCGAGGGTCGTCTTTAGGCACGCGCTGCCCGCCGATGAGCCCTGTTTCGCCCGTATCCCCGGTGCGCGTGTAAATCCGCATGGCTTGAGTGTACCCCACGGGCGCGTTGTCTGCGTTCGCATCGTTGCTATCCGTGCCCGTGTGCTTTTTAGGCACCCAAGCGCGTGCGGTGTTGTGGCTGCGGTGGGCTCACGCCCGCGTGTTTTGACCTGTTCTCAAGGTCACGGATTTCAGTTCACCACTTGCCCAGTGGAGGCAGCGGGCTGCATCGCTTCCACGCGCTCCAGCAGAATCTCGGCGATGTCTTTGACGGGCACCGTGTCGTCTTTGGTTTTTACGCTGTCGGAGACCATAATCATACAGAAGGGGCAGCCGACGGCGACGGTGCGCGCGCCTGTTTTGAGCAACTCTTCGGCACGGATGATGCCGGGGCGTTCGTGGGGCAGCTCATCCATCCACATGCGCCCGCCTCCTGCGCCGCAGCAGAAGGTGCGGTCACGATTGCGCTCGGGCTCACGCAGGTCGGAAACGGCTGCACCCAACACCTGGCGCGGGGCGTCGGCAATCTTGTTCACGCGCGCCAAGTAGCACGGATCGTGGTACACCACGCCGCCGTTCGCGGCGGGCTCCACTTTGGGCAAACGCCCTTGCTGGATTAGCTCCGCCAGCAGTTGCGAGTGGTGGATGACCTCGAACTGCGCCCCAAACTTGCGATACTCGTTTTTGATGGTATGCAAGCAGTGGGGGCACATCGTGACGATGCGACGCGGATTGACCTGCTTGAGGGTCTCCACGTTTTGCATGGCCAGCTCTTGGAACAGTAAGTCTTCGCCCAGACGGCGTGGGGTGTCGCCGGTGCATCGCTCTTCGGGTCCTAACACGGCGAAGTTGACGCCTGCGTAGCGCATCAGCTTCACGAGGGCGCGCGCCACTTGCTGTCCGCGCCCGTCATACGCGCCCGCGCAGCCCACCCAGAACAGCACTTCGAAGTTCGGGTTCTCGCGCACGGTGGGCACCTCCAGTCCTTGCGCCCACTTCATTCGCTCGGCAAGGGGCAAGCCCCACGGGTTGGATTGGGTCATTGTGCGCTGCAGGGTGCCCGCTGCCGTGCCGCGCAAGTTGCCCTCTGCCACGCGATAGCGGCGCATTTCCATAATCAGCGTGGGGTGCTCAATCAGCACCGGGCACTCGTTGTTGCACGCACCACAAGTGGTGCAGGCGAACAGCTCCTCATCGCTAATCACCTGTGTGAGGTCATCGCCCTTGCCGTTCGCCATCGCCTCGCGCAGCTTTTCCACGATGCGTTTGGGGTTGAGCGGCTTGCCTGTGGCATACGCTGGGCACACACGCTCGCACCGCCCGCACCCCATACAAGCGTCCAAGCTCATCAGGTGCCACCGCGCGAACTCCTTGATAGAGTTCACGCCAATACGCCCTGTTTGCTCCACACGCTCGATACTTTCAATGCTGGGCACATTCGGCAGGTAGTTGGGTTTGTAGTATGCCACAATCGGCGCAAGGAACCAGTGGCGTAGGCGCGTGAAGGGCAGCAACGCAAACCAGCTCGCGATTGAGAGCGAGTGGAACCACCACCAAAGCCGATAGCCGCTTACGCTGATGCCCTCAAACAGCGGCGCGAAGGTGTAGCCCACAAACGACCACACCTGAGCATACTGCGGGCGGGGCGGGTTCATAAACTCAGGATTGCGCTCAATCGCAATCCGTGCGCTCTCCAGCGCGTAGCCGTTGATGCAGATTAGCAGCAGCAACCATACAGCAATGCCGTCCAGCCGCTCCAAACTCACTGACTTGGGCTTTTGCACATGGCGTCGCCACAGCGCCAATACACAGCCGAAAATCACGCCCAGCCCAAATAAATCCAGCGTGACCTCGTAGAGGATGTAATACAGCCCTTTGTGGAACCAGATGCCCTCTTTGAGAAAGATGTGCGAGCCTATTTCTGTCCATTCGGCAATGGCAAGCAAGGTTGTGCCAATGAGCAACATCACAAAGCCCGCATACAGGGGCAAGTGGAAAAGGGTGGCAAAGCGGTGGCGCGGTACCTTTTTTTGCCCCAGTGCGTAGCCCAGCATGTTCTGCAGGCGCACTTTCACGGGCAGCGGCTCTGTGTCGGGTTGCCCTTGGCGCCAGAGTTGCAGGCGCTTCCAGTACCACACGATGCCCACGCCCAGCGAGCTCAAAATGATGCCGTAAAAAACCGCCTTCCACAGGGGCGTGATACCAATGTATGTATGGCGCGTAATCAAATCCCAATCCCAGCCCATAGTTTCACCTCTCTGTCGGGCAACAGGGCACTGGATGCGCGTGTGTTGCCGAGCGGTTGCGTAGTTTCGTGTAGCCCAAAGGCACCTCCAGTGCACTGTCGCCCTGCGTTTTCGAACGACGGGTTAACACTACGCCACAGCGCGCTCGATTCCTGCCCTACTGGTTATAGGCGGGCAAGGGTCCATCGCCTCGGTTCCCCCTACATCGTAAGGGGAACCTGAAAGGAGCTGACAAGGGTACACGGTTCTACCCCAAATTCGGGCGCCGCTGGCGCATTTTCCCCCACTTGCAGCCCCTCAAGCAGAGGGCAGAAACGGATTTTTCTCGAACCCCCCGCCTGCGGGTTCCCCCGACGCCGTAGGGGGAACCGTGCGGGGGTCGGTTCCCCTCGCGAAGCGGGGGGAACCTTACGGAGGGGAGAGAGGGGGTTGATGGAGCCAAGTTGGTTGTTGGTACAGCCGAGTTGAACCTATGCGTCGTACCCTTATCAGACCTAAAGGAGAGGGTTCGGGAAAATCAGGCGACGGCTTCGGTAGCTGAGGCAATACTCTGTCCCCCTGTCAGACTGCTTACAGGGGAGGCATAGGTGCGGTAGAGGTGGGGCACGCTTGCTTGCGCACCCCACCAGCCGTTTACTTTGCTACAATCACCGGGATCGTGCACAGCGAGAAGTTGCCTGTTTCGGCACGGTAGGTTAGCTCGGCGAACAACGCGAGGTTATCGCCGTTGCGTGGGATGCGCGCGACCCACTGATTGCCTTCTTTGCGGGCGCGCACAGGCTCCCACCGTGCAGGGCGGAAGTCTTTGTCATCTTTGCGGCGTGCAACCCATACTTGCACCAGCTCTGGCTCCTTGTCGCTGCGCACCCGATAAATCACCTCATCGCCTGCCACGCTGTAGGATGCTTTCAGGGGGCTGGGAAACTCCAGTTTGCCGATGCTCATCAGGTAAAACGCAGCCAAACTATGCACCACGCGTGTGTAATCGCCCAAGCTGTGTCCGCCATTGGGCACATAGAGGGCGTACTTGCGCTGGCTGGGCAGGTCGTCAAAGTAGAACTGTGCCGCATCGGTTGCCCAGTAGGCGTCGTTCGCGCCGTTGATAATAAGGATGGGCATTGTGTAGCGTGCGCGGTAGAAGTAGGGATCCACCCAGCTGACCAGCTGGCGCCCGCGCTCCGTGAACATCTTTTCCATCAGCCCGCGCGTGTAATACTCGGAGATTTGCTCACTATAGCGTCCCCACAGCTCCAGCTGATGGGGCATCTGTTTGAAGAAGTTGAGGTTGTCGAACACCATCGGGGCGATGGCGCGAGCCCGCTTGTCAACGGCGGCGGTTAGCCAAGTCGTCCAGCCGCGCTTGGAAGCCCCTGTGATTAGGAAGTCTTTGATGGCGATGTTCCACTCGCGCTGGGCGAACTGCTGGATGGCGTCCATCGCGCGCACGGCTGATTTCACCATCGGGAACAGCAGGGGCCAGGTGGGGTCGCCTGTTTCCCAATATTGCACGTAGGTATGCGCGATAAGGTTATCCTCCACGAGGTCGGGGCGGAAGAGGGGTTGGTTCGGTACATCGTGCAGGATGGCGCCGATGGCGCCCACACGCTCCAGCACGCGCGCCATCAACTCCAGTTCGCGCCGTCCGTCGCCGCTGCCTGTGATGTACAAAATCGCGGTATCCGTGTGCTTGAGATTGCGGGGCTTGACGATGCGCAGTCGGTGGCGCCAAGTGAACTCGCGCCACTTCTGCGAGATAAGCGTTAGCTCCACAAAGTTGCTTTCGCCGATTTTCGACTCCAGCGTCTTGCTCCATTCAAAGGGCGACGGGGCGTTGACATAGCTTGCCAAGTCTGCCGACGCGCTGGCAAATAGTCCCATCGCCGCCAGCCATCCAAGTAGCGGTTTGATGCCTCGCATGGCTTATAGTTTATCCCAAAGCGTCCCCCCGTTGAGATTCCTCGCCTGCGGCTCGGGATGATATGTATTGGCAGGAGCCAAGCAGTTGGTCACGCCGAGCGCCGCGAGGAATCTCGGTCGCAGCTTACCGCCGGTTCTTCGCTTGCTGCTAGGGAGGAAGGGCTTGCTTGTGCACAAACTAACCTTGCGTGGGGGCCCCCTGTGAACAGGGGACCCCTAACAAACAGTATCCTCCTTGCAGCAGATCTGGCTTACGTGTAGTTCAACGCCTGCAGCTGGGGCAAGGTGAACTGTCCATCCTTGCGGATAAGCGTGCCGTCGAAGTAGATTTCGCCTCCGCCGAACTCTGGGCGTTGGATGACTACCAAGTCCCAGTGGATTTGGGAGCGGTTGCCGTTGTCGGCTTCGCCATAGGCGTTGCCTGGCGTAAAGTGGAACGAGCCAGCGATCTTTTCGTCGAACAGCGTGTCGTTCATTGGGTAGCGGATGTGGGGGTTGAAGCCCAGCGACCACTCGCCGATATAGCGCGCGCCTTCGTCGGAATCTAAGATGGCGTTGAGTTTGCGTGGGTTGCCCGCGCCGGGGCGGTCGCCATCGTCGGCGCAGGTAGCTTCTACAATCTTGCCTTTGCGCAGCGTGAACTGGATGTTGCGGTAAAGGTTGCCCTCGTACACGCTATTGGTGTTGATGGTGATGGTGCCTTCCACCGAGTCGCGTACGGGCGCAGTGAAGCATTCGCCGTCGGGGATGTTGCGCTCGCCAGTGCACGGCACCACGCCGATGCCCTCTATCGAAAAGCGCAGGTCGGTGCCGGGTCCGACGATGCGCACTTCTCGGGTGCGTTGCATTAGTTCCACCAGCGGCTCAACCGCGCGCGCCATCTGCGCATAGTCCAGTGTGCAAACCCTAAAGTAAAACTCCTCGAACGCTTCGGTGCTCATATTGGCGGCTTGCGCCATACCGGGCGTGGGCCAGCGCAGCACTACCCACTTGGTTTTGGGCACACGCACCTCTTGGTGCACAGGCACCCACCAGTGTTGACGCACCAGTTGCATTTGTTTGTGGGGGATGTCGGACATTTCGGCATAGTTAGGGGCACCGCGCAGCCCGATGTAGCCCTGCACGCCCTCCATCCGTGCCCGCTCCAAGCCCGCGATGAAGCGGATCTGCTCCTCGCTGGCGTTCTGGTAAAGCGCACGCAGCACAGGGGTCTGTTTGATGTCGGCGATTGCCTCGCCGCCAGCCGCGTGAATAGTGCGCATTAGCAGCGCCACAAAATCAGGGGGCATATCAAACGCTTCGATAAGCACGCGCTCGCCGGGTTGCACGCGTACGGAATGATACACCAACACATCTGCGAGCTTTTGCCAGCGCACATCTATCATAGCGTGTACTCCGAGACGATTTGAGTTAGGGTTGTGAAACGCGCGTTATGCTGCTTGAGCAGTAGAATCGCTTCGCGCAGCGTGTCGATGCTGTCATGGTAGTCATAGCCGCCCAAGCAAATCACGGGCGTCTGCTGGTCTAAATGGTAGCGCAGAATAGGTTCAATCACTTCCCAGCCTTGGTCAATGTAACCGATTTTGCCGTTGGCGGTAGCAACGGGCACAATCAGCAGTTTCGCCTCGCCGGGTTTGCGTACATCCTCGTACGAGGGGTGGTACGGACGGGTGGGCGCACCGTCCCAGTCTACAAACATGCGATATTCCGCGTTGGGAATCGCGCTGCAGTCTACCAGGAAGCCCGAATCTTCTAAGTAACGCAAATCGGAGGGCAACAGCGCATAGCTGCCTGCGCGAAAAGCAGTGGGTTTGAGGTGAATCTGTTTGAGCAAATCGCGCCCTTCCTGAATCATGCGCCCGCGCTCGCGAGGGTCTTCCACATAACGCCCGTGAGAGTCTTCAAAGTGCAGGTGCAAGCCGAACTCGTGCCACGTGGGGATGCGGTGAAGATATTCGCGGTAATACAGCTGCACATTCGCCATCGGATCTTTGCCTGCGACTTGAATCATCCAAGTGAAGGGGACAGTGAACTCTTCGGCGAGTTTGATATACTCTTGAGCATAGCAGCGGGGGTAGTCAGCTGCCTCGCAATCCAGCGTAATCACTACGGTCGGCATGGCTATCAATCCTCCTCAGTTGGAGGGGTTCCGCGTGTGATGGAAAATTCCTGCTGCCTGCAGGGGATGGTGCTGCCGCAGATGCATTCGGGGATCCCTTATGGGATTAAGACCACGTACGACTAAAGCCGTTCCCGTGCAAACGAAGCCCGCCGACGCGGGCTGAAGCGTAACGCTAACGTCCGCGCCGACGAACCAAAGCCGATGTAGGTCGGCTTGGCTTGCACAGGAACGGCTTCAGCTGTCTATTTCTTGAACAATCTCTTAGTAGCCGCGCTGCTTGTATTGCTCAATCGTCTGTTTATACTGTTCCATGCCGTTGGGGCGGTTGATGCTGGCAAGGAGGGTAGGTGGTTTACCTGCGGCGGTCATGCGTTCCACGATGCCTGCGACCATCGCCCACAGCGCGGCGGCAGCCCCGATACCTGAGGCAGGGCAAAACGCCGTCTCCACGCCCTCTAGGGTGAGCATCGCGTCGCCATACGGGGCGGCGTTGTCAATCACCAAATCCACTACTTCAAACAGCCGTTTGCCCGACTCGTGCTCGGATTCCAGTTGCGAGGAGTAGTCTAATGCGGTTAGCCCAATTGTGAACACGCCGCGCTCCCGCGCCTGCAGCGCCAGCTCCACGGGAAACGGCGTTTTGCCCGACACGCTGCCGATGATGAGCACATCGCCTGCGGTGATACGACTGCGGTCTAACGCGGCGCGCACAACACAGCGCACGGTTTCGGGGTGAGTTTGTGCCCCAACGCCTTGCGCCTCGCGGTAGGGATTCGGGTTGTTTACCTGCAAGTCAAAGCTTAGCGGAGTGAACGCTGCCAAGCCGCCTGCGCGATTGATTAGCTCACGCGAAACCAAGTGCCCCGTGTCATAGATGTGTACCACGCCGCCGCGCATCAAGCACTCTGCGCATTTGTCTGCCGCTTGTTCAATCGCGCTTAGCGAACGCCGCTCTAACTCCTTTAGCTGCGCGTGCAACCGCTCAAAATAGTGTTGTGCCAAGCTCATAGCGCCCGAATTCTACTCGAGGGGCAAGGTTTAGCCCAAGTTTGAGCGGGGTGAGCCCCCTCGCGGCGCTCCCGACGAGGGTACAGAGCACTGCCTGAACTGCCCGAGCCGTTGCTTGATTTTCCTTGAACCCCCTCCGTAGGTTCCCCCTGCAAGCAGGGGGAACCAAAAGCGTGCTCGGTTCCCCTCGCGCAGCGGGGGGAACCTGCAGGAG
>JAUQOS010000011.1 GCA_030550775.1 Armatimonadota bacterium
GTGGTGGGGGGTTAGCCCATCACGGTTGCCATGGCGGAAATAGCTGGGCGGGGGCATATGTAGACATTTACAGTAGCGGTTTGGGGCACAAGCAAATGAATTCGCAACCGTACACTCGAGAAACCCCGCCTTCGCGGGGTTCGAGAACCCGCGTAGGCGGGTTTTTCGAGTGTGTGGGTACGCGAATTCATTCGCCAGAGGCTATCTCGGCGTAGGCACAACGGTCAACTATTGATTCAAACCCCTTAAGGTCGTTCCTGTGCAAACAAAGCCGATCTGCGTCGGCTATAGCCCGCGGAGGCGGGCTTGGGTTGCACAGGAACGGCCTGAGGTTTGAATCAATGGTTGATCAGACGGGCGCTCACCCCCTCCTTCAGGTTCCCCCTCCTGCGTAGGGGGGAACCGAGTGCGTTTTTCGGTTCCCCTCGCTAAGCGAGGGGAACCTTACGGAGGGGGTAAGGGGTTTGAGGAAGCCGAGTTGGTTGTCGGCACAGCCGAGTTGAACCTACGCGTTGTACCCTTATTAGGCCGAAAGGAGGGGGTTAGGCGTTTCTCTGGAAGGTTCTCTATGTGCGAGTGGAGAAACTTGGCGCATGGTATACTCACCTCCAATGCAAAGCCCGTTGCGGATTGGCTTGATTGGCGCAGGCGGTATCGGACGCCACTTAGCGTGGCAACTGCGCCCCTTGAGCGAAGCGGTACTGGTAGGCGTGTACGACGCGAACGCAGAATTAACCCAACGCGCCGCCCAAGAGCTGGAGGTGACCCCCTACGACACAGTGGATGCCTTGCTGCAGGATGCCCAAGTAGAGGCGGTGATTCTGGCCACGCCTCCCCACACGCACTACGAACTCGGCTTACAAGTGCTGCAGCACGGCAAGCACCTGTTTTGCGAGAAACCTCTTGCACTCACGGTGGAGCACTGCGATGCGCTGCTGGAGGCGGCACGCGCTGCACAACGAGTCTTGATGGTGGGGCAAGTGTTACGCCTGTTTCCGCTGTTTTGGCAGTCGAAGCAGTGGCTACAGGAGGGCGTCATCGGCGAGCCGATAGCGGTGAACCTGCAGCGGCGGGGCTACGAGATTAAGCTGTTCCGCGAGGGCTGGCGCGCAGATCCTGCCCAAAGTGGGGGCGTGCTGCTGGAGATGAACGTGCACGAGCTGGACTACCTGCGCTGGCTGCTGGGCGACTTTGAAGTGGTGGCTGCCCAAGGGCATCAACCGTTTGCCGAGCCGAACTTCGTGCAGCAGTGGAGCGCGCTCCTGCGCTTCCAAAATGGAGCGACCGCCACCGTGGAAGCGAGCATCATAGATCCGCTGGGAGGCTACACGGTGCGAATCGTGGGCACTGAAGGCGCGTTGGAACACACAGGCTTTAGCGGCACCATCCGCTACAAGCGCACCGACGGACAGGAGATGAGCCTAACCCCCGAGGAAATCGGCACGCCTGAACCATTCCTGTGGGAGTTGCGCTTTTTTGTGCGGGCGGTGCTCTATGGCGAGACGCCCCCATTTGACGGCTACGACGGACGGATGGCGGTGGCAAACGCCCACGCGGTGCTGAGCAAGATGAGTTTATAACGCCTGCGGGGGGCGAATGCGTCGCCTCAGGTTGCGTTCGTCGGTGGGGACGCCGACGCTACGCTTTAGCCTGCGCAGGCGGGCTTGGCTTACAAACGAACTGCTTCTGCTGTTGATTGCAGTTGTAAAATCATTTGTGGTATCATGCTGCTAATGCGCCGTTTGGGGTTGCTGGTGTGGGCGTTATGGTTGATGCTGGCGCCGTTGGGGGCGGCGTGGGCATACACTTGCATCTGCGCAGCGTCGCTCGCTGTCAAGTGCTGCGCGGAAGCCACTCCAGCGGCATGCTGCCAACCTGAAACCTTAGCTTGCGGCGTGGAGACAAACGTTCCATGCCCCAACTGCCCCGCCTGCACGCTGGAGGAGGCGAAACCTGCGCCAGCGGCGCAGCTCACGCGCTTCCTGCTGGAGTGGGCAGATTGGGTGATAGACGCACCCGCCCCCAACCCCGCCCTTGAGGCAGGCACAGCAACCCAACCGCGCGGGCTACCCACTGTTCGGAACCACTCACCCCCACTCGTGGCGCACACGCCCCGTGCGCCGCCCCTGTGTTGAGCCAATGCACGCGAGTTGCCCACAGCGCTCGCGACTTTCTCCATAGCTGACGCAGCAGCTCGTTGCTGCCGCGCACAAGCTTCCCAAAAAACCAAGCTGTGAGCAACCTGCTCACACACAGATTTTAGGCTCAACACAGGAGGTAAACAATGCAATACGGCAAGGTTATCGCGAGTTTGGCGATTCTGTTCAGCGGGGTGCTTGTTTATGCGCAAGAAGGCTCGGGTGGTTGCCCCGCCTGCATTGTGATTCAATCGCAGCAGCGCAGCGATGTAGAGGTGGGCTTCGCTGAGCTAACCGTGCCTAAAGGCAAACTTAGCTGGTTCACCATTGGCTCGCCCACCTCAGAAGAGAACCGCTTCCGCTCCTTCATCAAGACGGGCATCACTAATCGGTTCGACATCGGTATCGGCTACTCGCAGTTCGGCAACCGCACCACCTTACAGACCACCTATCAGCTGGCGCGTCAAGACGAGGAGTTGCCGTTTAGCTTGCTGGTGGGCTACGGTTTCTCGTCTACCTATTCGCGCGTGCAGGAAGGCGGCTATCTGATGGGTGTGCGCACCGAGGGCAACCTTTCGGTGATGGCAGGCTGGCAGCGACTCCGCAACGGACGCGACATCGGTTTTGTTGCTGCCAACTATCGGCTGGACAGCAACACCTCGCTGATGTTCTACTCGCATCAGGGCGTGATGCCTGGCGAGCCAACGCTGTACAACCTCGCGCTTGTGCGACGCATTGGCGCGTGGAATGTCGGCGTGTGGTGGTTCCACCCAACCGCCGAAAGCGATGTGGGCATCTCGCTGTCGCGCAGCTTCACGCTGGGGCGATAGCACCACCTGAGAGGGGGCCGTGCCTTCCACCGCGCGCCCCTTGTGGTGGATTTTCCCGCCCTGTGCAAGAGGCATTCTGATTCTTTCCCCCTCCTGTAGGTTCCACCCGCTTCGCGATGGGAACCGAACTCTGAAAGGTTCCCCCTACTGTGTAGGGGGAACCTCATGGAGGGGGTTCTTCGAGAAAAATCAGGCAATCGCGTCCTTGGTTTGGGCTGGGTCTTGTACCCTTGCCATAAGGGCGCGTAGCGTCAGCGCTCCCGCCGATGAACCTAAAACCATAGCGGCACCCTCGCCAAACATTCCAAAGTCTCGGTATAATCAGCGGGGGTGATACCAATGGCAACTCCTGCCATGCTGCCCGACCCACTGGTCGCTTGTGCAAAGTACAGGGTGCAAAAGCACCGTGTTTGCGAGCCTGACGCAGGTAAGTGTGGAATGCCACCGCGAGAAACGATTGGCGCAAAAACTGCGCGAACTGGGCGTAGACCCGACACCCTCGAGCCATGGTAGACAAACGGCTTCTTTGGGCAGGCGTAGCACTGGTGGGCGCACTTGTGGGGGGTGTGGTCTTGTTCTGGCGACTGACCCCACGCCCCGAAACCGGTTTTCGCGAGCTGACTGTTAGCAGTCGTGTGCTTGCGCGGCTCCCTATGAGCGGGGCAGCTGTGTCAATCTTCGGATCGTTCAGCCTTCCTACAGATTTGGATGGCGACGGCATGCCCGAACGGGTACTGGATGCGGGGCGACCTTTTCCTACGGCAACGACTGTCAGGGGTGGTAGGCTTCCCTACGCCATATCCCTCTGGATTCAGGCTGATGGCACGGTAGACACCATCCCGGAAGAAGTTATCTACCCTCTCGATAGCCTCTATGACCCTGGGCTGCCTCCCTTGCGCGAACTAATCGTTCAGAAGCCCAGAAGCACGACCTACCTGCGCCTGACCCGTCGCAACAACCGCTGGCACACCGAGCTGTTGCGCAGCCCCCAGAACACGACTATCTTTTCCGTCTACTGGGTGGACCGCGATGGGAACGGTTTTTGCGACGCATTAGCTGTGATCGACGGTCGTAGCACTTATTATCTCGTCCCCAACGCCAAAGGGCAGCTGGAGTGGGTAGCTTTGTCGTACTTTCCTGCGTTCAACAGCCTCTTGCTGCCCCAATTTCCAGGAAGCGTCTCGCCTACATTCGCATTTCTCCACCGCGTGTGGCTGGGCGATCTGGATGGCGATGGTAACCCCGAACAGTTCGATACGCACAGACGCATTGTGCTGCTCTCGCGCGGGCACGCAGTCGCTCTGCCCCACCCAAAGAGCACCGTGGAACAAGTGTTCGCGGCCGAAATGGACGGGCAAGCGCCGCGCGAGTTGGTATGTGTAGCCGCCGAACCCCACAAAACCACCGTGTATATGTATCATCCTACGGGCAAGAAACTAACCTTACAGGCCGCTTGGTCGGGCAATCCGCTTGTGGATGTCTACTTGCGCGATTTCGATGGCGACGGACAGGATGAATTGCTAATAGGCACCGACAACCCCAGCAAAGGCGAATTGCGATTACATCACATTCGCCTTTTTGCGGGAAAGCTGCAGGTTCGACAACGCTCAATCCATGCTCAGCGCAGCAGCTTGGGAGGCATATCCTTCGACAGATTTCGGTTGCAAACCAAGCTGCCGGCGTTTTCGGTATATGTGCCTCGTCAAAACTTTCTGTTAGCATCTCAGACAAACGCCCTTTGCGTGGCGGGTATTCCAAAAGGGGCAACGGATATCCAGCAGTGGCAAGTCGTAACCCTGCGTGGAATGCTGCTGTGGGCAGGCGATTACGATGGCGACGGCGCTGAGGAGTTTGTACTGACAGCCGAAGACGCTCGTGGGGGCTGCCAGATTGCGCAGTTTCGGGATGGCGTGTGGTATCTTGCACGGCTCAAACATCGCGCTCCCGCCACGACTGCTACTGCAGCCCACATTCAAGGCAAGCCCCATCTTGTGATTCTGTATGCGGACGGCACTGTGGAAGCGGTACAACTGCACCCTACACAACCGTGAAGCCTGAAGTGATCCTAACAACCGTTGCTTTTGAGCAGCCCGAGCGCGCGATGCGCTTGTGGCAACGCTGGCGCGGCAGCGGTCCCCAAGCGGAGCTGTTCGACCAATTTGCCCCCGCGCTGCAGGATGCCCTCCACCACGCCCCCGACCCCGACCGCCTGCTGCTGAACATCGACCGCTGGCTGGAATCGCTGGGCGCAACGCTAACTTACTATCGCCTCTTTGCGGAAGCGCCCCTCGTGCTCAAACCCGTGTTGACCTTGCTCGCCGCCTCGCAATACATGGCAGATACGCTGCTGCAAAACCCCGAACTGAGCGAGTTGTTGCTGGATGTGCGCTTGCTGAGCCGCCCACGCCCTCGCGCTGAGCTGCGTCGCGACCTCAACCGTTTGCTCAAACCCTGCACCACCTATTGGATGAAGCTAGACCGCTTGCGGGCGTTCAAACAGCAAGAGTTTGTGCGCATCACTGCACTGGACTTGCTGGGCAGGGCGTCGCTGCCCGAAGTCACCCGCGCGCTATCCGACCTTGCAGATGTGTGCGTTGGCGCAGCGCTGGAGGTATGCCACCAGGAACTGAGCGCACAACTCGGAGTCTCGGGCGAACACGGGCTATGCGTGCTGGGCATGGGCAAATGGGGCGGGCGCGAACTCAACTATAGCTCCGACATCGACCCGATTCTGATTTGCGCTGATAACCCGCCCCTACAAGGGGCACGCCAGCCCATGAACTACTTGACTAAACTCGCTGAGATGCTGGTCAAAGCGCTTTCCGAGCCGATGCGGCGTGGGATTGTGTTCCGCGTGGATTTGCGTCTGCGCCCCGAAGGGCGGTTTGGACCCTTAGTGCGCACGCTGAGTGCCGCCCTGCATTACTACGAGAACTGGGCAGAGCTGTGGGAGCGTCAGGCGATGATCAAAGCGCGTGCGTGCGCTGGCGATGTGCGCGTGGGCGAGGCGTTTTTGGAGCGGATACGCGCGTGGGTCTACCGCCCCGCCTTTACCGATGCCGATCTAACCCAAATCGCCGACCAACGCGCACGCCTCGAGGCGCAGGCGCAGGCGCGCGGCACGCTGGAAGCCGATATCAAAAACGGCTGGGGCGGCATTCGCGATCTTGAATTCGCCACACAAGCGTTGCAGCTAATCCACGGGGGCAAACACCCGCGCCTGCGCACCCCCAACACGCTGGACGCCCTTCAACGGCTCAAAGCCGCGCGCTTGCTAACCCCTGCCGAAGCCGATGCCTTGCGCGACGCCTACTGCTACCTGCGCACCGTTGAGCACCGCTTGCAAATGCAGTACGGGCACCAAACGCATACCCTACCTACGAACCCCACTGAGCAGACGCGCTTTGCCAAGCTGATGGGCTTTGACACTTGGCAGGCGTTTGAGCAAACCCTGAACCACCACCGCACCGTTGCCCGTCGCTATCGTGAGCGCGTGTTGCACCCCGATGCCCACACGCGTGCGTCCTTGCCCACCTACCCCGTGCCGTTGCTGGGCACGCCTGAGGGCGAATCGGCATGGCTGCCTTTGCTAGCAGAGTTGGGCTTTTCCGAGCCGCGGCGCGCCTATCAAGTGCTGGTTGCCAACCTTGTCGGCAACGAATATGGCGCGCCTCTACCCGAAGCGCGGCGCGCGTTTGAAGCCGTTCTGTCCGAGCTGCTAACCGCCTGCGCTCGCACCCCCGACCCCGACCGCGCCCTCATCGGCTTGGAACGACTTGCAGACGCCTACCCCAACCGCGCCTCGTTATTCGCCACCTACGCCCAGTCGCCCGAAGTGCTGATTCGCTTGGCGGAGCTGGCGCAGTCGCCCGTGCTCTGGAATCGCCTGCTGGCACACTTGGAGCTGTTGGACATGCTCTTCGGCGAGGAGATTGTGGCACAAGGGGCGAAATCGCGCCAACAGCACGCTAGTGCCCTCCGTCAACGCTTACAAGGCTGTCGCACGCCCTCCGCGCGTTTGGCGAACCTTGCTGCGTACGCGCGCCGCGAACTGTTGCGCATCGGTGCACGCGACCTATGGGGCGAAACTACCCTCGAACAGACCGCCGCTGACCTCACGGCGTTAGCCGAAGTGCTGCTCACCGAACTGTGGCACATCGTTGCCCCCGATGTGCCGATTCTACTGATCGGTTGGGGCAGTTTGGGCGCAGGCGACCTCAGTTACCGCAGCGATTGGGATCTCGCCTTCGCCTGTGCCGATACAGCCGACCTGCCGCGTGTGCAATTGCTCGCCCAAGAGTTCCTACAGCACTGCCAGCGGCTTGCCGAGCAGGGTGCATTCCGCCCAGTAGACACGCAGCTGCGCCCCGAAGGCAAAGCGGGCGCGTTAGTGCGCACCCTCGCAGGCTGGCAGGAATACTTCGCGCACCACGCCGAGCCGTGGGAGCGGTTGGCGGCACTTCGTGCCCGCCCGATAAACCACGAATCGCCCCTTGCAGAGCCGTTTCAGCAGCTACTAAACGCCTTTCGGTATGGCGCACTGCCCGAACCGAACGCCCTTGAGGCAATGCGCCACCTTATCCGTCGCGCCATCACCGAGCGTGTGCCACCCGCCCAGCAAAACACCCACCTCAAACTGGGTACGGCGGGGCAAGCCACGATAGATTTCCTCACCCACTGGCTCGTCGTGCAGCATGCCACCCCTGACAATCACCCAGAGTCGCTGCAGACTCTTGCGCAGCTGGAGTGGCTGCGGCGTCGGGGCGTGCTGGAGCGCGCCGATTTTGACGCACTGCGCGAGGCGTGGTTGTTGCTGTACCAGCTGCGCAACCGTCTCGCGCTACTATTTGACCCTGCCCCTGAGGTGCTCCCACAAGGCAACGAGGGCGCGGTTATCGCTCGCAGCCTCAACTGGGACACCCCCGATGCCTTGCATGCACAGTTGACTGAGCATCAGGCAGCAATCCGCGCCGCTGTCCAACGGTATGGGCTTTAGGAGTGAGAGGCTGTTCTGAGCCAAGTGGCTACCTGTTCGTGTTGAGTAGGCGAGATTCCGCGCTACGCTCGGAACGACGGGGTTGTCTTCGCAAAGATTTCTCGCCTGCCGCTCGGAATGACAGAACCTTTGCTTGCAAAAACATCATGCTTGGAGGTGATGAGCTGTCATTCGGCTACGCGCCTTAGCTTCCTACCTGCCACTTGCGGATGCACTCGGCAATTTGCTTCAGCCCTTGCACCGAGCGAGGGGTTTCACGCAGCACCCAGTCGGAGTTGAGTTCGTACACTTGGCGGGTGCGCACAGCGGGGATGCGTTGCCAGCGCGGGTTGTTCAGAACCGCTTCTGGTTTGGGACCTGCCAGCAGAATGATGTCGGGCGCGCTAGCGAGTGCCACCTCCAAACTTACTGCCTTGAAGCCGCTGACGCTTTGGGCGAGCGTGTTGCGCCCTCCAGCGAGACGCATGAGTTCGTCAGCGAAGGTGTCGCGCCCCGCTGCCCAGAGCGGCTCCACGCTAATCAAAAACAGCATCGCGGGCTTTTGGCGTGGGGCGTTGCGTTGCACGCGCGCCACCTCCGCTTGCATCGTGCGGATAACACGTTCCGCAGCGCGCTCGGTGGCGGTGACGCGCCCGATTGCACGGATGAAGGCGTAGAGCTTATCAAAGCGGTTCGGGTTCGCGCTGAGCACGCGTAGCCCAAGACGCTTCAGTACGGGTATCACGCGCGTATTGAGCAGGTCGTGCGCCACTACCAAGTCGGGCTTGAGGGCAACCACGCGCTCGGGGCTGATCTGGTAGTCGCCCACCTTGGGCTTTTGCTTGGCTTCGGGTGGGTAGTCGCACAGCTCCGTCACGCCCACAATCCGGTCGCCCAACCCTAACGCATAGAGGATTTCCGTAATAGACGGCGCGAGCGACACAATGCGCTGGGCTTGCATGGCTGAGGCTTACTTGTTCAGCACTTGCTCCAACGCTTGAGCTTGGAGCTGGAATATTTGCTGGAGTCCGCCGTGTGCGAGATCAATCAGCCGATTGAGACGATCGCGCGAGAAAGGCGCGCCTTCTGCTGTGCCTTGCACCTCTACAAACCGCCCCCGATCCGTCATCACGATGTTCATATCCACGGAGGCTTGCACATCTTCCTCGTAGCATAAGTCTAACAGTTCCTCATTGCGCACCACGCCGACGCTGACGGCTGCCACGCGCTCTTGGAACGGCAGGCGCGTGATGTAGCCCTGCTCGACCATCCAGCGGCAGGCTTGGGCAAAAGCTACAAAGCCGCCCGTGATGCACGCGGTGCGAGTGCCGCCGTCAGCCTGAATCACATCGCAGTCGAGTGTAATGGTGCGTTCGCCCAGCAGTGAGAGGTCTACTACGGCGCGAATGGCTCGCCCAATAAGCCGTTGGATTTCCATCGTGCGTCCTGAAGGGATGCCGCGCGCGATTTCGCGTTGGCTGCGCTGCTTGCCCGCGCGGGGAATCATGCTGTATTCGGCGGTGACCCAACCGCTGCCTGTGCCTTTGAGAAAAGGCGGCGTTTTGTCTTCCACGGTGGCGGTGATGACCACACGGGTGTTGCCCATCGTGATTAGGCACGAACCTTCCGCGAACGGATGAAAACCTGGTTCAAACAAGATTGGGCGCAGCTCGTTGGCAGCTCTGCCGTCCACTCGTCGCATAGCGTGGTATAGGATACCTCAGTTGCAGGGGGAAGCGCGCCTGCAGGGCGCACACACGCCCTACAGGTTCGCCAATCGCTCTAAGATGCGTGCGTAGCAGCGCACCAACTTTTTGAGGCTTTCTATGCTGATGCGTTCGTCGGCTTTGTGCGCCTCGCCATCGCCTTCAAAGCCCGCGCCAATAGCCACTAAGTTTGGCATCACGCGGGCATATGTGCCTCCGCCCATCGTGGCGGGCTGGGTTTCGTAGTCGCCTGTCTCCTCGCGATAGACTTGCAGAATCGCCTGAAGGAAGGGGGTGTCAGGCGGGATGTAGAGCGGTGGCGTGTGGCGCACTTCGGCGAGCCGGAAGCCCGTCTGCTCCAGCACGGGCTGTAGCCGCTCCTGCAATGCCTCCAGCGACCAAGTGACGGGGTAGCGAACGTTGAACACGCAGCGCACCCGCGCACCGTCGTAGTCGAAAACGCCCAAGTTGCTGGTGAGTGCGCCGGATGGTTCATCGCTGTGGGCAATCCCAAGGGCAGCGCCGTCTAACGCCTTGCCCCACGCCAACACAGTGTGGAGCCACTGCTCGTTGTCGGGCAGGTTCAGCGGCTCAATTGCCTCCAGCAGGCGCACGACGGCATTGACGCCGCTTTCGGGGTGGCTGCCATGGGCCGATACCCCTTTGGCAACGGCGCGCCAGCCCGCAGGGTCGGCGTGCCATTCCACGCCCTCGACCTGCGTGTGTGGCTGCAGAGGCAAATTCAGCAATGCTTCGGCGCGATCGGGCACCATGTTGTGGCGTTCGCCCCCACGCGCCCACACCACGCGCACGCCCTCGCCCGTGTTCACCTCCTTCTCCAAGTAAAGGTTGGCGATACCTTTCTCGCCGTAGATGAAGGGCCAGCCGGCATCGGGGCTAACGCCCCACACAGGTCGCTCTTGCTCGTGCGCTAAGTAATACTGCATACACTCCCAGCGGCTCTCCTCGTCGCAGCCGATAATCAGGCGCACACGGCGTTTGAGGGGCACTTCCAGCTCCTTGAGCGCGCGTAGGGCGTAGATACTGGCTAAGGTTGCGCCCTTGTTGTCGGTGGCGCCCCGCGCGTAGATGTAGCCGTCGTGAATCTCCGCGCCAAACGGCGGGTATGTCCAGTCATTGCCCGCCGGTACCACGTCGATGTGGCTGAGTGAAGCGACCATTTCCGCGCCCTCGCCCCAAGTCATATCGCAAGCGTAGCCGTCGAAGTCGCGCGGATTCAGCTCAAATTGCCTACCAAGTGCCAACACCACATCCAGCGCCTCGCGCACGCCCTTGCCAAAGGGCATTGTGGGGGCGCGCTCCTCATCGTTGCGCACGCTTGGCGCACGCAACAGCGACTGGAAATCGCGGATCATCTCGTCAGTGTGGGCATCTATCCACTGGATGAGTTGCTCGCGATTCATAGTATGCTAAGTTCGCGGGCCCATGCAAGGTTCCTGTTGAAGCAACGGTTGAGAGTGGCAGGAGTTCTTGCCCCACCGCCGAAATACCAGCGCACTATGCATGTCGGCTTTCTTACGGCGCCGTTTGCAAACGAACCGCTGGAGCGCGTGTTTGAGTTTGCGCGGAAGCACGGCTTCAAGACGATTGAGCTGGCCGCAGGCTACGGGCACCCACACTTAGACCTAGCGAACCCCGACCTGAAAGCCCTTCAACGCTTGCTCGAGCAAACAGGCGTGGGCATTTCGGCAATCGCTTTCTACACCAACAATACTCATCCCGACCCTGCCGAGCGCCAGCGCAACAACGAAGGCGTGCGCAAAGCTATTGACATCGCCCACGCGCTGGGCGTGGAAGTGGTGTGCACCTTAGCAGGGCATCCTATGCCCGGCAAGAGCAAAATGCAAACCATCGAGGAAGATTGCGCGGCGGTGTTCCACCCACTGTGCGAATATGCAGGCGAAAGAGGCGTCAATATCGCGCTGGAGAACTGGTTCGCCACCAATATCCAAGCGTTAGACCACTGGCAACGCCTGTTTGAGGTGGTGCCCCACCCCAACCTCGGGCTGAATTTTGACCCCTCGCACCTGCTGTGGCAGCAGATCGACTACATCAACGCGGTGTTTCTGTTTGGTTCGCGGATTTTCCACACGCATGCCAAAGATACGGAGGTGATGCGCACGCGCTTGGAGTTTGTGGGCAATCAAGGCAGCGGCTGGTGGCGTTATGTGATTCCGGGCTTAGGACAGGTGCGCTGGGGCGAGTATATCGGCGCGCTGCGTCGCGTGGGCTACAACGGCGTGCTGTCGATTGAACACGAGGACGCAGCGTTGGGGCGCGAAGAAGGCTTTCTGATTGGTAAGCGCTATCTGGAGCAGTACATGGCACCGGAGGTGTAGCGATGCCCAGCCTAACCCCACAACAGCTGATGCAACAGTTTGCGCAGAAGGTTGCCCGCACGCGCGCCTACAGCTACACTTGGGAGTTCCAAGAGCGCGACCCCAAAACAGGCAAACTCGGCGAGAAGCAAATCTACCAGCTGGAGTTTCTCCAGCCTCACTACCGCAAGATGACCATCATTCAGCGTGATCTGTTCAGCAACGGCGCGGTGTTGATTTACAACCCCGACATAGACAACAGAGTGCACGCCCGTAAGGGGCTCCTGCGTCGTGTGTACGAACCGAACGACCCTGAAATCGCCCGCTTTTTCGAGACCGATCTCGCCTCGATTCTAAAGGATTTGGAGCGGCTGTTTCGGGGCGCGAAAGCGGATTCTGTGAAGCGCGAAAAGCTGGGGCAACGCGAGGGCTACACGCTGCGGTTTGCACCGCCCAAAGATGCGGTGCAGCGGGTTAGCCTCACGCTGGAAGCGCGGGACCTAATGCCCCTGCGAATTGAGTATGCCGATGCGCAGGGCACGCGCTCGCTGCGCGTGTTCACAGAATACGCCTTTCCGAACCTCAAGCCTGAGGATTTTAAGTTCTAAGTGCACGGCAAGGCTCGTACGGTGCTTACCACACGGAAGCGCATCGCGCTTCTGCTGGTGCCCCCCAGAAGGTAGAATCTGCGCTTGCGAACAACTGGCGACCGCTCTGCGCAGGCAGCGAGCGGTTTCTCAGGAGGCAGCCGTGTTCACCAAGCGCGCAAGTGTGCATCCAACGCGGTTGATTGTGGGGTTGGGCAACCCCGGCGCCGAATACGCCCACACGCGCCACAATGTGGGCTTCTGGACCGTGGACCTACTGGCACAGCGACACGGAATTGCACTCAAAACGCGCCGCCACCAGAGCAAGCTTGGGGTTGGGCTAATCCGCGCGGTGCCCGTCGTGCTGGCAAAGCCTCAAACTTACATGAACCTCAGCGGCGAGGCCGTGCGTGCGCTGCTTCAGGCGTACGCGCTGCCTCCTGAACGGCTGTTGGTCGTGTTTGACGATATCTGGTTGCCAGTGGGGGCAGTGCGTGTGCGTGCTAAAGGCTCCGCTGGCGGGCACAACGGGATGAAATCTATCCTAGCAGCGCTGGGCACAGAGTCGTTTCCGCGTGTGCGCGTTGGCATCGGGCAACCGCCAGAGGGCATCGACTTAGCAGACTATGTGCTTTCGCCACCCACCCCTGAGGAGCGCAGACTGTTGGAAGCCGCCATCCAACGCGCTGCTGACGCTTGTGAAGCATGGCTAACAGAACCGATTGAGCAGGTGATGAATCTGTTCAATCGCGAGGCTCGCCCAGTCGGCGAGTAACGCTCCCTACTCCTCTGCCTCCTTTGTGGAGAGGTACTGATCAAGGCGAGTTTCAAACTCCTCAAGGCTCGCCGATTGCAGAGCATCTGGGTACAGCTGCAACAGCAGTTCGGGATCGTGGATTTGGCTTAGTTTCCGCTGAAGAGGCGTTGGCACGCTTGAATACCGCGCCTCCAAAATGCGCATCAGGCCTTGAACAATTCCTTCCTGCCGACCTTCTTGCCAGCCTGCTCGCCAGCCCTCTTGCTTGCCTTCCTCGTAGCCCTGCCGGAGCCCTTTGCGGATTGCTTCACGCTCAAACGATGCCAAATCAGGCGCGTTCTCAATGTCCTTCGCCTTGCGAAACGCCAGCATCAACAGCGCTGCGGGGTTTTTGGAGGCTGCTGCCTGCAGGCGTGCCTCATCATAGTCTAACACTTTGCATGCCGCAAACTCAAATTGGGTACGACAGCCAGCTAAACCGCGCTCATAGCGCGTGGGACGCCAGTTAGGGTTCTTGTCTACCAAAATCGCGATGCTTACCACATCACGCCGATACTTGAGCCACGCCAGTGTGTTGTAAATGTATACGCGCCCGGCGAACTCCGCCCGCGCTGCCGACTGTATCTCGATATGGATCAAAATCCACTGCTCGGTGCCATCGCTTAGGTAGACGCGTGCCAGTTTATCAACCACGCGCTTTTCCGTATCACTTTCAGGGGCGATTTGCAGCATCTCTTGCTCCAGAAACTCGAAACCGCGTTGCCAGTCAACCAGCGCGTGCAGCTCGGGGTGAAAAAGTAAGCTCAGGAAAAAATACCGTCACAAAGTGTTTCCACTGCTCTTCGTAGCTGTGGCGGCACACTTGAGCCCCCTCAATCCAGCTTGCGCTTGAGTTCATCCAGCTTCATGAGCGCTTCCACGGGGGTGAGGGTAGTGATGTCCAGTTCGCGTAAGGCTTCCAGCACGGGGTGCTCGGCAGCCTCGAACAGAGTTAGCTGCAACTTTTTGGTGCGCACGGCAGGTGCGTCGCTGCTGGGTGGCTGGATGGCACTCTGCACGCCCCGCTTTTCAAACTCGCGCAGGATTTGCTCAGCGCGTTGTACCACTTCGGGCGGCACGCCCGCCATGCGCGCCACATGCACGCCATAACTCCTGTCTGTGCCACCTGGGAGCACCTTGTGCAGCCAAATGATTCGGTCGCCCTGTTCTTTGACTGCCACGCGATAGTTGGCAACGCCCTCCAAACGGTTTGCCAACTCATTGAGATAGTGGTAGTGGGTGGCGAACAGCGTTTTGCAACCGATGGCATGTAGGTACTCGGCAACCGCCCACGCGATCGCCAAGCCGTCATAGGTGCTGGTGCCGCGTCCAATCTCATCTAAAATCACCAAGCTGCGCGCCGTGGCGTTGTTGAGGATGTTGGCAGTTTCGGTCATCTCCACCATAAAGGTGGATTGCCCTGTTGCCAACTCATCGCGGGCGCCCACGCGCGTGAAAATCCGATCTACCAGTCCAATCTCGGCGCGGTCGGCAGGCACAAAGCTGCCAATGTGCGCCATCAACACAATCAGGGCGTTCTGGCGGATGTAGGTGGATTTCCCGCTCATATTCGGCCCCGTCAGGATAATCAATCGCTGGCTGGAGTCCAAGCGACAGTCGTTGGGCACGAAGGGTTGCTCGCTAAAGCGTTCCACAACGGGGTGTCGCCCGCCGTAGATGTGGATACGGTCTTCCAAGTCTACGACGGGGCGCACATAGCGGTGGCGGACGGCGTTTTCGGCGAATGTGCTGAGCACATCCAGTTCGGCGATCGCCTTCGCCAGCGACTGCAGCGCGGGGGTCTGGCGCGCCACTTCGGCGCGGATGCGACTAAACAGCTCGAACTCCAGCGCGTTGATGCGCTCTTCCGCGCCCAGCAAGATGGCTTCTTGTTCCTTCAGCTCAGGGGTGATGAACCGCTCGGCGTTTACCAGAGTCTGCTTGCGGATGTAGTCGGGGGGTACTTTGCTCAGGTGGGGCTTAGAAACCTCCAAGTAGTAGCCGAACACGGCGTTGTAGCCCACTTTGAGGCTGGGGATACCTGTGCGTTGGCGCTCTTTGGCTTCCAGCTGGGCAATCCAGTTTTTGCCTTCGGTGCGCACTTGGCGCAGGCGGTCCAGTTCGGGATCGTAGCCATCGCGGATGATGCCTCCTGATTTGAGGTCGGCAGGCGGGTCGTCTACAAGGGCGTGTTCCAGCAGGGCACAAAGCTCCTGCAGAGGTGCTAAGCGCGGGGCAAGGGCGCGCAGCAGGGCTGGGGGATGCTCCAGCGCACTCAGCAGCGCGTTCACTTCGGCATACAGCTCAGGAATACGTTGCAGCGTGCCCCGCAGGGCAACTAAGTCGCGGGCATTGGCTGTGCCCGTGCTGGCGCGGGCAGCCAGACGCTCCAAGTCTGCCAGTGGGCGCAGCAGCTGCCGAAGGGCGTCGCGGTGTAGGCTCTGGTGAGCAAGCGCTTCCACTGCGTCTAGGCGCGCGTTAATTGCCTCAGGGTCTAGCAGAGGCTCGTCCAGCCAGCGTTTGAGCAACCGCGCGCCCATCGGCGTGCACGTACTATCTAAGGTCGCCAGCAGCGTGTAGCGGCGCGTGCCATCCAGCTGGTTGCGCGTGAGTTCCAAGTGGCGCCGCGCCGTCGTATCCAAATACATAAACCCCTCCACCGAGTAGGTGGCAAGGGTGCGGAGGTGTTGAAGGGCATCAATGTGGTTGTGTTGAAGGTAGCGTAGGACGAGCGCGGCAGCGTCCAGCCCGCGCGTGTATTCCTCACAGCCAAAGCCCCGCAGCGATTCCACCCCAAAGTGCTGAAGCAATAGCTGGCGAGCGTCGCGCCCCACCCACTCGTGCAACGGCACAGGGGTAATCGTGGTGCCAAGCTGCTCGCGCAGGGTCTGCAGCAACTCCTCTTGGTCGTCGGGCACCAACACTTCGGCAGGCTGGAGCCGAAACAGCTCGTCCAGCAGCTTTTCAAGGCGTCGTTCGCCTGCGATTTCGGTGGTGAGAAACTCGCCGGTGGACACATCCACCACGCCCAGCCCATGCACAGGGTCGCCCAGCACCGCTGCCACCAGATAGTTGTTGGCGCGCGCATCCAGCATCGAGTCTTCCAGCACGGTGCCGGGGGTCAAAATGCGGGTGACACGCCGCTTGACCAAGCCTTTGGCAAGCTTCGGGTCCTCAATCTGGTCGCAGATGGCGACGCGATACCCCTTTTGTACCAGTCTGGCGATGTAGCGTTCATAGGCGTGCACGGGCACGCCCGCCATGGGGATGCGCCCGTTGCTGCCGTCGTCGCGCCCTGTAAGCACGATCTCCAGCTCACGGGCAGCGATTTCGGCGTCTTCGCCGTAAAACTCGTAGAAGTCGCCCACTTGCATCGCCAGCAGCACATCAGGGTGCTCGGCTTTGAGCCGAAAGTACTGCTGGAGCATCGGGGTCTGGGGCTGGAACTTGGGTTGCATCGGGATGGATTATACCTGCTTCGTACCGCGCTCAGCCGTTGCAGCGTCGCACGCGAGGTGGTGCTCCGCCGTGCCTATGTTTTGTATTGCGTAAGCGGTGCGAAATGATTGCGCATGTAATGCAGAACACGCACCCCCACCATGCGTCAAAATGTAAGGTACAATCGCTTTACTGCGAGGAACGAGCCTATGCGACGAGTAGCGTTAATCCTTGGGGTTTGTGGGTTAGTTGCGTTCGCGCTGGCAGACCGCACAAGCGTTTCCATTAGCAACCTGCAAGCGCATGTGAAATACCTAGCGTCGCCCGAGCTGGAAGGGCGATTTGCGATTGCCCCCGGCGCCCACAAAGCCGCCGATTATATCGCGCGCATTTTTGAGCAGTCGGGCTTGGAGCCAAAGGGTACCAACGGCTACTTCCAAGATTGGGAACTGACGCTGGGGTTCAAGCCGGGCGAGGAGAATTACCTTCGCCTCACGGGCGGCACGGTATGGGAAGCCCCTGCGGATGCAATCCGCCCCACGAACCAAGCGAGCAACACGCGCGTGGAGGGCGAGCTGGTGTTCGTGGGCTACGGGATTTCCGTCCCTGAGGCTGGCTACGATGATTACGCAAATGTGGATGTCAGCGGCAAAATCGCGGTGATGTTGCGCGGCGCGCCCACTTGGGAAGGCGGAAGCGGAGATATCCAGCGGGCAGCCCGCATTCCCACCAAAGTGCGCAATGCCGTTGAGCGCGGCGCGAAAGGCGTGATTTTGGTAAACCTGCCTGAAAACGATCGGTTGATGCCTGTAGGCATGCGTGGGCGTGCCCCTGCCACTGAAATCGCGGTGTTGAATGTGCGCACCGCAGTGGGTGATAGGCTGCTGCAACCGCTGGGGCTAACTGTGGCGGAAGCCGTCAAGCGAATTCAATCGCAAGGGCAGCCGATTAGCGCGCCGCTGGGCATCACCGCCGAAATGGCAACCTCGTTGGAGCCAAACCGCGGCATTGCGCGGAATGTGATCGGTTTCATCCCAGGCAGCGACCCCACCCTGCGCGATGAGATTATTGTGATTGGCGCGCACTACGACCACTTAGGCTACGGCGAGGTTGGCTCGCTGGCACCCGAGCCAGGCGACATCCACTATGGGGCAGACGATAACGCTTCTGGCACCGCCGCGATTATGGAACTGGCGCGCCTGCTGGCACAAAACCGCGAGCGGCTCAAACGCAGCGTGCTGGTGATTGCCTTCTCCGCAGAGGAGGAGGGGCTGCTGGGCGCGGAATACTTCCTACGCAACCCCACGGTACCCCGCGAAAACATCGTCGCGATGTTGAACTTCGACATGGTGGGGCGTATGACCAACAATCGCGTTTTCATCAGCGGGGTGGGCACAGCCGCCGAATGGGAATCCATCCTGCGCGCAGCCAACACCGACGGCTTGAACCTGCAGTTGAGCCAATCGGCATCGGGCGGAAGCGACCATATGCCGTTTATGCGCCGCGAGATACCCGTGCTATTCTTCTTCACGGGAATGCACCCCGACTACCATCGCCCATCGGATACCTGGGACAAAATCAACTACGAGGGGCAGGCAAAGATTGTGGCGTTGGCGGAGCGCGTGGTGTATGAGATTGCCAGCCGCCCCGAGCGCCTGAAGTTCACGCGCCCACAACAAGCCAACACGCAACAGCCTGCACGACGGGGTTTTCGCGTGCGTCTGGGGCTGGTGCCGGGCTACTCGGAAGAGCAAAACGGCGTGCTGTTGGAAGGCGTCTCGCCCAACTCGCCCGCCGAGAAAGCGGGGCTAAAAGCGGGCGACCGCATTATTATGGTGATGGGGCAGCGCGTGCGCAACATCGAAGAACTCACCAGCCTCTACGAGCGGATGGAGCCGGGCAAGCCTGTGGAGGTGATCATCATCCGCGAGGGCAAGGAGTTGCGCCTCCAAATCGTGCCCGAAGCGCCGTAGCTTAGCCCCACATCAGCCGCAGCAGCAACGGCTCATAGCGACGGCGCAGCGAGGTATTTGCGTAGCCAATCCAGCCAACGGGGGTGCGGATGTCTAAGGGTGCGCGTAGCGGCTCACCGTGCAAGTCGGTAATCTGCACCCCCAACTCGTGGGCAATCAGCGCGGTACAGATGTCGTAAGGGTGGCAGGTAAGAGGCATTACCGATACGCCCATCCGCGTAAACGCCCATGGACGCACATCCGCAACCAGCCGGTCGCGCCCGCTCATCAACTCGAACAGCTGCCCCCCTGTGGAAGCGTACTGGTCTTCGAACACTAACGGGTTGATGCTTTCGCCCAGCGCTTGTGCCCAGAACTCGGCTTCCAGCTCCACAATCGCGCGCTTCCCTTCGGGAAACGGCTTCACGAAGGTGGCAAAACCGTGCTCCAGCGTCTCGGCGCGGCTGGGGGTAAGCACAGTAGGGTGAATCTCGCCGGTAAGCATGTTGTGCACTTCGGCGTGTGCGCCTTGCCCCCGAATCGCCCACACATGGTACGCCAAATATTGCCGAGTGGTAGGCAACTCGGTTTGCATAGCGAGGAGTACATGCTCTAAGGTGGTTTCGCGCCCGAAGTTGGGGGCGATAGCACTCAGCAGCCACGCGCTGCGCTTGTCGTACATCAGGGGGCGTGTGCCGTCTATCGGGTCAACGATAAGCAAGAACTCGGCGTCGCGCACCGAAGTGCCCTCGGGCAACGGATACCAGCCATCCTCGCCGATGCCTTCGGCAATCAACACAAACGGCGCCTCGCGCGCCCACTCGCGACAGAGGTCTATCAGCAAGGTTTCCAAATGCGTGTCAATCGCGTACTGCGTGTCGCCCCCAGCGTCGTGGCTCACTTGGGCTAGCACGGCGGGGTTCTGCATGCGCATATACCGATACAGATGGTCGCGCAGGCGCAAGTGCAACTGGCGCAAACGGTTCTGATAAAAGCTCAGGTCGCGGCTGAGCAGCAGGCTCATAGCGCGGGGATTGTACCTGAAAGCGGGTATAATCGGTTCCAATATGACCATACATCCGAATGTAGGCGACTACATCAAAATCGATGGTTCCTATGGCGAAGGCGGCGGACAAATCCTCAGGACAGCGTTAGCCCTATCGATGATTACGGGGCAGCCAGTGGAGTTTTATAATCTGCGTGTGAAGCGCCCTAACCCCGGTTTGCAGCCCCAGCATTTGACCGCGATTCACGCCGCTGCGACCATCAGCAACGCGCGTGTGGAAGGCGCGTACATCGGCTCGACGGAGCTGCGGTTCGAGCCGAGTGAAGTGGTCGGCGGCGAGTTTTTGTTTGACGTGGAGGATATTTCTGGGCAAGGCTCGGCAGGCGCGGTGATGTTGGTGGCGCAAACCATCCTGCTGCCCCTTGCGCTCAAAGGGCAGTCGGCAAAGATTACACTGCTGGGCGGCACGCATGTGGGTTGGAGCCCTGGCACGGACTACATCGAGTTTGTGTATTTGCCTGCGCTGCGCCACTTTGGCGTGGAAGCGCGGATGGAGACGCTGGAGGCGGGCTTTTATCCGCGCGGAGGCGGGCGCGTGGTGCTGCATGTGCAGCCCGCGCAGCTGCCCCTCAAGCCGATTGAGTGGCGCGAACGCGGGCGCATCAAGCGCGTGCGCCTGGTGTTCACGATGTCGAACCTGCCTGAGAACATTTTGCGTCGGGGCGACCAAGCTGCCGAAACGCTTATCGGGCTGATGGGGCTGCAGCCTGAGTTTGTGCACCGCGTGTTGCCCTCGCGCGGGTTTGGGTTGTCGGCAACGCTGGCGGTGGAAGCCGAACACGGCTATGCGGGCTTCATCCGATTGGGGCGACGCGGCGTCGCCATCGAACAAGTGGTGGAAGAGGCGTGGAACGAGTTCACTGCATGGGCGAAAACGCGCACCGCAGTAGACTACTTTCTAGCCGACCAGCTGGTGTTGCCCGCCCTATTTGCCGACGGCTCCAGCGCATGGAGCACGCATCGCGCCACCAGCCACCTGCGCACCCTCTTGTGGCTGGTGCCCCAACTGGTGAAAACAGGCGTGGAGCTGACCCAACTGGCGGAAGGGGGCTACCTCGTGCGTATTCTGCCCGGCGAGGAGAACATCAACATCGCTGCCAACGGCAAGCCTTCACACATCGACGAAGAAGCGTAGCCGCCACACATCGCCGTCACGTTCAATGCGCAGCCCGTGATAGGTGACCGACTTCACGGGCGCGCCGTCCCACTCAATCTGTTCGGGCAAAATCGGGCGATAATGTGCCACTGCTTGCAGGTGCCACGCGCCCTCGCGCTCTTTCACAGACACCTCGCTGTAGCGACTAAATAGCCAGTGATGCACCTCAAATCGGTAAAGCAACTCGTTGAGCCAGCGCACCATCAACATCTCGAGATCAGGGGCGTGCAGCTCAATCCTCACTTGCTCGGTTGGCGGATAAGCATCAAGGTCCACCATGAGGTAGAACAACCCTCGCGCGGCGGTTTCAAACAACTCAGGCAAGCTGCTTGCCTCCACCTCCAGCCCCTTATCTGCCGTGTGCTCTAAGATTTCAAACTTGCCCATTGCCCTAAAAAGTATACCGCGTACAGAACTGTTTGAACAAACGAACGGCTCCAACCGTTTTCGGGTGTGCCGATGTGCGTAGCGTCAGCGAGACGCCGACGCTCCGCTTAGCCCGCGCAGGCGGGCTTCGTTTGTACAGGAACGGCTTCTGCCGTATGTGGGTTTAGGCGATAGGTTCACCAGTGCGAAAACTTCAAACAACACTTCACATACACGCTCTGAGCCCCCTCGCTCTGCTCGGGGTGACGGGCTTCTCGGCTCCAACCAACCCTGTCATTCCGAGCCGCAGGCGAGGAATCCCTAAACCCTTTCTGTCATTCCGAGCCGCAGGCGAGGAATCTCGCGCCTTCACAGGCGATAGACAGCAACTTAGATACCCTAGCCTCTCAGAACGGCAACACCGATACCGACTTAGCGACCAGCGCCAGTGCGATGCCAAACATTCCGACCAAGCCCATGCCGCAGAAAAAGCCTGCCAGCAACACAGGCGCGTAGCGCATCCAGTTCTCTTCGCCGTAGCGTTTCTTGAAGTAGCGGTGCCCCAGCCACGCGCCCAACAACTTGGGCAAAGTAAAGTGTGGCAGCTGCCCCACGCCGCTGACTAAGCCATAGAACAGCAAAATCGGCAGCTTGAGCGTGTTGAACAACCAAAACAGCCCCAGCCCCGACACAAAACCAATAATGATGCGCGGGATGTTCAGCGCGTTCAGCACCACATCGCGAATCTGGCTCTGCGGCAGGTTGATTTGCTTCCACACCGCCTCCATCTGCGCGTAGTAGGGCCACATCTTTTGCGCAAATGGGAACAGCGGCGAGGGGATTGGGCTGGCTTTCCAGAAAAACGCCCAGAACAGAAAACTCGCGATAAAGATCACGGGCAGCATCACCAGTTCGGCTTTGAGAATACTGGTAAACTTCGTGCCCGTTAGCTCCACCTCGCGGAAGCGTTGGGCTGCCCAACCGTGATCATACAGGGGCAGAGGTGCGTACCAGATGTCCACTTTCGGATAGCGACTGCTGATAATCGCTACCTCTTTGATGAACGGCACTGATACGCCTTGCCCTGTCAGCCCAATCATGCGCGCGGAAACATAGCTGTTGAGCGGGCTCCACAGCAAGCCGAAGCCCACTACAATCCACAGCGGAAAGTCGGGCACGAGGATGCGACACAGCGCGATGTACGAAACCACCGACACTGCCCACACCGCCAGCGGGATCCACAGCGGCGGGTCGCCGCGCCCGGGCGGGGGCATAAGCCCGCGCACCTGCAACGAGCGATTCAACCGATACTCGCGCAGCGTGCGCACCACCATGCCCACGCCAATCGCCGCGACGGCTAACTGCAAGCCCACAATGATCGCCAACCAAAAGTCTAGGTCGGCAGCCAGTTTAGTCTGCAGCGCAGGCGAGTTGGGCTGCCAATTGGGGATTAGCCCCGCCCGATACAAGATTGGATTACCCACCACATAGGTCAGCACCGAGCTAATCGCGGCGCCCAGCAAAATGTGGTACGGCAACACAAAGCCCACCAGCACCTCGCCCAAGTTGATAGAGATACCAACAATCGCCGAGGGCAGCGTCGCCTCCACATTCTGCGTCAGATCCAGAAACGGGATGGGGATGAGCTGCAAAGCGTTGCCAAACAGCGTGCCTGTGAACACTGGAATGCCCACATAAAACAGCCCAAAGCCCATGCCGATCACTGCGCCTGTGGAGAACACGCCCCAGCGCCACGACTCCTCACGGCTGCCCGCCTCTGCCAGCGCCAGCGCGCCCGACGCCGCCACAGGCGCCAGCGGAAACGGCAACTTCTCCACATCGGAGGTCATCCGAAACAGCAGGTAGCCCATGCTCATCCAGCTGGCGCGCCCCAAAATCTCCGTGAGCATCAGCAAAAAGAGGGGCACTGCCCACGCGCTATCAAAGAAAGTGCGCTCGCGTAGCGCGGGCGAATCGGGCGCAGGTACCGCCCAGCGCGGCACCTGGTCGGCTATCGGCGCAGCAGGCGCCGACTGCACAAAAAACTGATCCCAAATCTTCCACTGCAACGGTCCGCCCGACAACCCATATAAGCCCATCGCAGTCAGCGACGCTGCAATGTAATAAAGCATGTAAATCTCTTGGCGGCGCAGGGGCTGCAACGAGCGGCGCATTACCTCGGCAAACAGCACAATCGTGACCCATTCCGCAGCCGCGCCCAATCCAACGCCCGCCACCAGCCCCATATAGATGCTGCCGGGCAGCATCACAAACGCCACAAACAAAAGCCCCAAGAAGGTGCGAAAAGTGAACCCCTCTTGGAACTTGTGTTCCTCAGCGGCGACTTCCTCCGCCGTTTGCCGCGCCCGTAAAAGTTCATCTTGAACCGCCATCGGCTACCCAACTTCTGCACAGGAGCACAAGTTCCTGCTATGAAGACCACTCGGGAGCAAACCCCTTGTGAGGAAACGCACCGTTTTACGCCGAAGGCGTGAAGCCGCGTGGGAAATGGCGCAGTCGCATTCCGTGCCACGCATCAAACAGCAGCAAAAACGCACCCTGCACCACAATCGCCCAACCAAAGCCGTTGAGCATACGGTTCTCAGGCACAGCCACAATCAGCCCCACCCCTACCGCGATGTACAAGGCATCAAGCGCGACATTAATCCACAGTAGGCGCAAGAGCTGTCGTATCCAGCCCTCTATGGTGGCAGCATCGGCGTTCTGTTGTGCCTTCTTGCGCACGCCCCTCAGTGCCAACAGCGCAATCAGCGCATTCACTGCCGCCCACGCTGCCGTCATCCCCCCGAACGCGCGCACCCACTCGCGCGTGGAAAGCGTCATCGGCAGCCCGACACCCAAGCTCAGCCCCGCCCAAAACAACAGCTGATACATCATCCGCCGCTGATAGTTCAAAAAACTCATCGCCATTATTTTACCTCTGCTTGGTGATGGAGGGCGTTGTGCCGTCACGCTGCGGGAATAGCCTCCCCGATTGTGAAAATAGGTACAATTACCGCGCTATGGCAATCACTGTGCGCGAGGTGCTACGCTACCTACACGAAATCGCCCCAACTGATTGGGCGTTTCCGAATGACCCTGTGGGGCTGCAAATCGGCGACCCGTCGCAGCGTGTGGAACGCATCTTGGTGGCGTTAGATCCCGACCCGCGCACCGTGACGAACGCGCGCTATCGCGACTGCCAACTGCTCATCACGCACCACCCGCTGATTTTCCGCCCAATCAGCCATGTGCGCTTCGACGACCCCGTGGGGATGGCTGTGCAAGCACTGTGCGAAGCGAAAATCGCGCTGATTGCGGTGCACACCAACTGGGATGTTGCGCCCGGTGGCATCAACGACACCTTAGCGGAGCTGGTGGGGCTGCAGGAGATCCGCCCCTTTGGCAAGGGACCCTCGCGCCAACACTACAAACTCGTGGTGTTTACGCCTACCGAGCACACCGACGCGGTGATTGATGCGATGGCGGATGCGGGTGCGGGTATCATCGGGCTATACCGCCGATGCGCGTTCTACGCGTCCGGCACAGGCACCTACGAGCCAATGGAAGGTGCGAACCCCTATCAGGGGCAGGTAGGCAAGCGCGAGCATGCCAAGGAACAGCGGATTGAGATGCTTGTACCCAGCGAGCGGCTGGAAGCGGTGATTCAAGCGATGCTGCGCGTCCACCCGTATGAGGAAGTTGCCTACGATATCTATCCGCTGCAGGTGCGCGGGGAACATATGCTGGGGCGCGTGGGCGCACTGCCCAAGCCGATGCTCGCCAGTGAGCTGCGCGAATACCTTGCGGAACGGCTGGGCAACCCCTATGTGCGCGTGTATGGCAAGCCGAACAAGCTCGTGCGCGTGTTGGCGGTGGTGGGCGGCGCCGGTAGCGAATACCTTGCGGATGCGCAACGCGCTCTTGCCGATGCACTGCTCACAGGCGAGGTGCGCCACCACCACACTTGGGAAGCGTGGACGCGCGATGTGGTGCTGTTTGAGGGCGGACACGCCGAAACCGAAACGCCGGGCGTCATTCGCTTAGCCGAGCGCCTCCGAACACTGCTGGCGCCCCACAATGTTGAAGTGTTCGCACAAGGAGGGGATTCCTGATGGCATATCGCGTGTTGATTGTCGACGACGAGCCTGTGATACGGCTGGATTTGCGCACGATGCTGGAGGCAATGGGACATACCGTTGTAGGCGAAGCAGACAACGGCGCCGATGCCCTGCGCTTGGCGCGGGCGCTGCAACCTGACCTTGTGATTGCCGATATCATGATGCCCGAGATGGACGGGATTGAACTGGCACGCCGATTAGCTCGCGAGCGTATTGCCCCCGTGCTGATTCTGACCGCCTACAGCGAGCCAGAGATGATTCTGGGGGCAGACAGCGCGGGCGTGCTGGGCTACTTAGTCAAACCGTTTCGAGAGGCAGATCTCGCGCCTGCAATTCAGATTGCCATCAGCCGCTACCGCGAACTGCGCGCGTTGGAAGCGCAAACGCTCAACCTCGCGCAGGAGATTCAGGCGCGGCGGCGCATCGGGCGTGCCAAGCGCGTGCTGATGCAGCAGCTGGGGCTGTCCGAAGAGGAAGCCTTCCGCCGCCTCCAACAAACTGCTGAACAGACGGGCAAAACGCTTGCCGAGGTCGCCGACGCGGTGCTGCTGGCATATCAGGTGCAGCCCGAACCAGAGTGAACTTACATAAAGGGCGCTTTGCGAGCAATTTGATCTAAAGTCAGCTCGCGCATGGCTTGCTCGGCGTAGTCGCGCAAACTGATCCAGAAAAAGTGGGCCGCACACGGACTCACAGCAGAGCAAATCCGTTTGCGATCAAGCAGGCAGTACGGCTTCTCGATTAGCCCCTCCACTGCCGAGACGATATCATAAAAGCTAATCTCCTCAGGCGCACGGCATAGCATGAAACCACGCTTCGCCCCTCGAAACGACCGCACAATGCCCGCCTTGGCTAAATCCTCGAAAATGTTGTACAAGAAGTGTTGCGAGATGCCTGTCTCCTCCGCCAGCTCCTTGACGGTGACGATTGCCCCCTCGCCCCGTTGGGCTAGACGCACCAGGGCTGCGATAGCATACTCCGAACGCGCTCCCAAATCCAGCAACTTTGTCATACGTGCATGCCCCTCACAACGCAGATTATTATAACCCGTGCAGACAACCCTGTCTAGTGCTTAGGTCGTCTGCCCAGAAACATCCACGCGCCCGAGACAATCACACCCAGCGCACCAATTGGAAACAGCCACTCGCTAAATATGCCCAATCGCTCCCAGAAGGTCCACTCTCCACGCGCCCTGCGCAATCCTCGCTCCAACTGCTCTGGCGTGAACTCTAAACCGAACTCGTAATGGCGGATGGCACCATCTTTGTCCAGAAACACCAGCAAGTTGGGATGGTCTTTCACCTGCTCGGAAACATAGGTAAAGCGGAAGTCAATTCCATCAAGCAGGGCGAACAACTCGTTGTCGTCGGGCACGAAGGCGACGCGCCAATTCGAGCGGAACAGCTGGTGCGTGCGTTGGAACTCTGCCATCTCCGCGCGCCCCTCTTTCGGATCAAAGCTGAAAGTAAGCACCGTGTAACTATCGCTGGGCACGTTCAGCTGCTCCAGGGCTTTTTTGAGGCTGCGGCTAATTACGATGCACGCGCTGGGGCACCGCGCATAGATAGGGCTGAGAATGAGAGGTTTACCTTTGAGATCATGCAGATGGAAGCTGCGCCCTTGCGTATCTACCAAACGCACATTGGGCGGCACGGTGCCCAACACCTTCGGCACATTGGGGGGGACGCCCTGCCCGAAGGCAGAGCATCCCAGCGCGAATGACAGGAGGTATCCAGCAAGGCCAGCAAGTCGTCGCATCATTCGGGCAACCTCGTTTGCTGACCTGGTACTTGCATCGGCACCAAGTTATTGCCGATGCTCTGGTAGCCCGACGCGTTCGCCAACGAGCCTCGAGTTACCGACTCGTACAGCGGATAAGTGTACGAAATCGCAATCAGCAGCAGCGTTGCCGTCACCCACGGACGCAGGTTGATGACCAGCGGAATCGGCTCCTCGTGGATGGCTTCGGCAATCGGGAAGTCCAGCTCGGGCTGGCGCACGGGCTTGGCAAACAGTGTGCCGAAGAACGACACCATGTATGCCACGAAGCCCAGCACAGCGATGGAGCCACCCAACGCGCCCACATGCGACCAGAACAGCCAGTCGGGGCGGTAAAGCAGCTCATTCGTCGGGTCAAGGTAGCTGATGCCGAGGTTGCTGCGGCGCGGCGCCCCCTGCAAACCCGTAATCGAGAGCGCAATCTCAAAAATCACGAAGCCAAGCATCCATAAGTACGGTGCAGCCATCGCCAGCGACTTCGCCTTGATGTCCACACCGCGCAGCTTCGACAGCATGTACAACGTCATGCCCAAGAAGCTCAGCGTCACCAAGCCGCCGACGGTGGTGTGGAAGTGCCCCACAATCCACGCGGTGTTATGCACAATCAGGTTCAGGTTGTACGAGGCGTTCACGATGCCCGTGATGCCACCAAACAGGAACAGGATAAGCCCTGCCACAAAGTAGGGCACCAGCCACTTGTCGCCCTCTTTGTTCCAGTAGGGTAGTTTCGCCATCCAGCCAAATAGCCCCTGACCGCCGTTCATGCGCCCACCATGCTCCAGCGAAGCTGCCACCGTAAAGGCAGTGATGAAGCTCGGCAACGCCACCATAAAGGTTAGGAACGCTTGCCACAGCTTCCAGCCGCTGCTCAAGCCGCCCTCAGTGTATTGGTGGTGCAAGCCCACAGGTATCGAGAGCAGCAGGAACAGCAGGAACGCAAAGCGCGCTGCCGTGTCCGAGTAGAGCTTGCCGCCCACCAGTTTCGGCAGCATCACATAGAGCATAATATACGAGGGCAGCAGCCAGAAGTAAACCAATGCGTGCCCGAAGAACCAGAATAGGGTGCGCGAGAGCAATACATTGGTCTCCTTCATTAGCCCCAGCGACATCGGAATCATCTGGAACACGACGGTCGCCGCCAAAGGCAAGAAGATAAGGAACCACAGCGTGAAATTAATCAGGTTGCCCAGCACTGCCAACGGCAGCTTGGCGTTGGGGTTTTCGCGGCGCCATGCGACCGTGTTCGGCAACCAGTCGAAGAAGAACGGCACCAGCGAGCCAACTAGCAGCAGTGCCGCGCCCACATAGAAGGTCCAGTGCGCTACCATCGGCAGGTAGAAGGTGTAAAGCACCGTGGCGCGCCCTGTGAGCATCGCCCACGCTGCCATCAGCGTGCCGCCTACCATCAAAATCCACGAAATCCACTGCACCCCTTCTTTGAGGGGACGCCGCAGCTGGTGCAACATAATCGCGTTACCAAACGCCACCGCAAAGAAGGTGGTGAACACAATCGCGTTGATGGTGCCATGCAAGGTTAGCCCCTGATAGTAGTTGATGCCGAAGATGTCGGGTGTGCGCAGAATACCTGCGCGCGCCAACACTTGATACAGCCCAAGCAACACGCCAAGAATCAGCAAGATAAACGGAATAATCAGCTCACTCAAGATAATAAACCGCGTCGCACCTCTCACTTGAATCGCCTGTGCTTGCATAGTGGTCGCCCCCTTACTCCACAATCACTTTGCCCGCCATGTTTTGGTGCCCCAGACCGCAATACTCGTGGCACACAATCTGATACTCGCCGGGTCGGTCGAACTTATAGCGGGCGTAGGTCACAGCACCGGGAACAGCCATCAGGTTCACCACAGTCTTGTCGATGTGGTAACCGTGCATTACATCGCGGCTAGTCACATAAAAGTCCACTACAGCACCGCGGGGAATCCGTAGCTCGTTGATGGTGCCCATGTTGAAGCCCCACATATACGCCACCACATCCACTTGGTAGCGGTTGGGACCAACTTGAACGATGCGTCCTTGATCAAACAGGCGGGCGTTCGGCAAGCAGGTAGGCAGATCGGTTTGAAGCCCTTTCGCTGCATAGACGATTAGCCCGAAAAACATTATCAGCAGCGAGAGCGCCAGCGCAATTGCGCGCTTCTCAAATCGATCCATAACATCACCTCCACTGGATAAGTACGCCGTAGACCAGCAACCACACTACGGCATAGAACGCAATCATCGCCCCGAAAAACGCGATGGCACCAATCGGCACAAACTGCTCGCGCGTCTCCTGCATCGTTTCGCCTCCTTCCTAGCGCCGCTCCACGCTAGTTAGGTCATTAGACCAGAATAGTCTAATGGGTATAGGTAGTATACCACAGTCGTGGAGGGTTTGTCAAGGGGTTGTGCAAGGAAGTTCGGGAAAAAGTTGGAAGCTGCCATAGCCCATGTTACTGACTGCCGCCCTTGAGCGTCGGGGATTCCCTGCCCCTGCGGGTTCTCCCCTACGCAGGAGAGGGAACCTACGGGGGGGTTCAAGAGACTAGCTACCCCCTAATATGGCAGGGGCAGGCGTTCCACCTGCCCCGACCACCTACTACAGCTCACCAATCAGCAAGGTAGGCAAGTTGTTTGCTTTCAGTTGCTCGCTGAGTTTGGGCGCAGATTGCGTGAGGTAGGTGTGGATTTCGCCGTACACCTGCTCGAACTCCGTTTTCACCTCGTTGAAGTAGGCGACCTGCGCCAGCGTGGGTCCCGTGTTGCTGCTCATCTGCCCGTACACCGAGTTCAGCCTGCCGCGCAAGCGTGCGCTGCGGGCATACGCCAGCCCCGTGTTCGGGTTGTCCACCTTCGCCTTCATCTCAGCGATTTGCTTGAGGTGTTCGCCAATCGCCTTGTCTACCTCGTCGGGCAGCTTCACATTCTGCTGGCGGGCGGTCTGGCGTAGGTTGTTTAGCTGGGTCTCCACGCTGGTGAGCACCTGCATCGCGCGGTTGAGCTGCCGGATCATCGTCAGCGTCTCCAGCGCGAACTGGTAGCCCGCTTTCATGTTGGTCAGGTACGGCTCCAGCGCAGGCTCCACTTTCACGGTCAGCGGTTGCTCCATCTCAAAGTCGCCTGCGATGAGTTTCACGCGATAGGTGCCAGGCAACACTTGGGGTCCCAGCGGTCCCGTGGTGGGTGGTGGTGGGGTATCGTCGTCGGTTTCGACGGCTTCGCCGCGCGTGCGCAAGTCCCAAACCACGCGGTGGATGCCGGGCTCTTGGGGCACGCGAGTCAGTTCGCGCAGCAGATTGCCCTGCGAGTCGAGGATCTGGATGCGCACGCGTCCTTGCCTAGGCTTCTCTTTGAGGTAGAAGGTGATCATCGCGCCGTAAGGCGGGTTGGGCGACACGATGGGGCGGTCACCGCGTCCGTAGCGCGTCATACGGCTGGAGTAGCGCCACGCGACAGGTGGCGTGAACAGGTGGGCGGGCTTGCTCAAAATCTGGGGGCTAACCTCCTGTAGGGGCGTGATATCATCCAACACATAGATACTGCGCCCGTGGGTGCCCAGCAGCAGGTCGTTCATCAGCGGATGCACATGGATATCGTGCACCGGCACAGGTGGCAGATTTGGAAACCGCTGCCAGTTCTGCCCGCCGTCGAACGACACATACAGCCCGCGTTCGGTGCCCGCATATAGCAGGTTCTGGTTGCGTGGGTCTTCGCGCACCACAAAAATGTAGGCTTCATCGGGCAGACCGTTGGTGATAGGCTGCCAAGTTTTGCCCCCGTCGGTGGTTTTGTAAAGGTAGGGCTTGAAGTCGTTGAGCATGTGGCGGTCAAACGCTACGTAAGCCACCTCGGCGCCGCGCCGCGACGGCTCCACATGCGATACGGGCGAGTTCGGAGGCAAGTTGGGCACATTCTGCGTAAGCTCTATCCAAGTGTTGCCATCATCGGGACTTTTCCATAAGCGCCCGTCGTCGGTGCCCACCCACAGCAACCCCTTCTGGATAGGCGACTCGGCGAGGCTGATAATCGTGCAGTGGTACTCGGCGGTGGTGTTTTCCACCCACACAGGGCCGCCTGCGTCTTTTTGCTTTTCGGGGTCGTTGGTGGTCAGATCAGGACTAATCACAACCCAAGTGGTGCCGAAGTCGGTGGATTTGAACACCACATTGCCGCCCACATACACCGTGTCGGGGTCATGCGGTGAGGGGATAATCGGCGTGTTCCAGTTGAAGCGGTAGCGCAGTTCGCTTGCGGGACCGCCGTCCGCTCGTCGCGCTTGGGGGCTGATGTTCTCTTGGATGCCGGTGGCTAAGTTGGTGCGCAAAATGTTGCCCCCTTGCGACTCGCTGATAACCAAGTTGGGGTTGCGCTCGTGAATCACGCAGAAAAAGCCGTCACCGAAGCTCACCATGCGCCAGTGTTCGTTGACAATACCGCCCTCTTTGTTGCGTGCCCAACCGATCCAACTACCATTATCTTGTAGACCACCAGCTACTTGGTAGAACGGCGCCTCCAGGCTGTAATGGATTTGGTAAAACTGCCCCAGCGGGATGTTGGCAATCACATCCCAAGTTTGCCCACGATCGAGGGAGAACGCCAGCCCGCCGTCGTTGCCATTCCAGATAATGTGAGGGTTCTTGGGGTCTATCCAGAGCGCATGGTGGTCTACATGCACGGTGCTGGCGATTTGTTGGCTGGTGCGCCCGCCATCAATAGACATCCGCAGCTGCGTGGCAAGGAAGTAGAGGCGGTTCTCATCGCTCGGGCACACACGCATGTCGGTGTAGTAGAACCCGCGCGACACGATGCGCGTGTCGTCCGAGATGCGCTGGAAGCTTTCGCCGCGATTGTCTGAGCGGAATAGCGTGCCTTCGTTGGACTCCGCGATCACATAAACCACATTTGGGTTGCTGGGGGCAACCTTCACGCCGACACGCCCCATCAGTTTGGGTAGCCCATTGGTGAGTTTGCGCCAAGTGCGCCCCCCATCCGTGGACTTGAACACACCGCCCTGCTCACTGCCACTGGTGTGTGTCCACGGCTTGCGCTCAAAACGCCACATGCCCGCGTAGAGGATGTTCGGGTTGGAGGGGTCAATATCCAAGTCGGACGCCCCATGATGCTCATCAATGTAAAGCACTTTCTGCCAAGTCTTACCGCCATCGGTGGTCATAAACACCCCGCGCTCAGGATTCGGTCCAAACGCCGAACCCACCGCCGCCACCCATACGGTGTTGGAGTCGCGCGGGTGGATAATGATGCGACTAATCTGGCGGGTTTCGCGCAAGCCAAGATATTGCCAAGTTTTACCGCCGTCGATGGACTTGTAGACCCCACAGCCCACCGAGATGCTGTTGCGCGTGTTCGCCTCGCCCGTGCCCACCCAGATGATATCGGGGTTTTGGGGGTCTACGGCGATATCGCCAATCGTGGTGGTCTCCTGGTCGTCAAACAGCGGTGTCCATGTGATGCCCCAGTTGGTGGTTTTCCACAGCCCGCCCGTGGCGGTGCCCACATAAACTGTGCTGGGGTTGCCCGGAATGCCTTCCACATCGGTGATGCGCCCGCCCATGTTGGCTGGACCAATGTTGCGCGGGCGCAAGTTTTTGAACAACTCGGCAGAAACAGACGATTGGTCGGTCAACGCGCCTGCATAGACAAGGATACTCAGCGCAACGCACAGGAAAATAACTCGCCGCAACATGGTAAGAGTAGTTCGTCGCGAGCGGCGTGAATCCTGCGGAATGCCAGCAGGATTTGTCTTTGGTCCGATTTGCTATCCACAACGGGCAGTAGGTCGCCCTCCCCCGCAACGCCCAATCAAGGGTTAGTCTTCGCGAATGTCGCGGTACCGCTGCAGCCGCTGCTGGACTGCCTCTTCCAACTGCTTACGGAAGTTCGCGGGAAGTTCGTTCCAGCGCACCGGCTTATTCACCAGCGGGCGAAATTCGGATAGGCGCCACCCCAAAACAGCCCCAACCTCCTCTTCACTTTCTCCTCTGGGCAGCACCAGATACATTGAGTAAACAGTAAGCATACCAAACAGCCCCTGCAGGCTTTCGTATGCGGGAAGCGCGTTAGGCTCAGAGCGTCGGCTGAGCAACTCAAGGTATTGGTAACCAGCGCGGTAGTTATCAAAGCGGCTGGGAATCACTGCGGGAAAGTTTTCCGCACTCCTCACTTGAATGGCGACCTCCAACGGAATCCCGTCAGGAAACAGCATCTGAGGTAAAAACATTTCGTTATTCACACCCACTTCCACGCTGCCGTAGTAGATCCACTGATAAAAACTGGCACGTTGGGCAGGTGTCAACTCCAGCTGCCGTATCGGCGTACCCGCGAGCAGCGCGTTCCGCATCCGCAAGGGCAATTTTCCGAGCCACCGCGCCTCGTGCCCACCAAGTTCGCCGAGATCGAAAGCAATCATCCCCAAGCCATTCCAACGAGCGCACTCCCCTGCCTCGAATTCCGTTTTCTCGGTCGCGCTTTTCCAAAGGAGTTTGTCATCCAGCGTGGGGTAGCCTTGTTGGGATACTTGCTTCAGCACGCGACTTACCCCTTCGCGGTCAAACCGCACGCCCCAGCAATACGAGGGGAAGCGTGGTTTCGCCACGAGCAGGGCATCTTGCTCCTGCCAGTGATAGTGTTCCAATACTTGCCGATATTGCCCCAAGCGATGGCGCCCATAGGCTGCAGCACCTGCAATACTGCTTATCTTGGTCAAATCACGCTCGCGTGTAAGAGCAATTAACGATTTGCCATGCGCACGCGCGTAAGCACGCAACAAATCGGTGGTGACCATGCTATGAGGCTCGGTTTGAGCAGGATCGCATAGGCGTCGAAGGACTTCATCTACCCGAAAAGATACTTCATATGTGAGTTCGCCCCGAGTGTATCCCGCGAACTCCTCGCGCAACGCCTGCATGGAGGTGTTGTATGCCCCCGCCAACAAGCGTGTCGCTGGACTCCACTCGAACTCGAATCGTTCCCACTCACCCTTAGGCAGCCGCGATTCATTGCCCCGAAATCCCAGCCAGTATGTGGTTCTATAAACTCGGTTGTTCTCCACATCATGCAAATAGATAGTTATTGAAAATGCCTCAGCATCCGTTCGCAAAATGCTGACGAACAGGCGCAGCGTATCGGGGTGCAGCCGCACACCTCTAATCAACTGTCGAGACCGCCAAAACGGACTCAAACGGTAACGACTTTCCCACTGCCGGTTCAAATCGTCTAATCCAATATCTGGGGAATGCCATAGCTCGCGGAACAGGTTCGCCTCATAGGCAAACTGGCGCAGGAGCGTCGTTGGGTCGAAGCCGAGTGGCTCAATGTACTTGCCGCGCTCTGTGCTAAACACCCGCCGCTCCCCTACAGGAATGCGCAACAACTTGGAGATATCCATTCGTTGGAGCAGCAGCGGTGCCCACCGATTGCCGAAATCAAGTGTCCACGCACGACTAAACAATTCCTGATGCTCTGGAGTTTCATACAATGTCTCCATGCTCACATCCGATTGCAGCACGGCTTGCATCAACTCGCGTACCTTGAGCAACTCTTGCTTTAGGTTTTCAGGGGTCCACTGCCACTGTTTTTCCCCTTGCAGGGCTTTCGGAATCGCTTGCTCCAGCTCAACGCGCAGTTCGGCATCATCCTGTTGGCGTCGCTCCTGCGCTCGCTTAGGTGGGCGCGAGAGGCGATACGCGCCGTTTGGCTGGGCGAACCACTCCGCATCCAACGCCTCTGCAAGCCCATCCATCACCGCTTTCAGGGTCAAGTCGGCAACATGCACGATGACAATTTCTTTATCAAGAGGCGGCGCTGCAAACAGCACGACCCCTGTGCGTTGCGAAAGCGACTTGCACACTTGCGCCAGCGCTTGTGCTGGCTCTTGAAAAGTGACTTTCTGCTGAAGGCGCGTATCTTCCGAAAACGCGGGCGCTACAAGGCTTAGCAAAACACTCACCCACACCAGCGATCGCATCGGTTCCTCCTCCACCACCGATGGAGATACGACACCCGATGAAAATTCCTGCTTTGCTTGCCGATAATCGTGAGGCAGAGCGAGTGACAGGTGAGAGCGATGGGCTTGATTAGTACTCTGCGTGTAAGCGCAAGCGGGCTATCTGCCGAACGACTGCGGATGGATTTGATTGCCGACAACTTGGCGAACGCTAACACCACACGCACGCCCGATGGGCAGCCTTATCGGCGCAAGGTGGCAGTGTTCGAGCCGATCATGCCCACTGCGCATTTGCCAGGGGGGGTGCGTGTGGTGCAAATCGTGCAGGATCTCACCCCGCCCCGCCTCGTGTACGAACCAGGGCACCCTGACGCCGACCCCAACGGCTATGTTGCCTATCCGAATGTGGATATCGTGCACGAGATGGTGGATATGATCACGGCTACGCGCGCCTACGAAGCGAACATCCAAGCCTTCAATGCAGCCAAGATGATGTTTATGCGCACGCTGGATATCGGGCGCGTCTAAGGTGAGCGCGTATGGAGATTCGGGGCATTGTCAAGGAGCTGCCACGCATAGAAATCCGTGAAATCCAGCCACCGAAATGGCTGCAGCCACCTACTGCAGCATCGGAACGCGCACCTTACGCCGACTTCGGTACGATGCTGCGAGAAGTGATTGGGCAAGTGAACGAGGCGCAGCAGCACTCGGCGGAGCTGGCACAGCGCTTCGCACGCGGCGAACCCGTAGACGAACAGACACTCATCCTTGCGATGGAGCGTGCTAGCCTCGCCTTTCAACTCACCCTGCAAGTGCGCAATAAAGTCTTAGAGGCATATCAGGAGATTATGCGGTTGCAAGTTTAGTACCGCTTTGGCGCGGGTGCATGGTCGTTCGTATGTTGTGTCGCGCCTTGCCAGAGCTGGCGAACCGAAAAACATAAACGCAAACGATGCAAAACGCGCTGGTTCAGCTTCGAGAACGGTGGAATCAGTTGCCGCGCCACGCTCGTGTGGCACTCGTAGGAGGCGTTGTGGGGCTGCTGACCTTGCTGACGGCACTCGCTTTCTGGGCGAGCAGCCCCACCTACACCACGCTCTACACGGGGCTCAGCCCTGCCGACTCGGCTGCAGTGGTGCAAGCCCTGAAGGAGCAAAACATTCCCGTGCGCACCCGTGGTAGTGGTAGCGTAATTGAAGTGCCTGAAGCCTATGCAGAACAAGCACGGTTGGAGTTAGCCGCCAAAGGCTTGCCCAAAACAGGCGCGCCCGGCTATGCCCGCCTCGAACGCACACCTTTTGGCATGACGCAGGCGATGGAACAAACCACCCTGCGCATCGCCCTCGAAGAGGAGCTACAAAACACCATCCGGCACTTGGAACCCGTAGAGAGCGCGCGCGTGCATATCACCCCCGGCAACGACTCGCCATTCGCCGACTCGCGCACCGAGCCGACCGCCAGCGTGGTGGTGGCTCTCAAGCCTAACGCCACACTCACACGCGAGCAGGTGCGTGGCATTGTGCACTTGGTATGCCATAGCGTGGAAGGGCTGAAACCTGAAAATGTCACGGTGGTAGATGCTGAAGCGCGCCCGCTGTGGCAAGGTGGTGACCAATACGCGGTAGACCACGAACTGTTGCGCACTCGTCGCGAAGCCGAACGCGCCTACGCCGAAGAACTGCGCCGCCAACTCCAACAACATCTGGATCGCGTGCTGGGACCGGGCAAATCCAGCATCGTTGTGCAAGCGGAGCTGAACTTGGATAAGGAAGAGATTCAGGCACAGCGCGTGGAACCTTTAGACCCCAACCGCGCTGCAGTGGTTAGCGAGACCACCGAAACGGAGCGCCTCACCGGCAACCCACCCGTTGCAGGCGGCGCGGCGGGCATCGCGGGCAACCGCGCCGAGACCCCCCTCTACCCTAACGCACCACTAGGGGGCAGCATAGGCGAATATACCCGCGAAGACCGCATCCGCAACTACGAACTGAACAAACAAGTGGAACACATCATCCGCGCGCCAGGGCGTGTGGAACGGCTTAGCGTAGCAGCGCTAGTAGACGAAAGCGTGCCCGATGAGGCACTGAATGCCGTACGCGCGTGGCTGGAGACCACCGTCGGCGTGATGCCGAATCAGCCCAATCGCGTCGTAACCGTGCAGCGTGTGAAGTTCGACACCTCGCAGGCTGAACAAGCTGCGAAGGAGCAAGCCGCACGCGAAGCTACCCGCCGCCAAGAGCTGCTCTGGAAACTGCTGCCCGTCATCGTCCTCCTGATGGTCACGATTTTCTTGGCGCGCGTGATTGGCAAACAGATTCGTCGCCCCGCCCCCAAGCCGCAACCAGCGGCGGCGCTCCCCAGCGGTGGCGCTGTGGCAATCAGTGCGGCAGGTACCACCCCTGCCGGTGCCCTCACCGACGGCTCCGAGCGCGCGCTGGATGTCACCATCGACGAGGACGGCATCAGCATCGTCGAGGAAGTTGCCCCCAACGGCACAATCATCGTGCGTCGCCAGCGTGCCCCTTCAGTCATTGAGGAAGAGCTGGCTGAACGTATCCGCGAGCGCACGCAACCCGAACTACTGGAAATCCAGCGCTTTGCCGAAAATAAACCTGAGCATGTGGCTGCACTGCTGCGCAACTGGATAAAGTCGTAGCATCGGCAGAAACCCTCGGGGCACCAAAACGCCCTACGAGCCAGAGAAAATATGCTCAAACCAGGCGAGAAGAAGCTCACAGGCAAGCAAAAAGCGGCGATTGTGATTGTTGCGTTGGGCACGGAGATTGCCGCAAAGGTATTACCCCACCTCAGCGAAACTGAGGTGGAGGAGATCAGTCTCGAAATCGCGCGTTTGGGCAGCGTGCCTGCGGAGGTGCGCCAACAAGTCATTCAAGAGTTTTATGAAATCTGCCTTGCTCAAAACCTCGCGTTGGAGGGCGGTATTGACCATGCCCGCCAGTTGCTGGAGCGCGCCTACGGAGCCGAGAAAGCCGCCCAAATCTTGGAAAAGCTGACGCGCGCCCTGCAGTTGCTGCCGTTTGATTCCATCAAGCGTGTCCACCCATCGCAGCTGAGCACCTTCCTGCAAGATGAGCATCCACAAACGATTGCTCTCGTGTTGGCATACTTGGAGCCGCAAGCAGCCGCGCAGGTGTTGAGTAGCCTGCCCCCCGAGTTGCGCCCAGAGGTCGCTGAACGGCTCGCGACAATGGGCAGTACCCCGCCCGATGTGATTCGGCGCGTGGAAAGCGTGCTCCAGCGCAAGCTTTCCAGCATCGCCAGCCAAGAGCTGACCGCAGCGGGCGGTGTCAAATCGCTCGTGGAAGTGCTGCAGTGGGTCGATCGCAACACCGAACGCGCGATTTTCGATTACCTTACCGACAACAACCCCGAACTTGCCGAAGAAGTGCGCAAACTGATGTTCACCTTCGAAGATTTGCTGCAACTCGACGACCGCTCCATCCAGCAAATCCTCAAAGAGGTGGAAATGAAAGAGCTGGCACTGGCACTCAAAGGCGCCAGCGACGCGCTCAAGGAGAAAATCTTCCGCAATATGTCCGAGCGTGCCACAAATATGCTCAAGGAGGAGCTGGAGTTTATGGGACCTGTGCGCGTGCGCGATGTGGAGGAGGCGCAGCAGCGCATCGTGAGCATCGTGCGACGCATGGAGGAAGCGGGCGAGATTGTTATCTCGCGCGGCGGCGAGGAGGAGATGCTCATCTAACATGCAAACGCCATTCCCGTTGCTGGAAACACCATCGGGGGCGGAGTCATCCGCCTTTCCTCAGCTCAACCCATTCCAACCGCGTGAGAGCGTCCCCCCACCCCAAGCGCCTGCGAAGCTTGCTTGCCCATTTCCTGAATATCAACCCCCACCTCAACCCGAAGCCGTGCCCGATTTAGAGGCAATCCGCGCCGAAGCGGAAGCCATCCGCCTCAAAGCCCTGCAAGAGGCAGAACGGATACGCGAGCAGGCGCGTCGCGAAGGCTACCAACAGGGCTATGAGCAAGGCTACTTAGATGGCGAACGCGACGCCCATCAGCAAGCCCACCAAGAACTCCAGCGAACTATTGAACAGCTGCGCGCGCAAGTCGCTCAAGTCATTGAAGCTGCACAAGCCCGCTGTACAGCCTACCTTAGCGAAGCAGAATCGCAGATGGTGGCGTTGGCACTCGAGGCTGTGCGCAAAGTCGTCCGCGAGGAAGTGCGCATGCAACCCGAGCATGTGGTGGCAATCGTGCGCGAGGTGTTGCGCCGGCTGCCCCCCTCAGGGCATGTGCGCGTGCGCGTAAACCCACTGGATTTGGAGACCGTGCGTGCTCAACGCAACACGCTGCTCCAAGTGATAGAGGGCATTGAGGGCATCGAGATTGTGGAAGACCGCCGTGTGGAGCAAGGAGGCTGCATCGTGGAGACTGAGCACGGCGTGTACGACGCCCGCATCCGCACGCAACTTGCCGAAATCGAGCGCGCCATCAAAGAAGCGGCGTAATCGGGGCACGAGCCTTCAAAAAGTCGAATCCCGTTGCTACCGGCTTGCCTTAGGCAGCCTGCTGCGAACCATGCCCCGTTTGCTGGCGTGCCCAGTATAAAATCTTTTCGCGCAGCATCGCAGGCTCAATGGGCTTGCTCAAGTAGTCATCCATTCCATTCTCGAGACACTTTTCGCGGTCGCCCTCCAAAGCATTAGCAGTGAGAGCGATAATGGGTATACGCCCACCGTGCTCCGCCTCAAGGGCGCGGATACGCCGGGTGGCTTCATAACCATCCATTTCGGGCATCTGGCAATCCATCAGCACGAGGTCAAACGAGGCGCGCGAGAGCCGTTCTACCGCCTCCTTGCCGTTGCTAACAAGCTCATATTGAGCACCCCATCGATCCAGAAGGCGCTGGATTACCTTTTGATTGACAGGGTTATCCTCCGCAACCAGTATGCGTACCCCAGTGATATTCGCGTGTGAAGCTTCGAAAGGGGCCGGAGCCGATTGGGTTTGGGTAGGCGGGTCGGAAATAGGCAGCTTCAACTCAAGCCAGAACAAAGCTCCTTTGCCAACTTCGCTCTGGACGCCTATGCGACCGCCCATAAGCTCCACGAACTTCCGCGCGATTGCCAACCCCAGTCCTGTACCTCCATACTTGCGCGTAGTGGAGCCATCTGCCTGTCGAAACGGCTCGAAAATGACCGACTGCTTCTCAGGAGGGATACCAATACCGGTATCCTGAACTTCAAGGCGCACGTGATGGGCTGTCGTGTCGGTAGAGAGCAGCATCAAGCGTGCGACGACCTCACCTTGCTCAGTGAACTTGATAGCGTTGCTCAACAGATTGAGCAGCACCTGACGCAAACGCGTCGGGTCAGTAAGTACATACACTTCCGTATCGGTCGGCAGCTCTTCGCGCAGTGATAGCCCCTTCAGTTGGGCTTGCGGGCGCACCATCGCACAAGTTTCGCGCAGCAGAGCCTTCAAATCAGTGGGCACCTGCTCGAGTTGCATTTGCCCAGCCTCAGCTTTGGCGAGGTTTAGGATATCGTTGAGTATCTCTAGCAGATGATGGGCACTGGTTTCGGCGGTGTGGAGTAGGTCGTGCTGCTCTTCGGTTAGCGGGGTGCTACGAAGCAGGTTTAGCATGCCCAAAACGCCGTTCATCGGGGTGCGGATTTCGTGGCTCATGTTCGCCAGGAACTCGGAGCGCGCTTGCGCCAGCCGCTCGGCTTCCTGCTTGGCTTGCATTAGTGCGCGGCGCGACTGCTCATTCATCAGCGCAGCGGCAAGCAGCTCGCCCAGCTGCGTAAGAAACGCTTCTTGCCCCGTGCTAACAGCCATATGCATAGAACGACACGCCTTACAAACAAAAATCGCCATCCCGAATGTGCGCCCCATCCATCGCAGGGGCACTTGGCAGGCGTGTAACTCTTGATTTAGGCGCAACATCATCGGCTGTGGGTGGGTTGTATCCCACTCTACGGCAACAAGCGTTGCCCAGCTGTTGCGGAAATAATCCGCCAGAGCGCCACCAGCGTAAATCAGGTGTAGCGTCTCTTCATCGCGCTCCCACACAGCAAGTGTTGCTTCTGCGCCGAAAAACCTATATTCTGAGAGCGCGCGACGCACCGCTTCCAACCGCTCTGCAATGGGCAGCTCTCCTTGAAGAACGACTGCTATGCGCGTGAGCAGCTGTTGTCCCTCTGCCCGTTGGGCATCTGCCTGTTCGCGCAAGACCTGTTCTGTGATGTCGTACTGGATGCTGCAATAGCCGAGTACCTGACCATTTTCCAGAATGGGGGCAATTACTGTCTCTGCCCAGTAGTGTGTTTGAGGGCTAAACTCCACCCCGTTGTTCGGGGTTTTCTGTGCAACGCCTTTCTTCCGGTTCAACACGCGCCCACGAAACTGCTCGCCACGCTTTAGCGCCGCAAACAGCTCGGTGTAGAACGACTCGGGCATCATACCGCTTTTGAGGATGTTGGGGCGTTGCCCAATGGCGTCCTCGGGCGCATAGTCCGTCAATGCGGTGAAGGCAGGATTGACATACTGGATGCGAAACTCAGCATCGGTAATCAACATGGCGGCAGGCGACGATTCTATCGCACGCTGCAGGCGCAAGAGCTGCTCATGCTGGAGTCTGGCTGTCTCGTAGGCACGAGAGTTGATGCGATAAACCAAATAGCCGATGATACCTATCACAATGAGCGCAATGAGCAGCGACTGCAAGTACAGTGCAGGGGTGAGAGGCAGCCCCATGCCCCAGCGCACCGTTATCAGCTGCAACACAAACACCGCTATGAAGGGGCGCACCAAGTTGCACAGCGTTCCGAAAAACGGTCTACCGCAGCGCATCGATTCTTCTCAAGGAAGGTTATTCCACATAACGGTGCCTATGCGATATTGCTGCAGCGCAGGGAAGGAAGTCCTCATCGATAAGAGGATATCGCTTGAGTTCCGCCAAGCGTTGCTCGCGGTTGATTTTCTAACTCTGCCCCCCCTTCTTTAGGTTCCCCCGTAAGCGGGGGGAACTGAACTCTGAACGGTTTCCCCTACTGGTAGGGGGAACCTAAAGGCTGATAAGGTACAACGCTCTCCC
>JAUQOS010000089.1 GCA_030550775.1 Armatimonadota bacterium
GCACCCCTGCCGATGACCACAAGCCAACCTAGGCCGGCTTCGCCTGCGTGGGAACGGCTTCAGCCGTCTATTTCCCCAAGAGATTCCTCGCCTTCAGCTCGGAATGATAGTTTAGACAATAAAAAGGCGGGGCACACTGCCCCGCCAGTTTTTAGGCACACCCCAAGGGATTAGTATTGGCACTGAGGTGCGTTCGGAATGGGGGTGCGCGGAGTAATCTCAGAACCCCACATCACGGGGTCGTTCAAGAACCGCTTGTAGTGCACCCACTTGGCGTGTCCGTCGGCAAACACCACGCTCATGCCATCCACATGGCGTCGCGCGCCCGCCACATTGTACCAACGGGTACGGTCGGAGCAGCTGCCCAAGCCTGTGTTCGTGTCGTTGAGGTTGTCTTCCGTATCGCAGTTTTGGTCGAAGGGCCACTCCTGCGGGTTGAAGAAGAGTAATGAGCCGTTGCTGTCGGTAATCACTGCCACGCTGGCAGGGCTGGGGATTTCAGGCAGCGACGCCGAGTTATGCAGATTGTTGTTGATACACGCAATTCGCAACACGCCTGCAGTTGTGCCATAGTTGGCACCATAGCTTATCTCGCAGAACGGACCTGCCGTAGCGTTTGGACAGGGGAATACATACGGACCCGAGTAGCTGGGGCAACGGAAGATTTGGTGGTTCTTGATGTAGGGATACAGCAACCCTGGCCAGCGGCACGAGTGCAGCGGGCAGTTTACTAACACATTCGGGTTATCGTAGCTGGGCATGCGCAGGCGTGTGTAGGGGAAGCCATAAGCAAAGGGCACAAACACCTCATCGTAGTCTTGGGTGTACATGTATAGCCCGGTCGCAATCTGTTTAGCGTTGGAGACACACTGGGTTTGTCGCGCCTTTTCGCGTGCCCGCGCGAACACAGGGAACAGAATCGCCGCCAAAATGGCGATAATCGCGATAACAACCAACAGCTCAATCAGCGTAAACCCGCTCCTTCGCATCGTCATACCTCCAAAGTACCTTTTAGGCGAGCGCGTACCGTCGTTGGCGACTTCACCAAAACGCGCCACGCGCTTCCAAAGCTGCCTATATCTAGAGTACCTCAGGTGCTGCGCGATTCGCCCAGTTGTACCACGAATGGCTGGAAAAACCCGTATTTTTGCGGGGCATTTGTTCCCTTTTTTCTCAGGCGTCTCCCGTGCCTCCCATCAGGTGCGCAGTGAACACATATTGGTGTGCCCAACCACTTAGTTCGCCAAACCGTTCGTGGAACCACTCCACCACTTTGCGATAGGTGGTGTCGGTGAGGGTTTTGCCCCGCAGTTCGGGGATTAGCCATTGGCACACGGCTTGCCACATATGCGTATCCACGGGCACCGCCAGCGGGTTATCCAGCCCAAACAGCAGTACGCAGTCGGCGACCTTTGCTCCCACGCCGGGCAGTTGCATCAGTTCTTTTTTCGCCTCCCAGTAGGGCAGGTGGCGCAGTGACTCGAGCCAGCCCGCCTTGCGTTCCTGTAGGGCTTTCGCCGCAGCGATCAGATGTTTTGCCCGATAGCCGAAACCCAGTTGGCGCAGCGTTGCCTCCTCTGCGTGTGCCAACCGCTCGGCAGTTGGGAAAGCGTGGTAGGTGGTGCCGTTTTGCGTGGCGATGGGCTCACCGTAATGCGCACATAGCCGTTCGATCATCCCTGTGATGCGCGGGATGTTGTTAGCAGGCGTGCACAGAAATGAGAACAAGCACTCCTCCGCGCTTAGCCAGCGCATCAGGCGCAGTCCGGGCAAGCGGTGTACCCACTCTGCCCAACGAGCATCCCGACGAATTAGCTGCTGCTGGATCGCCTTGAGGTCTACCTCCAGCCGGAACAAGTGGCGCAAAAGGCGCAAAGGTTCGTCAGAAGTGGGCGACTCAAGCCACCAGCGGTTGCCTGTCGGTAAAACCACCAGCATATGGGCGTCTGCCAGCCCGATCCATCGCTCTCCATTTTGTTGCCACCGAAACACTTGCCCGCTGCGCACACACAGCGGCAGATCGAACTCCCAGGAGGGGATTGAAACCCACATCGTGCCTCAAGTGTACCTGAAGGTACACGGGCTTGCCACTTGTTGTGCCGCAGGGCGTAGGCTTAGGGGGTTAGCTGTTCGCGGCGCTGGGCGCGTGCCGCTTGCGCTTGGGCAATCAGCGTGCGTGGCGGAATAAACTCCACGTGTTCCTCCAGCACTTTGAGTGTTTCAACTGTGGCGTTGGGAGCGTATTCCAGCAGCTTGCCCACAACTGCTTCGGTGGAGCTTTCGGGCGTGGAGGCGCCGCTGGTGACCCCGATCACGCGCGCTTGCATCACCCATTCGGGGCGCACCTCCTCGGGTTCCAGCAACAGGTAGGCGGGCACGCCTTGCGCCTCTGCTACCTCGCGCAGCCGATTGGAGTTGCTGCTGGTTTGGCTGCCCACCACCAGCACCAAGTCGCTCTGTTTGGCGAGGGCTTTCACGGCGGCTTGGCGGTTGGTTGTGGCGTAGCAGATGTCTTCTTTTTTGGGCAGCTCCAGGTGCGGAAAGCGGCGGCGCAACACGCTCAGGATGCGATTGACCTCGTCAACGCTTAAGGTGGTCTGCGTGGCAACCGCGAGGGGCACACCTTCAGGGGGCTGCACGGTCTCCGCTTCTTCGAGGTTATCAATTAGGGTGATCTGCCCTGGCGCGTGCCCCATGCTGCCTTGTGCTTCCACATGCCCTCGATGCCCGATGTAAAGGATATGGTAGCCCTGCCGTGCGAACCGTGTGATCTCGCGATGCACTTTGCTCACTAGCGGGCAGGTGGCGTCAATCACATTTAGGTTGCGGGCGCGCGCTTGCTCGCGCACCGCAGGCGAAACCCCATGCGCGCTGAACACCACATTCGAGCCTTCGGGCACCTCTTCCAAATCCTCTACAAAAACCACCCCACGTCGCTCAAATGCCCGCACCACATGTTCGTTGTGCACGATCGCGTGGCGCACATACAGCGGCGTGCCGAACGCCTGGAGCGCCAAGTCAACCACTTCAATTGCATAAGCAACCCCTGCACAAAAGCCGCGCGGTGCCGCCAGCAGTACCTTTTCCATCGTTCCAAGTGTACCCGATGCCAAGCTTGGCAGGTTTCACAGGGCGACCGCCGCCGAAAATGGTGTATAATAAAAGCGCGTGAAAGGAGCGCGCTGATGAAACGCACACTGATTGCGGGGTTGTGCCTTTATTTAGGGCTTACAGTTGGTTGGGCTCAGCTACAGCCTGATGCGCCGTGGCCCTCGTTCGGTAAAGATTATCAAAACACGCGCAGCACGGTCTTGGGCGCGCCCACAGGTGGCAGCATCCGCTGGATTTACAGTGCAAATAGCCGCTCGCAAAGTTCGCCGATTGTGGCTGCCGATGGCACGATTTACTTCGGTGCCACCAACGGCATCTATGCTGTTCGCCCCAACGGGCAGCTGCGCTGGCGCTGGTTTGCGGGCTACTCAGCTGCCACCAGCACACCCGCCATTGATGCGAACGGCGTGCTATACGCGCTGGTCAACCCGAACGATGCGATTTTGGTTGCCCTAAACGCCTCCAACGGCACACTGCTGTGGAGTGTTTACTTAGGCGGCTCAAATGTACTCTCCTCCCCCGCAATCGGGCCCGACGGGCGGATTTATGTAACTAACGGCGCGGTACCAGGAGGCTATCTCTACTGTGTTAACCCCGATGGCACGATTGCCTGGCGCGTCTATCTGGGCGCGGAAGCGAATAGCACCCCCTGCTTCGGCGCCGACGGCACTATCTATGTAGGTTCCGAACGCCATCTAAACGCCATCAATCCCAACGGCACCATCCGTTGGCGGTTTCCTGTGTTCTATCCCGTACAAGGTGCTATCGGTTTGTGGAATGACCGCATCTTTTTCGGTGCGTGGGATAGTGGCTTTCGTGGAGTCAGCCTCTCAGGAACGCAGCTATGGCTTGCTCTCACCTTCGGACCGATAGAGGCGGGTGTCGCCATCACCAGCAATCGGGTGTACATGACGCACACAGGGGGTGAACTGCGCTCGTACTCCCATACGGGCACGCTGCAGTGGCGTCACAATGCTTCCTACCGTGGTAGCACGCCAGCTGTCGGTGCCGACGATGTAATCTACGCCGTAGGGGGCAATGGTGGCACTTTGTATGCGATTGCCCCCACCTCAGGATTAGTACGCTGGCAAGCGAGCATCGGCACGCCCAACTGGTATGCCTCGCCTGCCATCGGAGGCGATGGCACAGTCTATGTGGTCAACGGCGATGGGCGACTGTATGCGTTCGGGCCGCTGGCGGGCTTCCTGAGCGGCGGTGGCGAAGTAGATGGCTGGCAAGGCGACTACGAGGGGCGTGTGGCGGTGGTGCAGTTTTATCAAGACGGTGAGCTCAAGTACGAAATGACTACCCCTGTGAACGCCGACGGCAGCTTCGAGCTCCACAACACGCCTATTGGGCAACACGACATCAAAGTACGCATCCACAACTCGCTGTTTGAGCGCGTGCCCAACGTCCACCTAGAAGTTGACCGCACCGTCACAATCCGTGTGCGCCTCGCTAATGGCGACATCAACGGCGATAACATCGTTGACGACAACGACCTGTTGCAGGTGCTGTTCAACTTCGGGCGCTACGCGCCTGCCTACGACCTCAACGGCGATGAAATCGTCAACGATGCCGATTTGCTGATTGTGCTGTTCAACTTCGGCGCGGTAGGCGACTAACTATCGCTCGACCTCTTGAATCTCGTAGCATTCGATGCGGTCGCCTTCTTGATAGGCATCGAAGCCCTCTAAGGTGAGGCCGCACTCGTAGCCTGCAGGGATTTCGCGGCGATCTTCTTTGAGGTGGCGCAAGGTCGCGATTTTGCTTTGGTGGATGACCTCTCCGTTGCGAATCAAGCGTGCAGGGGCGTTGCGCACGATTTTGCCATCCAATACATAGCATCCTGCCACCACGATGCCTTTGGAGAGGCGGAAGATTGCGCGCACTTCGGCAGTGCCCAGCACCACCTCGCGGCGTTCGGGTTCCAGCAAGCCTTTGAGTGCTTTTTGTACCTCCTCCAGCAGCTCGTAGATAATGCGATAGACGCGCACATCTACGCGGCTTGCCTTCGCCTTGTTTTGGGCGGCGCTTTCCACCTTCACATTAAAGCCAAGCACGACTGCCTCAGCCGCAATTGCAAAGTCAATATCGGCTTCGGTGATGTTGCCCACGTTGGCGTTGATGATTTTCAGTTCCACGCCTTCGGGCTTTTCGAGTTTGAGCAGGGCGTCGCGGATTGCTTCCACCGAGCCGTAGGTATCGGCTTTGAGGATGATGTTGAGTGTTTTGGTTTCGCCTGCTTGGAGCTGTTTGAACAGCTCAGCAAGGTTCACACGCCGCATGGGGCGTTGCCCTTCGGAGCGTTTTTCGGCTTCGAGACGTTCCTCTACGATTTCGCGGGCGCGGGTTTCGCTTTCCACACGCTCGGCGCGGTCGCCTGCCACCGGCACATCGTTGAGCCCCATCACTTCTACGGGCGTAGAGGGGGTGGCGCTATCCAGCTGCTTGCCCGTGTGGTCGAACATTGCGCGCACTTTGCCCCAAGTTTTGCCCACCACCAACACATCGCCACGACGCAGCGTGCCCTGCTGTACCAAAATCGTCGCCAGCGGCCCGCGCCCTTTGTCGAGTTTGGCTTCAATCACCGTGCCCTTGAACTCGGCTTTGGGGTCGGCTTTGAGTTCAGCTAGCTCGGCAACTAACAAAATCATCTCCAGCAAGGTGTCAACGCCCTCGCCTGTAAGAGCCGATACGGGCACGCAGATGGTATCACCGCCCCACGCCTCAGGCACTAATCCGTGCTGTGCCAGTTGACTCATCACCAAGTCGGGGTTTGCTTCGGGCTTGTCAATCTTGTTAATCGCGACGATGATGGGCACATTCGCGTTGCGGGCGTGGTTGATTGCCTCAATCGTTTGGGGCATCACGCCGTCGTCCGCAGCGACCACCAGCACCACGATATCCGTGACTTGGGCGCCGCGCGCACGCATTGCGGTGAACGCCTCGTGCCCAGGTGTATCCAAAAAGGTGATCAGCTTGCCGTTTACTTCAGCTTGGTACGCGCCAATGTGTTGGGTGATGCCGCCGTATTCGCGCTCGGCAACGCGCGTTTTGCGGATATAGTCCAACAGCGAGGTCTTGCCGTGGTCTACGTGCCCCATGATGGTGACCACGGGCGGGCGCGGTTGCTCGCCCGACACAACAGCTTTCGTGGGGGGTTGAGGCGCAGGCTGCTCAGCGGGCTGCGGTGCCTGCCACTGCACGGTTAGCCCAAACTCCGCAGCAACCTTCTCGGCAAGCTCAGGCTCAATCTTTTGCACGGGGGTTAGCAGCTTACCGTATTTGGTCATCAAAATCTTTTGGATTTCGGTGTAGGGGCGTTCCAACGCCTCCGCCAGTTCGCGTACAGTCAGTTCGCGCGGCAGCGCGAGCGTTTTCAGCTCGTCTGCCAACTCTTGCGCCATTTCTTTGATGGCTTGAACGGTCTCGTCGTCCAAGCCACGCTTCGCCTCCGCCTCGCTAATGCCCAGCTCACTGAGAATCTGCTTTAGGCGAGCCGCAGAAACGCCTATCTCCGCTGCCAAGTCCTGTAGGGTTAGTTTTGTTTTCGCCATCGGCTCTCAACCCCTCGTCAAGGTTCAAGCGGATTATACCCTGCGCCGCCCCATTTGCGTAACGATTTCGCGTCGATTTGTGGAATAGTCCTATGGAGGTGAGCCGACGGATGCGCAACTGGCTTGCATGGGTGGTGGCGCTGGGTACCGTCAGCGGTTGGGCAATCCCTGAAACAGTTGTGTTTATGCCCACAGCTAACCGCAACACGCCACGCTCAATCTATTTCGCGACAGAACAGTATGGCGTGCCACGCTTCTACAACGAGACGCGCACACGCTGCTTCTACACGCAACTAACGCTCACCGAGCGACTGGACTTCGGCGTGGACTTTATCGGCTTCGACGATAGCGCGACGCGCCAAACCATGGCAAACGCGCGCTTTGTGCTCACGCCAGAGTCGAAGCGTTTACCGGGGGTGTCGGTGGGCGCGCTGAACCTCACCGAGAACGCCCTGCCCACTTTTTATGCTGTAGGCACACAAACCACGAACTGGGGCAGGTTCCATTTGGGAGTCTATCGTCAAGGCGACCAAACCGGCTGGAGCGGCGCGTATCAGGTCTCACTCAACTTTGGGCTGGACTTGGCGGTGGAATACTTCAAGTTCCCCGACGGAACCGCCTATACCAGCTTCGGCGCAGGGCGTGCCCTCAACGATAGCGTTTATCTTTACACTTATTACTCGCGCCATAACCAAACGCGCGACGCCGACTTGTTCGGCGTGTTTATCGCGTTTACGCCACTACGGCTTTTCTAACCACACTAACTCCGTGCCTTGACTGTAGATAGGCGGGGTTCCTCGCTTGCGGTTTAGAACGACAACGTTGTTAGCGTGCAGACGCCCTTGCCATTCCATAAAGCGAGGAACTCCTCCAACTGCACAAGAGCGATTAGCAGCATCTCGGCTTGTGGAATAACATCGCATGCCATGAAATCGCTGGTTCGCGCGTTGGCAATAGGGCTGGTGGCGGCGGGCGTGGGGGTCATAGTGGGGCGTATGCTTGCCCCTAAGCCAAAGCCAATCCCTGCAGAGCCGTTGGGCAGGCTCAAATACGGCAACGAGATGTTCGCCAAAGGCAAGTTGTTGCCCCCCGCCGTGGATGAAATGACCCGCTACAAACTCGCAACGGAGGGGCAGAAGCCCGTCGCCGTGGTGGTCTCGTGCTCCGACGCGCGCGTGCCGCCCGAGATAATCTTCAATCAGGGGCTGGGCGATTTGTTCGTGGTACGCACGGCGGGCAATGTGGTGGACGAGGTCGGGCTTGCTTCCATTGAGTACGCCGTCGAGCACCTCAAAGTACCGTTGATTGTGGTGCTGGGGCACACTCAATGCGGCGCAGTGAAAGCGGCTATCGCGGGCAAACCATTAGAAGGGCACCTGCCTAAGCTCGTAGAGCACATCGCGCCCGTACTGCGTCGGCTCCGCCAAACTCACCCCCACCTCAAAGGCGACTCTCTGGAGGAACGCGCCATTCAAGAGCATGTGCGTCATGTGGTGCAAAGTATCTACGAGCGCAGCGCGGTCGTACAAAAACTTTACCGCTTAGGCAAGGTAGAGTTTGCGGCAGGCATCTATCATTTGCGCGAGGGCAAGGTGGAGTGGCTCAAGCTGCCAGAAAGCCTCGCATCGCACGCCTCAAAAGAAGCGACATCCTCGCACGAATGCGCGCCCGAAAAAGGACACTGAAAGCAATTAGCAATGCCCCTATTCGGGCACGAGCACGATAATACCTACTTCGGGGCGTGTGTACCAACGCGGCACAGCCCGCCCATGGGTCACCCCGCTGGTGATGTAAACCCAGGTGCGCCCCTCACGATAGAGCCCGTAAGGGTGGGTGGTGCCATATTTTGTTTTCGGAATGTAGCTGCGTCCAAACAGCTTTTGCATCGCGCGGTGCGCCGCGGTTGGTGCCCAGATTTGCCCTGCGTGGGTATGCCCTGCAATGACGAGCGTGGTGCGGTCACGGTAGGGACTGAGCACCGCATCCGGGTTGTGCGAGAGTAGGATCACAGGATGGCGAGGCTTCTCTGGCACGCCCCGAAAGGCTCTTGCCCAGTTGGGTTTGTGACACATCAAATCGTACACTCCTACCAGCGTCAGCAGCGTGCTCCCTTTGCGCAAGGTGAGGTTCTCTTCTCGCAGCACGCGCACGCCCGAATCTTGCAACGCGCGAATCACAGCAGCTTTACCCGACCAGTGGTCATGGTTGCCCAGCACAGCGTACACGCCCAGCGGCGCATGGACGCCATGCAACGCCCGCTTCAAATAAGGCAAACCGTGACGGGTGTGCACATAATCGCCTATCAGTAGGATAACATCGGGTTGCTCTGCCATCGCGCGTTGCAAGCACTCTCGGGCATGCCGCATACTGGCTTCGTCAACGATGTGAAAATCCGCCAGCACAGCCAATCGGATCGGTTCATTCACGGGTGCGCCAATCTGCAACGAGCGCACGCGCACCCATCTGCCCACTGCAAAGCCCCCTAACACAATCAGTAGCCCTGTCAGCCCAACCGCGATACTCCAACGCCCCATGCGCATTGGTGGAATTCTACCAGTATGGCTTGGTCGCGACGCAGGGGGCAGTTTGTTCTGACAAGGGTACAGGGTGCTGCCTCAACAGCCAAAGCTGCTACCGGTTTTTCTCCGACCCCCCTCCGTTAGGTTCCCCCTACTTGTAGGGGGCACTGGGCATTTTTTCGGTTCCCCTCGCTTGCGGGGGGAACCTGCAGGAGGGGGGCAGTTTTTCCTAACCCCCTCCTTTAGGTTCCCCCTACTGCGTAGGGGGAACCGAGCGGTGCTTTTATGGTTCCCCTCGCGTGCGGGGGGAACCTATAGGAGGGGGGCAGTTTTTCCTAACCCCCTCCTTTAGGTTCCCCCTACTGCGTAGGGGGAACCGAG
>JAUQOS010000090.1 GCA_030550775.1 Armatimonadota bacterium
GCTACCAACAACATCTTGAATAGCCCCATCTACAAGCACCTCAACCGATTGTAAACCCCACAAAGCGCCCCCTCCTGCCCAGAGGATCTTGTCAAGAGGTTTGCTGCGGTTTCGCGCAAGCGCAATCAATCGCTTTGCTCGGAACGACAGAACAAGCTGCGCACTGGTGAACCTGTCATTCCGAACCGAGGGCGAGGAATCCCTATCTGAGCGGCAAGCTGGATTGGTTCAGGGCGTCTACCACCCCTCTACGCGCTTGCGGAATTGGGTGAAGCTTTCGCGTGCCATCTGCTCCCACAGCTGGCGCACCGCATACAGCCCCTGCATTGCCACCTCGAAGTTTTCCGACAAGCGACGAAACATAGGGGCTTCCTCGCGCCATTCGCCCACATCAAACAGCGACACCAACCAATACGATTGCTTACCCTGCTTCACATAGTCAATCAAGTGATCCTTCCGTGAAGCAGCACGCAGCTTGGGCAGCGCCTCAGGGTAAACGCCTGCCCAAAACAAGGTAAAGTCGCCAATGTGCCGATGTACCTCGCGCTCTTGGTAAAACGATTGTGCCCCCAAGCGAATGTCAGCATAGTAAAGCATCTCCGCCACTTCTTGCAGGGGGCGTCCTTGAAGGTCACGCAGCCGATAGAGCCGATCCATATGCGCAAACTCGGTTAGCAGGTTTGTCAAGTAGCGCAGTACCTGCCGATCGTGCCAGCGCATTGAATACACAAACGCGCGCTCAACAAGCTCCCCAAACAGCTCCTGCAGCGATTGGTCTCGCCTCAGCATCGCCACATCACCCTGATTGAGTACTCCCTTAGGTTAAGATATTCCACATTAGCGCGGAAGTTCCATCGGAGCTCGCGCGAGCTTGCTAAGCATGACCATGCTTTGCGTGGTGTAGACAGGCAGTGCCACTAGTAGCAACGGCGCCAGCGGCGCACAACATCCCAGCAGGCTCGCAAACAACGCCATAAGCGCGGTGCGGGGCGTTAGCGTAGGCGCAGTCGTGTGCCACTGCTGTAACTGGTCGCGCACGGCTGCGGGGGCAGCAATTAGCCACGCGCACGCCCAAAGCGCCATTAGTATCAGAAACATCCCCCCTGGAATGACGACAAAAAATGCTATCACGCCAGGAGGATAGCGTCCCCACGAATGGCTCGACAAGGCATACCCTACCTCGATGAGCCACCCCAAAAGCGCACCACTGATCACCGCGATTAGAATCCGCATTTGGTGATACCATGCCCCATGCACCCAGCCCCAGTAAAACTGCTGCGGTGTAAGCCCCGCCAAAATCGCGCTGGTCAGTTCGCCCGAAGCAATCCAGCGGCGCACCCGCTTCGCAGTGGTGTAGTAGCCCCATAGCCACAAGAAGACCCCCAACAGCACTAAAAGCCCAAAAAACAGGGCTTGCCCGGCACTCGGATTATACAAAGTGAGGATTGCTGCAGACACCCCCAGCAGGGGCGCGAATGGAGGCTGACGCTCCGCCATCACCAACTGCGAGAGTGGATTGCGCACTTGCCGATGGGCGTACCAATCAAACAGCGGATATAGCAGGGGCAAGGCAAGCCAACGCAGCGAGCGCCACGAGGGGCGCTCGGTCGCCCACTGCAGCGCCACACCAAGCCTAAGCAGCGCCAACAGCGCGCCGTAGCGAACAATCGGTGCACCTAATATCAGCACCAACAGCGGAGCAGTCAGCGTATGTGTGCGAGCGTGCGCGTCGGAAGCCAATACCAGTGCAAAGGTAGGGCTAAACGCGCTTAGCATCGCTGGCAGCGACGATGACCAAGATGATTGCAGCCAATACGCCAGCGCAGGCAACAGCCCCACCAGCAACACCCCGTAGGCAAGGCGCGGCGCGCGGCTATGCGCCTGTTGGAGGGCGCGGCGCATCCAAGCCCCCACCAGCCACTCTATAGCGGTCAACCACGCCAGTACACCCCAGAAGAGCGCACTGCCCATTGGCAAGCTCCACCACGACAAGCCCCCACCAATTACGCCCACGCTCAGCAATCGCAATAGTCCCGTTTCCACCAGATGCGCTCGTAGTGGTTGCACGGCAGGTTCCGCGTGGCGGCGCAGGGTTAGCAACACCAAGTTGAGGTAGCCCGCTGCAGCGAACACACCAATCGCCTTTAGCTGTGTCTGCGCCGCGCCTACGATTCCGTCGAACTCCGCCTGCTGATGGACGAATGCCCCTACAAAAGCCATCAGCCCCGCGCTGGGCAACAGGTAATAGCCGCGCCAGATGCCCGAGGGCGTGCCAATCCAGCGGGCAATCCGCTCAACGCGCAGCAGCTCAGCAAGCAACCACATCACCCCCACCACGCGCAAGTCGGGCAGCACGGTTTGCCACGAGGGGGGCATGAGCAAGCGCGCAGCGATGGGCAAAGCAATCATCACACCGAATAACCCCGCGTTGGCAGTTGCAGCGCGCATGCGACCGTTGTCCAACATAAAGGGGTAAAGCAATAAACCAAGCCCTGCTACGATTAGAACCCCCTCCCATGCAGATGCCAATAGTGTGAATGCCACCAGCCCCAACACAAAGTAGTTGGCAAAGGCAAGCAGTAGCCAAAGTACCAAAGCATCGAGCAGGGTTAGCCCCAAGGCGCGTGCTACTAGCGCGTACAGCGGCAGCCAAATGCTCATCGCAAGGGCGCGCACCATCAAATCGGGCACGCCGCGCTGTAGCAGAAGCGTGTGCGCGCTGTGGGGTGTCAGACGCAGCTGCTCAAAATTACCTGTGCGCAGGTCTGCGGCGAAAGAGGGGTCTGGCAAGCGTCGCTCTACCCAGCTGCGCGCCCCTAGATGCACAAGCACCAAGCCGCTCAACAGCAAGTAAAGCCCTGCGCCTGCACGCACTGTCGCCAACAGCGGCAGCAACAACGCAGTTGCCACGCCCGCCCCCACTGCTAGCAGCCAACTGCCACGCAGCAGCGCGAGCCCCTCCACGCGCCGATACATCACCCCCCAAAACATCAGCACGTCGTGCCACGCATCCCGCGCCGGCTCAGATACCCGTACCCCCGACACAGCCATCAGAGACTCAGTTTACCAAGCGACTGCCAACTCCTGCGCAGTGCCAACACCCCAACGCAACCAACTGCAACGCTAGAAAATCAGCATAGTATCAGCTTGGGCAGCGTGGTCGCACTCACGAGTCGAGTGCGCTCACTCTGCGAACAGGTCGCCCACGCGCACTTCAAAGCCGGGTAGAATTGGCTCGCCCTTCAGAATATCGTTTTCGTTTAGCACCTCCACCTCGAGGTTCGCCGTGTATCGATGCACCTGCTGGCGTTCTGGAAACAGCAGCCACACCTCTTGCGTGCCAGACTCGAAGTACTCGGCAATTTTTTCCAAGATGTCGCTGGTTCTCTCGGAGGGCGAAATCACCTCAATGGCGAGGTCAGGCGTACCGTCGGCAAATCCTACGGGCGACTTACCGTCGGGAAGTCGTTCTTTGCGCATAACCGACACATCAGGCGAACGGATATTGCCTCGAGCCGTTCGGAACCCTGTACTCGAGTCGTAAACAACTGCCCAAGGCTTCGCGAAGGGGTAGATTCTTATTGTCAGTTCTACCGATATTTCCCCGTGTCGTGTTCCTGTGGGCACTTCCACAAGCCGTCCGTTCACCAGTTCATATTTGCGCCCATCGTCAGGGAGGCTGAGCAGGTCTGCCTCCGTCCAGCGGCGTTTGCGGCGCGTCCTCGGTTTCAGTTGCGTGGCAGTGGCTGGCATAGGTTTTTCCAAGTCAAGGATACCCGATTAGATTGGGCTGTTGAGATTCTTCGCCCCGCTTAGAAAGTAAGCTTGTCATTCCGAGCCACAGGCGAGGAATCTTTGGCTGACCTCCTACCAAGCACCCTCGCCGCGCTCGGAATAACAGGCAAGCCACAAGTTATTCTTACCACTCCCAGCCCTTGCGGTAGGGGCGGCGGATGAACTCGTCGGCTTTGCGTGTATTGGTTACGCGCCCTTCCCTGCCGTCCCAGTAGAGTTTCTCACCCGCCCGAAACGCCGCGTTGCCCAACAGCACGGCTTCGGTCAGCATCGTCGCATATTCGAAGTTGCTGTAGGTCGGGCTACCTGTTTTGCACGCCTGCAGCCACTCCTCGTAGTGCCCCGGCGAAACAGGCAGAGTGCGCTGTTTCAACTCAAATCCCTCGAAGCGCTCCTTTGGATAGAGGCGATATTCGCGGGCGTGAATGAAGTAGAGCGCGCCCTTGTCGCCGATACAGATGATGCCGTTGGGCGCAAGCGCGCGCTCGCCAATCAGTTCAGGGCTGGGCTTTAGCCCGCCATCATACCAATACAGCTTCACGGGCGGCTGGTTGCCGCGCGCAGGAAACTCGAAAATCGCACGGCTGGCCTTAGGGCCCGATTCGGGCATTCGGGGCGCGCCTTCCATCTCCACGCTGGTAGGCAAGCCCAAGTCCAATGCCCAGTACGCGGTGTCAATGATGTGGCAACCCATGTCGCCCAGCGCACCCGTGCCGAAATCCCACCACCCGCGCCATGCGAACGGATGATAGCCATCGTTATACGGGCGATAGGGCGCAGGTCCCAGCCATAGATCCCAAAACAGATAGGAAGGCACAGGTTTCTCGCCTTCGGGGCGTGAGATACCCTGAGGCCAAATCGGGCGGTCGCTCCAAGCGTGCACCTCATGCACCGCGCCAATTACGCCGGAACGCAATACCTCTACCGCCATGCGCAGCGGCTCGCTGGAGTGCGCTTGGTTGCCCATCTGCGTGGCGACTTTGACTTTGCGCGCCATCTCGCGCACCTGACGCGCCTCCCACGGGCTGTGCACCAGCGGCTTCTCGCAATACACATGCTTGCCCCGTTGCAACGCCAGCATGATCGGTAGCGCATGCGTATGGTCGGGCGTGCTGATAACCACCGCATCAATATCTTTCTGGCGGTCGAACATCCGACGGTAATCCACCCAAAGCCGCGCGTTGGGAAACAGTTTCGCCGCGTTTGCCAAGTGGTTCAAATCCACATCACACAAGGCAACGATGTTTTCACTGGCAACTCCACGCAGGTTATCTAGCCCGCGCCCGCCAACACCAATCACCGCGATGTTCAACTTGTCGTTGGGCGATTGCCCTTTAGCCCAGCTCTTGAGTATCAGCAGTCCTGCACCTGTGCCGAGACCGCGCTTCAAAAACTCCCGACGAGTAATCGTGCGCTCCATACTGTGTGAAAATTTGGCGATAGTCCACGCTTTTCCTGCCAAGCTTAGCAGGAACCTCGCGCTACGCGCCGAACGACATAATCCATGCTACGCGCACGACAGTCAGTAATTGCATTAGTCGGGGCTTTCTGTTTGCTGGTGGGCGTTAGCGTTGCCCTTCAGCAAGCCAATCAGCTCAGCGAACAGGAAATCAAAGAGGGCTGGCAGCTCCTGTTTGATGGCGAAACGCTCAAAGGCTGGACTGTAGTTGGCACTCCAGACTCGTGGGTCGTGCAAGATGGCACACTCCACTGCACGGGCAAAGGCTACGGCATGATTTTCACCGACGGCACCTACAAGAACTTCGAGCTGAAACTGGACTTCAAGGTCTCACCGAAGGGTAACAGCGGTGTGTTTTTGCGCGTGTGGGACAAGAACGACCCCGTGCAAACGGGCATTGAGGTGCAAGTGCTGGATAGCTACGGCAAGGAGAACCCCACGCGCCACGACTGTGGGGCAATCTACGATATTCAAGCCCCCAGCAAGAATGCGGTAAAGCCTGCAGGTGAGTGGAACCATTACCACATCATCTGCAAAGACCACCTGATTGTGGTCTATCTCAACGGCGAAAAGGTGAACGAAGTAGACCTGCGCCGCTGGACAGAGCCTCATCGCAACCCCGATGGTACTCCAAATAAGTTCAGATATCCTTACAACACGATGACCCGTTCTGGGCACATCGGACTGCAAAATCACGGGAACCCAGTATGGTATCGCAACATCAAGCTCAAGGTGCTGGAGTAGATTACGCGGGGCGTCGGGCGCGGTTGCGTGCGTCAATATTCACGGGCAAGCAGAGCCCCGACGCCATTTTGATCACAAACACCGCGAACCTGTTCTACCTCACAGGCTTTACAGGCTCGTTTGGGGCGTTGCTGCTCACGCCCGATACCGAACGGTTTCTCACGGGCGGGATCTACGCCACCCAAGCCCAACAGGAAGTGTCCGATATTCCTCAAATAATCAACCCCCCACTGAGGGAGTTCAACGAAACCTTAGCGGAGACCGCACAGGCGCTCTCGGTGCGCACGCTGGGCGTGGAGAGCAGTATGTCGGTGGCGGGGCTAATGGGGTTGCGCAAGGCGATGCGTAAGGTAGGCGTGCGCCTTCAGCCTGTTGGTACCCCTGTTGAGAAGTTGCGCCGCGTCAAAGACGCGGGCGAGATTGCGCGCCTCCGTCGTGCCGCTGCGCTGGCAGACGCCACCTTCCAACACATTCAACGGCTGTTCCAGCCTGAAGTGGCGGAGTGGGACATCGCGATGGAGATCGACTTCTACTTGAGGCGTCAGGGCGCGTACCCTGCCTTCGACACGATTGTGGTTTCGGGCGAGCGCAGCGCCCTACCACACGGCAAGCCCACCGAGCGGCGCCTGCAACGCGGCGACTTCGTCACGGTGGACTTCGGGGCACGGTTAGATGGCTACTGCTCCGACCTCACGCGCACGGTGGTTATCGGCAAAGCTAGTGCCGAACACCACAAAATCTACAACGCCGTGCTGGAAGCGTTGGAACGCTGTGTAGAAGCCATCAAGCCTGGCGTGCACGGCAAGCACATTGACGCACTGGCGCGGCAAGTACTGGCAAAGCACGGGCTGGATGGCTACTTTGGGCACAGCTTGGGGCACTCGCTGGGCATCAGCGTGCACGACGGCGCAGGACTGTCATTTCGCGACACCCAGCCATTGGAGGCAGGCATGGTGCTCACCGTAGAGCCGGGCGTCTATGTACCCGGCTTTGGGGGCGTGCGCATCGAGCAAGATGTGTTGGTCACCGACACAGGCTGCGAACTGCTCACTCAGGCTCCGACCGCGTTGATGGAGTGCGAGTGGTGAGCTGCATCTTGACACCGTTGCGACGCCTACTCCTTGCCTAACGCCCACACGGTACAATTCTGGCTATGCTGGACTACCGACTGCTGCGCCACGAGCCTGAGACGGTGCGCACCGCGCTGCGCCATCGAGGCTATGACACCGACATTTTGGACGAATGGCTGGCAATTGACCATCGGTGGCGCGAGATCACTACGCGCGTAGAGAGCCTCACCGCTGAACAAAACCGCCTTTCCAAAGAGATCCCGCAGCGCAAAAAAGCAGGCGAGGATGTAGAGCCGTTGCTTGCTCAACTGCGCAACCTCAAAGCCGAAATCGAGCAGTTGGAGCACGAACGGCGCACCTTAGAGCACCAGCGTGAAGCGAAACTCCTGCTATTTCCGAATATTCCGCACCACACCACGCCCGTTGGTGAGGATGCCACCCAAAATGTAGAAGTGCGTCGGGGTGGGCAAATCCACCCAATGGCGTTTGAACCCAAGCCCCATTGGGAACTTGCCGAATCGCTAGGACTGATTGACTTTGAGCGCGGTGCCAAAGTCAGCGGCAGCGGATTCCATTTCTACACCCATTTGGGTGCACGCTTGGAGCGCGCGCTCATCAACTTCATGCTTGATCTGCACACGCGCGAGCACGGCTACACAGAGGTGTTTCCGCCGTTTCTGGTGCGCCCGGAGGTGATGGTGGGTACGGGACAACTGCCCAAGTTCGAGGAAGAGATGTACCGATGCGCGATGGACCCGCTCTACCTCATTCCCACCGCTGAAGTGCCCGTGACGAACCTCTACCGCGAGGAAATTCTCAGCGCGGAGCAGCTGCCTATCAACTTGGTGGCTTACTCGCCCTGTTTTCGGCGCGAGGCGGGCGCTGCAGGCAAACTCACGCGCGGGCTGCTGCGCGTGCACCAGTTCAACAAAGTAGAGCTGGTCAAGTTTACTACCCCCGAAACCTCCTACGATGAACATGAGCGGCTCTTGCGCGACGCTGAAACCGTACTCCAGCGGCTGGAGCTGCCCTATCGCATTATGCTGCTGTGCACGGGCGACTTGGGCTTCGCCGCTGCCAAGTGCTACGACTTGGAGGTGTGGGCACCCGGCGTGCAGATGTGGCTGGAGGTCTCCTCGTGCAGCAACTTTGAAGCATTCCAAGCGCGGCGAGCAAATATCCGCTTCCGACGTGAGCCAACCGCCAAGCCTGAGTTTGTACACACGCTGAACGCCTCAGGTGTTGCCACACCCCGCCTGATGGCAGCGATTCTGGAGAACTATCAGCAACCCGACGGCAGCGTGATTGTGCCCGAAGCCCTGCGCCCCTACATGGATGGCATCAGTGTGCTGAAACCCGCCTAAGGTACGTGGTCAGCGGGAACATTTACAAAGACCTGTTCCTGCGGGCACTACCTTGGCGTTTCCCGGGCTGGGTAGTATTACGGTTCCCGTGGATGTACGCCTCTCGAATGTCCGAGTGAACGCGGTTGGCTTGATTGCCGTGCGCACCATCGGTGGTGTTGACTACCTCACGCAGGTGGCGGGAATTGGTGGTTCGCCCAGCGATCCAAACGGTTCGTGGGTGCAGGCGGATGTGGAGGCATATCTCAGTGGACAGTGGGGCTCCATCGGTACTGCGGACTTCGCAATCGAGTCGTGGAGCCTTGTGCCAGAGCCTGCCAGCATGGCTGCTCTGGGCGCAGGTTTAGCAGGGCTGCTGGCGTTGCGCCGCCGTAAGCCCTAAACTCACCAAGAGGCGCCACACCCCTTCTTCTCCACGCGGGGAAGCAGCGAACCTGCTTCCCCGCCGTTACGATAGACGGAGGGTTCCTTCCCTGGCAAGGGTGCAGGGCACTGCCTGAACTGCCTAAGCCGTTGCTTGAGTTTCCCCGAACCCCCTCCTTTAGGTTCCCCCTACCAGTAGGGGGAACCGGGCATTTTTTGGTTCCCCTCGCGTGCGGGGGGAACCTACAGGAGGGGGGCAGTTTTTCCTAACCCCCTCCTTTAGGTTCCCCCTACCAGTAGGGGGAACCGAGCGGTGCTTTTATGGTTCCCCTCGCGTGCGGGGGGAACCTGCAGGAGGGGGGCAGAATCGGAAAAAAACCATCGCGAGAAGCGCGCGGCAAAGCCAAGTGATGTGCCCTTGCCAGTGATTCCTCCCCCGTGCCTAGCAAGGCAAAATGCTCTCACTCGGTACAATATAGCCTGCATGTGGGCCATCGAAACGCGCGACCTCCGTAAAGTGTTCCGCCCACTGCTGGGCGGCAAACCGATCGTGGCGGTAGACAACCTCAACCTTA
>JAUQOS010000091.1 GCA_030550775.1 Armatimonadota bacterium
GGTGATTGCCGCGCCCGATTCGGCGCAGGCGCAGGCGTTCCGCGAAATCGCGGGCAAGTTAGCCGCTGCGGTTAGCGTGGCGAGCTTAGCGGGCTAATCGGACTCGTGCGGGTTGCCATCATACGGCGGCGTGGGCTTGCCCAAAACGCGCACAATCAATCCTAATAACGCCGCACCCGCGAGCAACGCTACCCACACGGGCACGCCGAATCCCGTTGCCACATCGCCCACCAACCACGCCACTGCCCCCACTGTTAGCGCATACGGCAACTGCGTGCGCACATGGTCAATATGATCTGACCCTGTGAAGATTGAGGAGAGCACCGTCGTATCGGAGATGGGCGAGCAGTGGTCGCCGAAAGTGGCGCCTGCCAGCACCGACGAAAGCGTCGCGACAAGGTAAAACTGCTGCGCGGAGGCATCCATCCCCTGTGTGAGGCTGTGCGCCAGCGGAATGGCAAGTGGCATCAGCAGCCCCATCGTGCCCCACGAACTGCCAATCGCGAAGCTAATTGCGGCAGCGGTAAGGGTGGTTAGCGCGGGCAGCCATGCGGGGCTGACCGTGCCTTGCAGGGCTTGGACTAAGTATCGTGCCGTGTGCAGCTGCTGGCATACATCGCTGATTGCCCACGCCAGCCCCAAAATCACGATCGCCAGCACCATTGCGCGCATGCCTGCTATCCACGCCTCGAACGCCTCGCGCATTGAAAGCGCGCGCGAGAGCCACGCCCACAACAGCGCCACGAGGCTGCCCCCAAACGCCCCCCAAGTAAGGCTCACATACGAATTGGCGTTTGCCAAGATGCTGCGCAGGCTGACAGGTGCGTTATTCTCTAATGCGCCATAATAGCCAGTGTAGATTAGCCCACCCAAAGTGCCTCCTAATGCCACCAAAATAGGCGCGACGGCGCCCCACACGCTGCCTCGTAGATGGTCAGGTGGAAGCAACTCTGCCGATTCGTAGCTGGCTAAGGGCGACGCGCCGTCTGCCAGAACTTTGCCCGTCGTGCGCGCACGACATTCGGCACGATACATCGCGCCAAAGTCGCGTCGCAGCCACAGAAGCCACGCAATAAACACTAACACAAAAATCGGGTAGAACCGATACGGAATGCTTAGCAGAAATGCCCAATACGGCTCCAGTGTGATACCCGCCGCTTTGAAGCTGTCGGCGATGAGCGACACCTCAAAGCCAATCCAAGTGCCAATCAGCGCGAGGTTGGCAACGGGCGCAGCGGTAGAGTCCACTAAGTATGCCAGTTTCTCGCGCGAGACGCGGAATCGATCCGCTAAAGGGCGCATCGTTGCCCCCACAAACAGCGTGTTGGCATAGTCATCGATGAAAATCAGTAGTCCGAGCAGGTACGCGCTGAGTTGCACGCCACGATCGGAGCGCACGCGCGTGCTAAGCAGGCGCACCAACGCCTTCAGCCCGCCTGCGCGCGTAATCACGCCAATCATCCCCCCAAGCAGCATCGTAAAGCCGATAATCTGCAGGTGGTTGCGGTCGGCGTAGGCATTGAGTAGGTAGGTATCTACCACGCGCAACAGTGCGGTGAATGGGTCCGCGCCCGCAATTATCCACGCGCCCAACCACACGCCGCCCGCCAACGCCAGCACAACCTGACGCAACAAAAGGGCAAGCGCGATTGCCACCAGCGGGGGTATCAGGCTCCACCACGCGGGTATGAAGCGTACTTGCCCTTCACCTATGGTATCGCCCACCTGCCATTGATAACGCCACACCCCTGATAGGCTAAGCCGAACCTCGTATTCGAGCGCGCCCGAGGCATCCGTACGCGGTTGCGGTAGAGGCACATGGCGGTTACCGTGCGCATCTGTAAACTCCAGTCGCACGGGGGTTTCTGGCGGCAGTTTTTCGCCTTTGACTGTGAAAGGCACGCCTGATAGGGCGACAGGGGGCAGCTCAACGCTGGCGTGGGCGACAGGCGCAGCGATGTACCACACCAGCAGCATGCCCATCACGCAGCGCCAACTCACGACCGCCCCCCACCTTGCAACTCACGCCGCAGTTTCAGCGACGGTTCATGCCCGGGTTGCAGCGCCAATGCTTTCTCCAGCTCCACGAGCGCATCGTCTTTGCGCCCCAGCTTGGCATAGACCGCTGCTAAGTGATAACGCAGGTCGGCACTGTCAGGCGCGGTTTGCACGGCTATACGCAACTCCTTGAGAGCCTCCTCATAACGCCCCAACTTGTACAACACCCAGCCTAATGTGTCGCGATAAGCACCTTGATTGGATTTGATTGCAATCGCTCGCTGGGCTAGTTTGAGCGCCTTTTCCAGATCGCGCCCATCCTCAGCGAGGGCATAAGCATAGTCATTCATTGCCAAGTGGTTCTGGGGATCTAGGGCAAGTGCCTTCTCGAACCACAGCGCATACTCTCCGCGCCTGCCCGACAGAAACGCTAGGGTGCCCAGCACTTGGTAATAGCCCGCACGATCAACTTGGACTTTAATCTCGTTGGCACGGGGTTCGTACTTCACGAGAAATTCGTAGGCTTGGGCGTAGGGGCGAGTGGGCTGTTGCATGTAAGCGCGATAAACCTCCTGCAGCGCGACTGTAAAATGCGGGGCTTGGTCTACATATTGGCGAAACAGCTGCGCAGCGCCTTCATAATCGCGTGCCTCCAACTTTTGGATGCCTTGTTGAAGCAGCGTTTGCTCAGGCGACGCCGCCTTCCACTGCCCACAACCAGCAAGCAACACACCAACCACAAGTAGCCAGCTCCACACTCGCATGGCGGGAATTATACTAAAGTCTTCCGCGCCAGTTGTTTTGCCGAGCTTGTCGCACAGTAGCGCAGGGGCAGCCAAGCATGCGGAAAACAGTTATTCCGAGCCGTAGGCGAGGAATCTCAGGAACACTTATCTGTCATTCCGAGCGAAACGAGGAATCTGCACAAACCTCGCGATGGAGCCCCCTCGCTGCGCAAGGGGTGACTAATCTGGATATCGCCGAGCCCCCTCGCTACGCCCGGGGTGACAGGGTCTTTTTCGTGGCAGTAAACCTGGCTTTCCAAGTCGAGGGCGAGGCAATAGAGGTGCGTCACAAGGCAAAACTTCACGCGCTTGGGCAAACGGCTCAAGCCAATTTGAGGCAAGCCAAAGTTGGCTGCGCAGGCTAATGTGTAGAGGCGGCGCCTCCACTGACACGAATTGGCAGGAGAGCTTTCCTGTTGTCTTTGATGGTGCAATGGGTACAATCTATGGCTACGGAGGCGATACCGATGAAGATGCCCAAATTGCCCGGCGGCGCGATGCGCCAGATGATGGAACAGGCGCAGCGTATGATGGAGGAAGCCCAACGCTTTGAGGAAGAGATGGATAAACTCCAAGTGCACGCCACTGCGGGCGGCGGCGTTGTCAAAGCCACTGTGAACGGCAAAGGCGTGCTAATGGCGTTGGAGATTAGCCCTGATGTGATTGACCCCAGCGACCCCGAAATGCTTCAAGACCTTATTGTGAGCGCGGTGCGCGAGGCACAAACTCAGGCAGAGAACCTGCGTGTTGAACGCATGAGCCAGCTCACGGGTGGGCTGGGGCTGGACAAGCTGGGGCTGCCGTTTTAGCCGATGCTGTTCCCACCCGCCCTGCGCCAGCTGATGCAGCAGCTGGAGCGGTTGCCCGGAATCGGCACCCGCTCAGCGCAGCGGCTAGCACTCTACTTGATTCGCCGTCCCGAGGAAGAGGTGCTGCGCCTTGCCGAAAGTCTTGTACAAGCCCGCCAGAGCACCCGCCTGTGCCAGCGATGCTTCTTCCTTAGCGAGGGTGAGCTGTGTGAAATCTGCCGCGACCCATCGCGTGAAACCGACACCATCTGCGTAGTGGCAGACCCCCGTGATGTGATTGCGCTGGAGCGTCTGGAGCAGTATCGTGGACTGTACCATGTGCTGCACGGGCTAATCTCGCCTGCCGAGGGGATTCAACCCGAGGATCTCAAGCTGCGTGAACTGGTCGAGCGTGTGCGCACGGAGCATCCCCGCGAGGTGATTTTGGCGATGCCCGCGAATGTGGAAGGTGACGCCACCGCGCTTTACATCGCACGGCTGCTCAAACCGATGGGCGTGCGCGTGACACGCATCGCCTATGGCATGCCTGTGGGGGGCGAGTTGGACTACGCCGATGCCGCGACACTGGGCTATGCCCTTAGCGGTAGGCAGGAGCTATAAGCGATGAAAGTGCAACCTGTTGTGTGGCGTGAAGGCGTTGTGGCGATGTTAGACCAAACGCAGCTGCCTGAGCGCGTGGTAATTGAGGAGTTTGACGACTGGCGTGGCGTTGCGGAAGCGATTCGCCAGATGAAGGTGCGCGGTGCGCCCGCGATTGGTATCGCTGCCGCTTATGGGCTGGCGTTGGCAGCGCGCAATATCAACGCGCCCACGATGGATGCCTTCCGCACCGAGTTTGATGCGATATGCACAGCGTTTGCCCAAACGCGCCCAACAGCGGTGAACCTGTTCAACGCAATTGAGCGGATGCAACGCGTGGTGGCACATAGCGCCACCCCCGACGAGGCGCGCGCCCGTCTGCTAACCGAAGCCCACGCCATCCAGCGCGAAGATTACGAAGCCGACCACGCCCTTGCAACGCACGGCGCGGTATTGCTGCCCGACAACGCCCGCGTGCTGACCATCTGCAACACGGGCGCATTAGCCACAGGAGGTATTGGCACCGCGCTGGGGATTATCCGTGTGGCGCACCAGCAAGGCAAACTCGCCCATGTGTATGCGTGCGAAACGCGCCCGCGTCTGCAGGGGTTGCGCCTGACCACATGGGAGCTGCTCCAAGAGGGCATTCCATTTGAGGTGATTGCCGACAGCGCGGCAGGATTGCTGATGGCGCAAGGCAAGGTAGACGCCGTTCTTGTGGGCGCGGATCGCATCGCCGCCAACGGCGACACCGCCAACAAAATCGGCACCTACATGCTGGCAGTGCTGGCGCATTACCACCAAGTGCCCTTCTATGTGGCTGCGCCGGAGAGTACGATTGACCCTACCACCCCCGACGGCGCGCACATCCCGATTGAGCACCGCGACCCATCGGAGATTACGCATCTGGGGGCGATTCAATTGGCACCAGCAGGCGCGCCCGCCTTCAACCCTGCGTTTGATGTCACACCTGCCTCGCTGATTAGCGCGATTATTACAGAGCGCGGCGTTTATCGTCCGCCCTATCGCTTCACCTCAGTGCCCTCTACACAAGGGTAGGCAGCACACCTTTGGGGTCTAACGCTTGCTTGATGCCGCGCATTAGGCGCAACTCGCCGTCGCTCAGTTGGAGCGTGGGCAGTGCCCCGTCGGTTTGGGCGCGCAGCCACTCGGCTCCACGCAGCACGCGATACTTATGGTTCAACGCACGGCACTGGTGCACCACTGCTTCGCTTAGCCCCGACGGGGCGACCGCCACATACAGCACGCCACTGCCTGCGTGGGCATATAGGGTGACCCCTGGCAGGTGTGCCCATGCGCGCATCGTGTCTGCCACCTCGCTGGGGCGCATCAAAATCTGCAGCATCAGGGCGTGATGGCGGGGTGCCCACCAGTCGCGCAGTGCCTCCAGCGTGGGTGCCTCTACTGGGGCAGCAGGGTAGCCCTGCTCGCGCAGGTGCTGGATTTGCCACGCCACCGTCTCCGTGTGCCCTGAAAACTCCAGTAGTAGGTAGGGTTGCCCAAGTTCGTCGCTTGCGAGGGGCGTTAGGCGCGGGTCGCGGGGCGTGTGCATCACCAGCACGCTGATGGCATCTGGCTCCAACGTCATGCGCATCAGATGGGCGAGCGTTGGCTCCAACCTCTCCCATGCGACATGCCACCCTACGGCGCCAAACGCCTGCGGCTGCGGCTGCACTTTGAGCGTTATCTCGGTAATCACCGCCAGCGTGCCCCACGAACCGCACAGCAGGCGATGCATGTCGTAGCCTGCCACACTTTTGACCACCTTCGCACCGCTTTTGAACGCAACACCATCGCCCCGCACGGCGCGTAGCGCCAACAACCGATCGCGGGGCGTGCCATAGCGATAGCGCCATGAGCCCGCGCGATTGCTGGCAACAATGCCCCCGATAGTTGCTTGCTCGGGCAGAGGCGGATTCCACGGCAGGTATTGGTTGTGGGGGCGCAGCACCTCCTGAACCGTGCTGAGCGTCATCCCCGCGCCGACAGTCAGTACCAAATCTTGGGGCGCGTAGTCAATCAGGCGCGATAGGCGGCGTGTGCTCAGCAGCCACCACTCGCCCGCTGGAGGGGTGAGAAACTCTAAATGCGTGCCGCTGCCCGCCACCACACACGGTACGCCCATCCCTTGCGCATAGTCAAGCAGCGCGCTCACTTCTGCCTCATTTTCGGGCATCACAACCGCAATCGGCGAGCTGCCTTGCGTGCAGTACGCTTCTGAGACTTCGCCAATCCCTGCGCTACCCACGATGGCAAACAAACCTTGTTGCATCCCGAGCCACCAACCTACATTAGCCCAAGCTGCTACCTACATAAGACGCCTCGCCTTCGGCTCGGAATGACACGCTTACCTTCGCGAAAAATAAACCTGTCACCTCGAGCGCAGCGAGGAGCCTTCGCATGGGTGGCAACTTGGGCTATGCAAATCTCCTATGACGCCGCGATTATACCTGCATGGGTTGCATTACGCCAAAAGGACACAGATTGTGGCACATCCCGAGCGATTGAACCATATAACACACGCAACCGATTCAAATCAACTGCGGCAGAACAGCCTCATTCTAGAGTTGGTGTGGCAGCTAAATGCTCTGCAGGTGCTCATAACCTTGTGATTATGAGGTATGATTAGGGCGCGGAGGTTTGTATGCTGCAACGACGCGGATTTACACTGATTGAGCTGCTGGTCGTAATTGCGATTATCGCGATTTTGGCGGCGATTCTGTTCCCCGTGTTCGCGCAAGCGCGCGAAAAAGCGCGTCAGACCCAGTGTGTCAGCAATGTGAAGCAGATTGGCATTGCAGCCATGATGTAAGACTATGACGAGACCTTCCCGCTTGGCGAGAACCAGCTCATCCCGCCACCAGACTTCTGCGGTGGTGGCTACACCACCTGTACCTCCATCGGATACCTGTATTGGCTGCAGCCGTATTCTAAGAACAACCTTTATTCGCGTTGCCCGTCGGCAAAGCCGATTAGCGACACCGAATCGCCTGCAGGGCGGCGTTTGCTTTGTGAGGGGCGCGTGGGCTATGGGGCAGCGTTTCCCTCGCCAATGGGCTTTTCGGCAGGCTGCAACTTCCCGCCTGACCCCTTGATTCCCAGCAAGCGACTGGCGCAGCTAAACGCTCCTGCCAGCCATGTGATGGTAATGGACGGCGTGCCGTCTGGTACAGGCAGCCGCCCGCTGTGGGATTCGCGCGGTTTCTATATGAACTATGTGCATTCGCCCTTCTTGGGAGGTGAGCGTCAGCACTATGCCTTGCCTCCAAACTTCCCCAACCCGCCCTTAGCGTTCCATCAACGCCCGCACGGACGCCATCAGGGGCAAGTGACAGTCGCTTACGCAGATGGCCATGTGAAAGCGACGCCGTTTGAGAAGCTTTATGGCTTGCCCGAGCGTAAGTGCGACCGCGATAACGGCACTTACTGCTCGACGATCAGCTACACCCGCACGCAGCGCCCCGACCTGTGGGAGCTGTGGGAGTAGGTTCGCGTAGGCAAACGGTGGGACGCCCCCGCGTCGCCGCACCATTTCACATCCCCACGCCTGTGTACTGGCGCAATCCCCTACGCCACAATAGCTGCCCCACCACGACCATAATGCCAATCCACATCGCCTGTAGCGAAATTTCGTGCCACATTGCCATGCCCTGGAGCTTGCCTATTGCAATCTCCACAGGCACGGCAGTCGTGTAGCGGAACGGAAACGCCATAGCGACGACCTGCAGCCAACTCGGCATCAGCGCAATCGGCGCGACCCAACCGCTCAGCAATAGCATCGGCGCGTAATACAACGAGAACACGCTTTGCGTCTCTTGCAGCCAAAATGCCAACGCCGCCAGCGCATGTGCCGTAAAAAACGACACGAAATGCCCCAATGCCACGCTCAGCCAGAACTCCCAGCCCAAATAGAGCGGGCTAAGCGTGGTGAAGCGACTATAGTACCACAGCGCAAGTGCCGCCACGGGCACGAACATCGCCATGCGCAGCGCTCGCCACGAGATATTTTGCGCGATCAATCGCCACAACATCGGCACAGGGCGCAACAGCCACTGCGACAGGAACCCCTCTTTGATTTCCCACGCCACATCCCACATAATGTGGCTGACGATGAAGTTCGTGGTAAAGGCAATCATCACATAGTAGGTCACCATTTCGCCGGGGTTGTAGCCCGCGATTGTTTCGCGCCCACCATACGCCGACAGCCATACCAACGGCATCACCAAGCAGTGCACGATATCGGTGAGCATCCAGATAAACGCGCTGGCGCGATACGCAAGGCTATCTGCCATGTAGATTCGCAGCAGTGCCCACAGTTTGCGCAAGGCGATTTGCATGGATGTTGTGATTGTACCTTTTGTTCGCCATGCTCCTATTTTCGGGTGGGGTATCCTGTGAGAGGAGATGCTCAACAGCGCGGAGTTTTTGCCGTGGCTGCGACAGCCTGCACCCGACCGTGATGTAGTAGTTTCTGGTCGTGTGCGGTTGGCACGCAACTTGGCACATTATCCGTTTCCGCATCGGGCGTCGGAGGCGCAGTTGCAGGCAGTTGTGGAGCAATTGCACCCCTTGTTGGCGGCAGCGGGGCTGACTCGGGCGGTGTCACTAAGCCAGTTACGCCTTGCCGAGCGGGCGCGGTTGGTGGGTGCGCGTGTGATTAGCCCAGCGTTATTGCCCGAATTGCCCCACCGTTGGGTCTTGCTGAACCCCGACGCAAGCATCGTGGCCGTGCTCAATGAGGAAGACCACCTCCGCCTGCAAATCACCTGCGCGGGCTGGCACCCCCAACGCCTGTTAGAGGAGTTGTTGCACTGGGAGCGTACCCTGGCGCAAATGCCTGTGTTGTGGGCGCGTTCGCCCCGCTGGGGCTATCTGACCGCCTCGCCTATCAACTTGGGGCGCGGTTTGCGGTTGGGGCTGTTGATGCACCTGATGGGGCTACAGCGAGCCCGCCAAATCACGCGCTGGCTGGAAGCGTTGCAAGCGCTGGGCTGCCATACGCGCGGGCTGTATGGCGAAGGCAGCCTCGCCTTCGAGGGCTATGTGCAAATCTCGTTGCTGGGCGGCAACGACCCGTTGGATGACCTACTGGCACGCCTGCGCGGCACGTTGCGCATGCTGATTGACGCCGAACGCGAGGCACGCGCCCGCATCC
>JAUQOS010000092.1 GCA_030550775.1 Armatimonadota bacterium
CAGTTTTGCCCGCTACGCGCACGCCAGGCACGCGCACCATGCCCTCAATCACGGCGTCCCAGTGCTGCGGCGACGCCTCGTAGCGGTGAATCACTTCGGGGCTGACGGTCTCCAGCAGTTGCCCGTCGGGCGTGCGGATCTCTTCCACCAGATGGGGACCAGTACCTCACGCCGCGCTTGGCGATACCGATCGTCATCACGTCTGTCTGCAACGGCGTAATCGTCAGGTAGCCCTGTCCGATGCCGTAGTTGAGCATCTCGCCGCCTAAACGGATGTTGTACCCAAATCGCGCATCTCACAACCGTTGACAGGCGCCACAGTAGTTTTGCCAGTTTTATGATTAGGCAACGCAGGAACACCGCCAACTATGCTATAATGTGTAGGGCGTAAGTCGCCTTCCACGCCCTACCGGAAACCCCGGAAAGGAGGATGTATGATGAAGCGAGCATTGACTGTTGTGCTGAGTGCCCTGTTGAGCGTACAGGCATTTGCGCTGTTCAGCGAAACGGAGCCAAACAATACCCGCGCAACTGCCGACATGGTGCTGTACAACCTACGCAATACCCCGCCATATGCCAATGTGGGGGTGATTAACCTCACATTGAACGATTCTGACTTTTTCAAGATCCGTTTGGAGGCGGGCGATTACTTGTCGGTCGTTGTGTTCCCGATTGGTACGCCTTACTTTGCGCCCGACACGGTGATTGCGTTGTTTGATGAAACAGGCGATACCGCGCTTACCTTCAACGATGACGCCCCGCTTGGTGATAGCTTTGGCTCGGCGCTGGTTTGGCGCGCCGATGTCAGCGGCGACTACTACCTTGCGATCACGGGCTTTCATGGTTTCGTCGGTCAAGACGAAATTGGCTACTACGAAGGGGCAAGCCATACGCAGGTCGGTTCCTACGTCCTCACAGTGAGCGTCGTGCCCGAGCCTGCCAGTATGCTGGCGTTGGGCGTGGGGCTGGTAGGATTGGCACTGCGCCGCCGACGCCGCTGAGCACATTTTTGGTTCGGTTGCAGTTTCCACTGCGCCCCCTGCTATGGGGGCGTTTCTTATTCCATAAGGGTATACTTTCCGTGTGAGGTGAGGCGATGGCAAAACAAGCGATTCTCTCCAGCGACGCGCCAGCACCTGTCGGACCATACTCACAGGCGGTGCGTGTGGGCAACTGGGTCTTCGTGTCGGGGCAGATCCCTATCAATCCTGCTACAGGCGAGCTGGTTGCAGGTGGAATCGCCACACAAACCAAGCAAGTACTCCAGAATCTACAGGCGGTGCTAAACGCAGCAGGCTTGGGCTTGGACCATGTGGTCAAGGTCACGATTTACCTCACCGACTTGAATATGTTTGAAGAGATGAATCAAGTCTACAGCACCTACTTCCAGCCGCCGTATCCTGCACGGGCAACGGTGCAGGTCAGCGGTTTGCCCAAAGGAGCGCAGATTGAGATTGAGGCGGTTGCCTATACAGGAGGCTAAATGATGAGCCACCAGAAAATGCTGATTGGCGGGCACTTGGTGGGGGCTGAGGAGTGGCTGCCCGTGTTGAACCCTTACACAGGGGAGCCTGTAGACATGGTGGCGCGCGGAGGCGCGATGCACGTGGATCAGGCAGTGGCATTAGCCCGCCACGGCGCCGAGATGATGCGCGAAATACCCCTCAGCCAGCGCGCGACCATCCTCAAGCATGTTGCCGAACTTATCCGCCAAGAGCGACAATCGCTGGCGACCTTGCTGACTTCGGAAACGGGCAAACTGATTAGCGAATCGCGGATTGAGGTGGAGCGCGCGGCGATGGTGTTTGAGTTAGCCGCAGAGGCGTGTCACCACCCTCGCGCCACGCAGTTTCCGCCCGAGTCGTTTACCGACGGGGCGTCGCGGTTTGGCTTTTGGGCGCGCGAGCCGTTGGGCGTGGTCGCTTCAATTTTGGCGTTCAACCTGCCGTTGGCACACGCGGCACAAAAAGCTGCCCCCGCCATCGCTGCGGGCAACGCGATCATCCTCAAGCCCTCTACTGAGGCACCGCTAACCGTGCTGCGCCTGGGCTTATTGCTTTATCGTGCAGGCGTGCCTCCTGAGGCGCTCAGCGTGCTTACAGGCAAGGGCGAGGAGATCGGACATGCGCTGGCGGCGCACCCGCTGGTCGCTGCGCTTACCTTCACGGGCAGTCGCGCGGTTGGCTTATCGCTGCCCTTGCACGCAGGCGCTAAACGCATCGAAATGGAGTTGGACACCTTAGGCGGGCTGGTTGCCACCGAAAGCGCCGACCCCGAAGTCGTGGCGGAGGTTGTTGCCTGCTGCGGCTATATGGCCGCCGGGCAGCTGCCCACTTCGATTCAGCACGTGTGGGCGCACGAACACATCTACGATTCTCTCGCACAGACACTGGTCCAACGGCTTGCAAACCTCCGCCACGGCGACCCCATGCAAGAATCCACCTCGCTGCCACCGCTGATTCACCCGCAAGCCCTACAGCGTGTAGACCAGCTGGTGCGCGACGCCCTGCAGCAGGGTGCACGCGCCCTCATCGGTGCACAAGCCGAACCACCCTTCTATATGCCCACAGTGCTCACGGATCTGCCCGAAAACGCGACCCTGCATTCCGAAGCCGTGTTCGGACCCGTGGTGTTGCTCCACCGCTACCGCAACCACGCGGAACTCCTCAAGCACATCAACTCGCTTGCTATTGGGTTGCGCTTAGCGATTTTCACGCGCGATATCGTGGAGGCGTTCGAGTTGGCTCGCCGCGCCCGCGCCCTCAGCGTGCACATCAACGACACTCCGCTGCTGCCTATTGACCCCATCCTGCGCGGCGACCTCCAGGAGCACCACATGTGCTTTGAAGATATGTTGCAACGCATCGAACGCCTCAGCCAGCCCAAGTACATCGGCTTCGGCAAGATGACGCTGAGCTAATGGAGACCCTGCTCCAGTACGATCGTGAGTTATTTTATGCGGTCAATCACGGGCTGAACCACCCGTGGCTTGACCCCGTGATGTGGGTGATTACGAGCTTGGGCTTGGGGTGGGTACAGCTGCTGGCAGTGCTTGTAGCGACGCTGTTCGTGGCGCGTCGCCAAGCGGTTGGGGTGCGGGGGCGTTCGGCGTGGCGCGCGGTGTTCCTACCTGCGCTCGTGGCGTTTCTCGGCAGCGGTCTCACGGTGCAGCTGCTCAAACGCGCGGTGCCTCGCCTGCGCCCTTCCAATTTGCCCGACGCGCTGGTGGCTCCCGATGAGCGGATTTTTCACAACTCGTTTCCATCGGGGCACACAGCCACAGCGTTCGCGTTGGCGTTTTGGCTGTTTCTGCAGTTATATCGCACACGCCATCGGCTGTGGGGCTACGGCGCGCTGCTGCTGGCAGGCTTGGTGGGGCTGTCGCGCATCTACCGCGGTGTGCACTACCCCTCCGATGTGCTTGCAGGTGCCCTGATAGGCGTGCTGTGGGGCGCCGTCGCGTACCTCACTCTGAGTGCGCCGCTTATGCCTGCTCCACCCGCTGCCGAATCAGGGCAGGACAGCGAGTCGGTTTCCCCTCGCGCGTAACCCACACATGGCGCGTCCAGCCCTCTGCCAACAGTTGGCGCGTGTCGGCGTTCAATACCTCATACTCAAAGCGCATCGTACTACCCTTCAACTCGCTTAGACGCACACGCACCACAATCCGATCGCCATAGCGGGCAGGTGCACGGTAGCGGCAATACGCTTCCACCACTGCCAGCGGCGTGCCGTCGCGCTCGATGGCGTTGTAGTCTATATCGTATCGCTGGCAAAACGCGCCGCGTGCCACCTCGAACCACACCAAGTAGTTGGCATAGTATACAATGCCCATCGCATCAGTTTCAGCGTAGCGCACCTCAAACGGCGCCGTCTCAATCCACGGAGTGAGGGCTTCTGCCTGCATCAGCAGAAACTATACCGCATGCCAACCCGCTGCTTACCGCGCATAAGGGGGTGGGGTTTGGGCAAATTCTCCCATCGGCTAAAACCGAACCTGTCTAAAGTCGAACCCGTACAAACAAGATCCACACGCGCAGTGTGAAATCGCAGCGTTGGCGTCCACGCCGAAGTAAACTGATGCGACGGCTTGCTTGTCGTCACCCAGTTCCCCTGTCCTACCTACATCAGCCACAGACGCGCAAGGTACACTGCCTTTGGTGAGACCAACATGACAGCTGCTCGCACCAAGCCGCCGCGCAAACGCCGCTACACCGAGCAAGACCTGCTCCAGATGCCTGACGACGGGCGCAAGTACGAACTGGTCAACAGGAGGATACAAGTCGTGCCTACAAGCGGACGACACCGGGTGGATAGCGTTCGAGCCGGCTAAAAAACGCGGCGAGTGCCTCAAAGGACGCTTCAGGGGGTTTGACTCGAGCACGGGCTTTCGGATGGTGGGTGGCAACATCCGTAGCCCCGACTTGTCGCTGATGGCAGTCAGCCGCTTGCCACAAGGCAAGCCACCCGTGGACTTCGTAGATGGTGCCCCCGACTTGGCAGTAGAGATCGTCTTGCCTTCCGAGAATATGAACGACCTGCTGTAGAAAGAGGGTGAGTGTTTGAGTTGGGGGCGCGTGAAGTGTGGCTGCTGTTTCCTGGACGCAAACAGGTTTACCGCCTCAAAGCCCCGCTGGAGATTGAAATTCTCAACGAGAATGACCTCCTCACAGGAGGCAAACTGCTGCCTAAGTTCCAAGTGCGCGTGGGCGAGTTGTTTGAGTGAGCATCGTGTTGGGCGCGATTCCTCGCCTGCGGCTCGGAATGACAAGTCTACTACCGCGAAAAAGCCTGTCACCCCGAGCCGCAGCGAGGGGGCTCAATCGTGCCTTGGCAGCGATACCTCACCTGCGGCTCGGAATGAAAAGTGCTGGTTAGAACCAAACAGTTTGTCACCCCGAGCGCAGCGAGGGGTCTCGGCTACGGTTCGCTGGAGATTCCTCGCCTGGCTCGGAATGACAGGGGTGTTCAGAGTGATAAGGCTACTTTCTCCAGTTTGGCACCCCGAGCCGAGAGCGAGGAACCTCTGGAAAGCCCGAATGCAGTTTGGGCAAGTCGCGGCGTGGGTTAGAGAGTGCCCAACATCAGCGCGAGTAGGGCTTTTTGAGTGTGTAAGCGATTTTCGGCTTGATCCCACACGACAGATTGGTTGCCATCCAGCACCGCATCGGTGATTTCCTCACCGCGGCGGGCGGGTAGGCAGTGCAGCACCACCGCATCGGGCTTCGCAAAGCGCAGCAACGCCTCGTTCACCTGGTAGGGCAGAAAGTGGCGCATGCGCACCTCGCGTTCGGTCTCGTAACCCATTGAAACCCACACATCGGTGTAGACCGCATCGGCATCGGCGACCGCTTCGCGCGGGTCGCGCAGCAGCTGTACGCTGCCACCCGACGCCTGAGCGTAGGCACGGGCTTGTGCAAGGATTGCTTCGTGCGGCTCGTAGCCTTCGGGCGTGGCAATGCGCACATGGTGCCCCAGCAAGGTTGCCAGTAGCGTGAAGCTGTGGCACACATTGTTGCCATCGCCCACCCACGCCAGCGTTAGCGGTTGCTCTCCCTTGTGCTCGTGAATTGTCATCAAATCGGCGAGGGCTTGACAGGGGTGTTCGCGTTCGCTGAGAGCGTTGATTACAGGCACTTCAGCAAAGCGTGCTAACTCCTCCAGTGTGGAGTGCAAGAACACGCGCGCCACGATGCCCTGCACCCAGCGCGACAGGTTCCGGGCGATATCCATCACCGCTTCGCGTTTGCCCATCTGGATGTCGCTTTGCGTGAGGTAGACGCCGTGCGCGCCCATCTGGTGCAGTCCCACTTCCCACGCCACGCGCGTGCGCAGCGAGGGCTTCTCGAAAATCAATGCGAGAGCAACGGGTCGGGCGAAACGAAACACCTCTTGCCCGCGGCGGGTGGCGTCTTTCATCGCGCGTGCCAGCGTCAAAATGGCATGAGCTGCCTGCGGCGCCAAATCGTTCACCGAGAGATAGTGGCGCGGTGGATGTGCCGACTCCCAAAGGGCTTTCGCCTGTTCATAGACGCTGTGGGCTCCGCTCTCCATACTTTGAGGATACCTGATAACACGATAGGTATGTGCTATAATCCCCCGTGTGAGGTATGCGCGGGTCAACTACTGGGCGATTAGTGCGTTCTGGCTGGGCGTGAGCGTCCACTGGGCAGCATTCCTCACGATAGTCATGCAGGTGCGTGTCAACGAACTGGCGCCGCCCGAGCAGCGCGGCGCATATTTGGCGTGGCTGGCAGCAGCAGGCGCGCTCATCTCCACCGCAATTGAGCTGATTGCAGGTCCAATCAGCGACCGCAGCACCTCGCGCTGGGGCAGGCGACGCCCGTTTATCCTTTGGGGCACGCTGCTGAGCCTGCCGTTCATCCTGCTGTTTATGACCACGCAGAGCTTCTGGCTGCTGGTGGCGCATTTTGTAGCCATCCAGCTGTTTCTGAACTGGGCGAACGGTCCCTACCAAGCAGTGATTCCCGACTATGTGCCGCCCGAGCGGCACGGGTTGGCGTCGGCGTACATGGGCATGATGACGCTGGCGGGCAACTTGATTGGGCTGGCGTTGGCAGGCGCACTGCTTAGCGAACCGCCCTTGCTATTGGGCGAGTTGTCGCGCCCCGCGCGAATGCAGCTAGTGGGTGGGGTGCTGGTAGCGTTCCTGCTGTTGACGATGCTATGGACGGTGCTGGGCATGCACGAACCACGCTGGCAGCCCTGCCATCCCGACGAACAGCGCCTCCACTGGAAGCTGTTCACCAACATTTGGCTGAATGAGTTGCCCAACTTCCGATGGGTGGTAATCTCGCGCTTGGTGTTCAACATGGGCTTTTTCACGGCGCTGTTTTATCTGGAGTACTACCTGCGCGACACGATCGGGCTAAAAGATTTAGCCCCGCAACATGCGTTTGGCTTTATGGCGACGGCGACGCTGACGGGCGTGCTGGGCAACTGGCTGGCGGGCGTGCTGGCAGACCGCGTTAGCAAAAAGCGACTGATTTACGGCTGCATCGCGCTGATGTGCATATGCGCAGGGCTGTTTTTGATGGCGCGCGAGCTGCCGTTGGTGTATCTAACAGGCGCGCTGTTTGGTGTGGCCTGGGGCGCATATGCCGCCGTTGATTGGGCATTAGCCAGCAATCTGGTGCCAGTCAGCGAATCGGGGCGGTATATGGCGATTTGGCACATCGCAATGACGCTGCCGCAGGTGGTGGCACCGCTGATTGCAGGTCCGCTGGGCGACTTGTGGAACGCCCAGTATGGCATGGGCACCGGTTGGCGTTGGATTTTCGCGTTGGTGCCTATCTATTTGGTGGCGTCGGCGTGGCTATTGCGCCCTGTGCGCGAGCGCGTGGGGCAGGACGAGGCATAGGATGCCTCGCCATAGGTTAGCCCTTTACCACGCCGATGGGGCGCAGACGCGCCACTTTCCGCGCGATGCCCGCGTTGTGTACCACCTCCACCACATCGGCGACATCTTTGTAGGCGTAGGAAGCCTCCTCGCCTAAGGTGGCTTTGTTTTGCGCCCGCACGATAATGCCTTGCTTTTCCAGCTCTTTAGCGATGTCGCGCTTTTTTGCTTCCCGCAGCGCGCCCTTGCGGCTCATCATGCGCCCGGCGCCGTGGCAAGTGGTGCCAAAACTCTCACGCATTGCGCCCTCAGTGCCCACCAGCACGAACGAGTAGCGCCCCATATCGCCTGGAATTAGCACAGGCTGCCCGATATCACGGTAGGCAGCGGGCGTTTCGGGGTGCCCCGGCGGAAAAGCACGGGTTGCCCCCTTGCGGTGCACGCACACGCGAATCTTTTTGCCTTCCCACTCGTGCTCCTCAATTTTGGCGATGTTGTGCGCCACATCATACACCTGATACATGCCCAAGCTTTCGGGCGTGGACCTGAAGATTTTGGCGAACGCTTGGCGCACCCAGTGGGCAATCGCCTGACGGTTGGCGAAGGCGAAGTTTGCGGCGCAGTGCATTGCCCGCAGGTAGGTTTGCCCTTCCTCCGAGTTGATAGGCGCGCACGCCAGCTGGCGGTCAGGCAAGTAAATCCCGTACTTCTTGTGCGCCTCTTCCATAATATCCAGATGGTCTTGGCAGGTTTGGTGCCCAAACCCACGTGAACCCGTGTGAATCATAATCGTCACTTGCCCAACCTGCGTGATGCCCATCGCGGCAGCCGCTTGCGGATCGTAGATTTCGTCCACCACTTGAATCTCGAGGAAGTGGTTGCCACCGCCGAGCGTGCCGAGCTGGTCCTTGCCCCGCTCAATGGCTTTTTCTGTGATTACATCAGGATCGGGCATATCCAGTCTACCGTTGGCTTCGGTGTGGGCAAGATCGTCTTCCCAGCCGTAGCCGTGCTCCACCATCCAGTGCGCGCCTTTGAGCATCACTTGACGCAGCTCTTGACGGTTCACACGGATCAGCCCCTCACCTCCAAAGCCCGCTGGCACATCGCGGAAGATTTGGTCTACCAGCTCTTTCAAGCGCGGGCGTACCTGCTTTTCGGTAAGTTCCGTTCTAATCAGTCTGACCCCGCAATTGATATCGTAGCCAATCCCCCCTGGCGAAATCACGCCCTCCTCCAGATCCATCGCCGCTACGCCCCCTACAGGAAAACCGTAGCCCCAGTGGATGTCGGGCATGGCGATTGAGTAGCCCACGATGCCCGGTAGGAATGCCACATTCGCCACCTGCTCGGGGGCTTGGTCCTGCTTGATTTGCTCAATCATCTCCGCGCTGGCGAAGATAAGACCATCCACCCGCATACCGGGCTTGTAGCTTTTCGGAATTCGCCAGCGGTACTCGTCAACTTGCTCCAGCGGACCTTTCCAAACTTGGCTCATAGAGTCTCTCCCCCGTGTAGTATACCTGCCGGGGTTTGCTCGACACAAAGGGGGATGAGCTTGCCGTAAACGGCTTTCGGCAGAGCCAGTGCTAAGCCGTTTTGCCAAACCTTAGGGGGTTATGCAGTTCTCTACACAAGCGCCATAAGCCAGCAGCTCTCAGAACCCACGGCAAGGGTATCCTTGGCTGCCACGAAAGCCAAGCCACAATTT
>JAUQOS010000093.1 GCA_030550775.1 Armatimonadota bacterium
TCTTGCCGTTGCCAAGCGTGCAACGCCGCGAATGGTGTCTTACCAAATCGGTCACCTACTCGGGCAAACGCAACGGCTCGTAGCGCTCTCGCCGAATCGAGACAGTGCGTATTGTGCGCCCGTGGTAATACGCCCTTCGGAAGCCCGGCACGTCCACCTCGTACTCGTACCCCGAATAATGTCTCGCCGATGAGGCGCTGGGGTTCGGGGAAGCGGTCGTGGCGCGTAGCACTGTGAAAGGCATCCCAAAGCGTTGGTGCTGGGCAGGCGTGAGTTGGTCAATCAGGATGCCCACTTGTTTGCTAATCGCGCGCAGAGCCTCGCGCATGGGTTCCAGTTTGAGCCACACGGTAATGTTCTGCTGGAACTTGGGCTCCTTTGCAAGGTTCATTGACTGCGTCCAACTGAGAGTGCTTGTCCAGCATAATGCCGACTGCTATCCACGCTCGCACGGTTTGCCTCTCCGGCGTTTGACGAGTGGTTTGGGGAATGCATACCTCTGGACATGGGCACAAGGTCTCGCTTCAACGGTCAACACCGTTGCCCGATTTTTCTGGAACCCCCTTGGCATAAACCTACCGTTGCTCCATCGCGGTGGCGATGTCGTGCCAGCGATAGAGCCAGAAGTTGCGATCCTTGCTGTTCATCGCTGCTACCAGTCCCTGCTCGAACGGCGTGCCAAGATTACATGCACACGCATCCAAGCCATCGGTCGCGTCCGCGCCGATGGGCACCACCGCAATCGGCTCCGTCTGCTTGCCAAGGCGCGGATAGATGTGCAGTTTACTGCCTCCCTCAATCTGTTCCACACATAGCAGGTAGCCCCCTCCGTTAGGGGGCGCGTAGAGAGCGATTCCCTCTTGGTCGCCCTTGAAGTGCGTGGCGAATAGTGCCAACTCGCGTTCGGGCATGGCAGGGTTTGCATAGTACTTGCGGATGCCCACGCCCTCGTCGGCGTAATAGACATAGCCTAACTCGTTGTCAACGCACACTGCTTCAATCTCGCCCTCGCCACTGAACTGCCCAAACGCGCGTATCTGCTCCACACCGACGCGCCCACCACGCGTGGGTACCAAACGATACTGATGGAGGTAGCCCCATTTGGGACCTGCTTTGCGCGACACGATGGCATGTACCTCGCCTCGTCCCGCTTGATAAAGCGCGATTCCCATCGGCATTGCCCGTTCGCCTGACTCGCCTGCAAATACGCGCGCTCGCTCGAAATCGGTGATGTCCACCAGCACGCGCCGCGCGGGATCAATCCGAAAGATGCGCAGGCGGCTAGCGTACCGCTCGGTGGCAACAGCGATGTCAATCCGCGCACGCCCCAGCGCAAAACCGTAGGCAACATCGATGTTGTTCGGCTGGTCGATGTTGCGAATCAGCTGGCGCATGCGCCCGTTGAGTTCGAACACGCCGATGGCGCCGCGCGGGGCACGCGCCTTGTTGGTGCCCAATACAAGGCTCAAGGGGGGGCGCGTTGGATGACGCCAAATCGCGGGGTCGTCTGCATCATCGGGCAGCGACTGCGTACGCACTACGGGTTGCACAGCTTCTCGCACCGTGTAAGCAACGCGAGCCATAGCGGTGCACTCTGTTCGGCAAGAGCCCGCCCTTTCCTACTGTGGAACGCTGTGCCGAATGCCCATAATTTCACGAGATGCCGACCACACACACCCAAGATCAGGCATCGGGGCTGCGCCAACGCACGGGTAACGCAACCCACGCTGCCGTGCCCGCATTACCACTACTTTACGCAGACTTTGTGCTCTTTCGGGGCGTGGCGCTGACGCTTCCGCCCCAAGTGCTGGTATGGCACTGGCGCGCACATGCGCTGCCTGCCGCAGGTTTAGACGCACACGCGCGGTTGCATGTGGTAGGATCCCCGATACAGTTCGATGCTGCTACGCTCTCCCAGTGGCGCACACGCTTCTCGGAATGGCACTTGGTGGGCAGGCACTTGCAAATCCTGCAAGTAGCGGACATTGCACGCTTGTGGCTTACTGCAGGAGTGCCGCTGCTGACCCGTCTCAAACCCCTACTGGCATGGCTCTCCAGAAACCACCCTGAGATGCCAATAATTTTCGCAGGTATCGGGAGCGGTGCAGCGCAACGCCTCCAGATGTGGGCGTATTCAAGGTATCCTTTACGGTGCTTGACTCCCACGCAGGAGATTCCCAAGGTGCAACCGCAGGGCTATTATCGGCTCCTGCGTGTTATTCACGAATGGAGATCTGTGCATCAAGATTATCCGTTAGGAGGCTAAGCGAATGCAAGAGCATAAATATTGTGTATTGATGGTCTCAGCGGAGGTTGCGCCGTTAGCAAAGGTTGGCGGTTTAGCCGATGTGGCGGGCGCGCTACCTAAAGCCTTGCATGCGCAAGGGCACGATGCGCGGATACTCATGCCTGCCTACCCTATGGTCGAAGCCGACAGCCGCTGGCAGGTACAGCCCCTCACCGAGTTTGAGTTTGCCATCCATCCAAACTGGCGCGAGCGCGCGGTGGTCAAACAGCTGCAGCTGCCCTCAGGCGTGGTGGTGTACTTGCTTGGCGTGGGCGACTGGTTCGCGAACGCCACGGAATCGACCAAAGTGTATGCGGTAGATCCGCGTGCCTATGTGGCGTTCTGCCGCGCGACTGTTGAGTGGCTCGCCCGCCATAGCGAGTGGCTACCCGAAGTGGTGCACTGCAACGATTGGCATACCGCTCTCATTCCTGTTTATCTGCGCATCTTTTCCAACGAGCGCACTCAGCCCATCGCGACGGTGTTTACCATCCATAACTTAGCCTTCCAAGGCGTGTTTGAGCGCGCATTTTTCACCGAGCTGGGGCTGCCCGACTATCTATTTGATGTGGAGGGCTTGGAGTTCTACGACAAAGTGAACTTGATGAAGGGCGCGCTGCTCTACAGCGACCGCATCAACACAGTGAGCCCCACTTACGCTGCCGAAATCCAAACCCCTGAATACGGCGAGCAGTTGGAAGGTCTCCTGCGCCGCTTAGCCGACGAGCGACGCCTATCGGGCATTCTCAACGGCATTGATTACGAAGAGTGGAACCCCGAAACCGACCCATACATCCCCGCTCACTACTCTGCTGACGATCTTCGGGGCAAGACCATTTGCAAAGTGGAACTGCAAAAAGCTTGTGGCTGGCAGCCTGACCCCGAAAAACCGCTCATCGGCTTGGTGTCGCGCCTGACCGACCAAAAGGGTTTAGACTTGCTGAAGGCGTTGGGTGCGAAGTTTTTGCAGCTGCCGATACAGTTCGTGCTGTTGGGCACAGGTGACCCCGCTTACGAACGCTATTTCCGCGCGTGGCACAAACGCCACCGCGCCAAAGTGCACGCCACCATCGGCTTCAACAACGCTTGGGCGCACCAAATCTACGCAGGCGCAGATATTTTTCTCATGCCATCACGGTTTGAACCGTGTGGCTTAGGTCAAATGATTAGCCTGCGATATGGAACAATCCCCGTAGTGCGCCAGACGGGCGGCTTAGCCGACAGCATTACACCGTATGACGCGGAACGCGATGCAGGCAACGGTTTTGTGTTCCGCGAATATAAGCCGATGGCGTTGTACGAGGCGGTGCAACGCGCGCTGGAGGCGTATCAGAACCGCACGGCGTGGCAGGCGCTGGTGCAGCGCGTGATGCGCCAAGACTGGTCGTGGGCGCGCTCGGCGGGGGCGTATGTGGCGTTGTACGGCGAAGCAGTGGAAGCACGCGCCCAACGCGCCCGCGCCCTGACCCACTAACCTCAGTCGCTAAGCAGCCCGATGGAGAAATACCCAATGCCACATGAACTGGGCAGTTGTACCCCGCATCACGGGCGGGCTGGGCTGTATGCTGGTGCTGCTGGTGGGTATCCTCACCGGGGTCGACCCCCTGCTGTGCACCATCCGCGGCTTGATCGGGGGCATGGTGGGCTGGATTGCAGGGGCTTTGTGGGCATCCATCATGAGCCACTTGCTGCCACCCGCCGCCGAACCGCCTGCTGCCCCCACCACCGAACCCACAACGGCTACCGAACCTGCCCAGCCCACCGAAACCGACGAGGCTGAAGCCGCCTAATCTTGGGAGAGAGAGGTACTCGCCACCATGATGGATGCGATCCAGACGCAAGAAGCGTGGAAACGGTTCAAAGTCTACGGCGACCCCGTCGCCCGCGAGCAACTCATCCGCCAATACGCCCATCTGGTCAAAATCACGGTCAACCGCATCGTGCCCTACCCCCCAAACGGCATGGAATGGGAAGACCTCTACAGCTACGGGGCGATGGGACTCATCCGCGCTGTTGACATGTACGACCCCACGCGGAATGTTAAGTTCGAAACCTATGCGATTGCGCTGATTCGAGGCGCGGTGCTGGAGGCGTTGCGCACCGAAGACTGGGTACCACGCTCCGCACGCGACAAACAACGCCAGCTGGAACGCGCTTGGGTCTACTTAGAAGCCAAGCTGGGACGCCCGCCTACTGAAGAGGAAGCCGCCGAAGCCTTGGGGATTTCAATCGAAGACTACCGCCAACTGTTGATTGATTATGCCCGCACCGCAATGCTCTCGTTGGAGGGATGTCTTATCAACGGCGACGAGGACGACGGCAACTCACTGATGGACACGCTGGCAGACGCCGACGATCCCTACGAAGAATTGATGGAGCGCGAGCAAACCCGCGCCCTAATCACCGCCCTTGAGAACCTGAACGAACGCGAACGACAGGTAATCCAACTCTACTACTATGAAGGTCTCACCTTCAAAGAGATTGGGCAGGTGATGAATATCTCAGAATCGCGCGTGTATCAGATTCACACGCGCGCGCTGGCGCGACTGCGCCACCAACTGTGCGGCACCGCGGCTGACCCTGGCACGCAGGAAGCAAGTTAGAAACGCAGCACCCACTCTTCTAGGCGAGCGCGCATCTCGGGGTGCCAGTCGTGCCCAAGGTCTTCGTAAATCAGCAGTCGCTTGGGCACTCGCAGCGCGTCGTACAGCGAAAACACCACGGGTGGGCGAATGCCAGGGTCTTTGAGCGCAAGGCTCAACTGCACAGGCACGCGCACATAGGGTGCATGGTTGACTGCGTCGTAATACTGAAGTACCTGCAGCAATGTTTCGGGCGAAACACCCTTTGTTTGCATATAATCTGCAAACTCTTTGATCGGATAGCGCCACGCTGCGCGGCTCAGCAAATATTCCCAATAGCTTAGCGCAGGTAACTCCGCCACCACGTAGCGCGTGAGCCGACACCACGCCCCCATCATCACCGCCAGTCCGCCGCCTTGACTTAGCCCCGCCGCCGCCAAGCGCGTGGAGTCCACCTCAGGCTGCGCTGCCAGCACGCGCATCGCCAAAAGGCATTCCTGCACCAAGCGACGGTATACATAGGTGTGGGGCGACTCAATCCCACGCGTGAAGTAGCCCAATTCGGGGCTGTAAGGCACATTCGGCTCCACTGCATAACCGTGGAGATTGATTGAGAAAGTAATTAGCTGCGTAAACTTGGTGTTTTCGTTGATGGGCACTGTGCTGACGCCATAGCCGGGTAGGTAGAGCACTGCAGGGGCAGGCGCGGCAAGCGCGTGCGGCACCGCATACCAGCCCTCGCGCCCGCCGCCATCCACACCGCGCCAACGCAGCCGAAACACGCGGTGGGTCGGATGGTCGTCGTGGGGCAGGTGAACGCGCTCGAAAACAACCGGCGCAGCTTCTGTCTCAGCAATAGCAGCGCGCCAAAACGCCTCAAAGTCGGCAGGCGGCTGCGGCGACTTCAACAAAACCGCAGGTTCCATCACTCAGACACAGAACGCTCCACCGGCTCCACATGCAGCCCTGTGGTATGGAGCCACGCCGTCGCACGCTGAATCTCCTCAACTGGACCTTCCAGCTCCACAAACGCCCAGCCGAACTCCTCGTTGATGTTCGCCTTGAGGATGTTCACTTTCAACTCAAAATCGCGTCCCAAGCGCCACAACCATGGCACCTGCACTTGGTCGCGATTGGTGGTCGCAATCGTCATGTGAATCTTTGCCATCGGCAGAGATTATACCGAGTGCGTGCAGGTGGTGTGCCGCTGAGGTTTCGTCAACGGGAACGCCGATGCTACGAGTTTGGTGCGACACCTTTGTGCCACTACGCACAAGGCGAGGGCACGGAAGCCGTGGCACCAGCCCAGATAAGGATGCAAACGCTACAGGTTGCTATTCCTCCAGCGCTTCGCCAGCGCCGCGCGGAATCCGAATCGAGTCCACCAACTCCTGAATCTGCGCAGGGGGTGGCGCGGTGATACGCGACACAATCAGCGCGGTAATCATGTTCAAGAACATCCCGATGATGCCGATGCCTTCCGCGCTGATGCCGAACACATCTTTGATGATTGGCTGCGACGTGCCAAACAGCTGCGGTGCGCGCATCAGCATAATCATCACGGTGGTGAAGGTCAGCCCAACCGCCATCCCAGCGATTGCGCCCTGATAGTTCATGCGGCGGTCGAAAATCCCCAGCAAAATCGCAGGGAACAGCCCCGACGCCGCTAAGCCGAACGCAAACGCTACCAGCTGCGCCACGAAGCCAGGCGGGTTGATGCCGAAGTACGCAGCAATTGCCAGCACGGGGATCATCGCCAGTCGCCCCACCAGCAGGCGCAGCCGCTCTGGAGCACGCGGGTTGAACACGCGATAGTACAGGTCGTGCGCCACCGCGCTTGATATTGCAATCAGCAGCCCCGATGCTGTGGAAAGCGCAGCTGCTAATCCACCTGCTGCCAGCAGCGCAATCACAAAAGGCGCCAAACGCGCCACCTCAGGTGTAGAGAGCACGATGATGTCGTTATCCAGATGCACCTCGTTCGGGTTGCTCATGTCTGGTTCGTTGAAATCAGGCTTGCCGCCTTTTTCCTTGAACGCCTTGCCCTTCGCCACCTGTACGATGCCGTCGCCGTTCTTGTCCACAATCTTGAGCAAGCCTGTGCGCTCCCACTTGGCAACCCAGTCGATTTGGCGCACCTGCTCAATGGGCTTGTTATTGAGGGTCTCTATCAGGTTGTAGCGCGCGAACATCGCCAGTGCGGGGGCAGTGGTGTACAGCAAGCCGATGAACAGCAACGCCCAGAACGCCGAGTAGCGTGCCGAGCGCACATCGGGCGTGGTGTAAAACCGAATAATCACATGGGGCAGTCCGGCGGTACCAATCATCAGCGCAGCCGTCACTGCCAGCACGTCAATCATTGGTTTGTTCTGGAACGGCGCAGTATATTCACCAAAGCCCAGCTCAGCCTGAAGCTGGTTGATGCGCTCGCTGATGTCGCTGAACGCCAACGCCAGCTGCGGTATCGGATTGCCAGTGAGCATATACGCCAACGCGAAGCATGGAATCAGGTAGGCGATAATCAAGACGGCGTACTGGGCTGCCTGGGTCCAGGTCACGCCTTTCATTCCGCCTAAGATCGCGAAGAAGGCGACCACCGCCACGCCGATCAGCACGCCTTGCGCGATATCCAGTGCCAAGAAGCGACTGAAGACGATGCCCACCCCGCGCATTTGTGCTGCGATATACACCAACGAGACCAGAATCGTGGCAATTGCGGCAATAGTGCGAGCAGCGTTGGAGGCATAGCGGTCGCCCACGAAGTCGGGCACGGTGAACTTACGGTACTTGCGTAGGTACGGTGCCAGCAGCAGAGCCAGCAGCACATACCCTCCAGTCCAGCCCATCAGGTAAATCGCGCCGTCATAGCCCAAGACGGAGATGACCCCCGCCATCGAGATGAAACTCGCCGCGCTCATCCAGTCCGCAGCGGTGGCTGCCCCATTGGCAATGGGGGGCACACTACGCCCAGCTACATAGAACCCTTTGGTGTCGCGCACGCGGCTGGCATAGCCGATGTAGATGTAAAACAAAAAGCTTAGCCCCACAATCAGGTATGTCCATAGCTCCGCCGACATGGCTTCAGCCTCTCCGTTTTGGAATGGTTCGTCCCAGAGGCACCACACTGCGCGAAGGATCGCCTTACTTAGGGTACCTTCGCCTATTGGCTCACCGTTGAGCCAGTTCAGTCTTCGTGCACATCATAGACGCGGTCAAGTGTGTCCATCCGTCGGGCGTAAATCCAGATGAGCAGGATGAACACATAGATGCTGCCCTGCTGCGCAAACCAAAAGCCCAACGGGACCTCGCCTAAACGCCACTGGTTGAGCGTGGGCGCTAAAACGATACTGACCACATAGCCAACCAAAAACCATATAGACAGCAACACGGCAATCAAGCGCACATTCGCACGCCAATAGACCTGAATTGAGGGCGTTGGTTTCATAGGGCTGAACTACGATAGCATAACTGGAATTCCTGCCGAGTGCGGTGGGCATGGTGCCTGTAGAGTGTCTTGATGCCGCACATACAGCCATATATCGTTTGGCGGCGAAGGCAACGAAAATCTCGCGTGCAGCGGAAGGTACCAGGTTGAAGCAAGTTCTAAATGTAGCCGTTGCCTCAGTAGGCTGTAGAAGTAGGTCCCAGCCCGCCCCCCACAAATGGCGCAACTGATAGGGTATGATATTGCTGGAAAAGTGCCGTGACTGTGGGATCGTGGATAGTTTCTCTGTACTGACTGCGCGAGAACCCCCGCAGCTCATGCAAGAACCTGGAGGTAGGTACAATGCCGATAAACAAGCTCATCACGATGTTAGGCACAGGAAAGTATGGGCTGGCGACGTACCGTCTTGCGGAAAAGGCTGAGGATGTAGAGACCCGGTTTTTTCCTGTTGCCGTGACGCAGTGGTTCAAGCCAGAGGCAGTGTATGTGCTACTAACGCGCCAGGCGCGAGACCACGAAAACTGGCGATGCTGTCGCGAAGAACTTGAGCAACGGCTGCCCACTGTATCGATTCACGAGGTGCACATTCCAGATGGCAAAAGCGAAAAGGAGTTGTGGCAAATTTTCGAGGCAATTGAAGGCACGATGTCGCCGGGG
>JAUQOS010000094.1 GCA_030550775.1 Armatimonadota bacterium
CCCAAGGGCGGGTGAGAATCGAAACACTAGACAAGCTGCTTTCTTGATGGGGTTTGAATAAATAGCTGACCAGACAAGCGTTCACCCCTTTCTTCAGGTTCCCCCTACGCAGTAGGGGGAACCGCACAGGGCTTGGTTCCCCTCGCGAAGCGGGGAGAATCTGAAGGAGGGGTGAAATAGTCCGTTGATTATTCAAACCCCGTTGAGAAAGTGCCTTGACTGAAGGGCACCCTTTGCGCCTTCATCAGCGCACCAAAGCCCCAGAAGTGAGCCTTGTTTGCGCAGCAACGGCTCGGGCTGCCTCTCCCGCCCTGGGGGTCTAAGACAGGAAGAGGCGACCGTCACCACGAAGGCCGATTGAAGCAATCCCATATGCTATAATTGCCTTTGGAGGTAGCCAATGCATAACCGACGAGGGTTCACTCTGATTGAGTTGTTGGTGGTGATAGCGATTATCGCCATTTTGGCGGCAATTCTGTTCCCCGTGTTTGCGCAGGCGCGTGAGAAAGCGCGTCAAACCACCTGCGTAAGCAACCTCAAGCAGATTGGCACTGCCTTTATGATGTACATGCAAGACTACGATGAAACCTATCCCGCGTGGACAGGTATGTGCCCCGACCCGAACCTGCGCTGGGCACTACGGTACATGTTTCCGGGCTTAGTAGACCCCTACATCAAAAATGGCGCGAATGTGCAAACGGGCGAGCTGAAGGATGTGTGGGCATGCCCCTCGGCGAAGGCAGGGTTGGCTGCCGTGAGCAATACCTACGCTTACAACTTCTGGACCTTCGGCGGCTACAGCACTTGTATGTGTTTGCCGAACCAAGCGGCGTGTACCCGCGATCCTAACTTGTTTGCGGAGTTTGCCAGCGCCGCGTACAACACGCCGGCGCCCGCTGCCTCCATCAAGTACCCTGCGGAGACGATTATGCTCTCGGACGGAGCGCAGCTGAGCCGCCCGCCGCAATTTGCGATTGCCTTCAACGGTGATATCTACTTTGTGGGTGTGTGGGGCGCACACCAGCGCGGCAGTGGCAATGTGCAAACCACCGCCAACCCGCCCAACCAAAATCCTTTCATCAAAACGCTGATCACGGGGCGATTGACAAACGTGCTCTACGCGGACGGGCATGTGAAAACCACGCCTACCACGCGCTGGTACCACCGCAACTATGTGGCGGAAAATGGCGCGTGGCGTGGCGAAGCTACCGATAATCGCTACTGGGCACGCGAGTGGTAAGCCGCCCCCAACTGTGTAGTTGCTCGCAACCCGCTCGGGGAGTGCCTCGAGCGGGTATAATCGTATCAGACTGCAGGAAGCACCTTTAGAGCAAGGAGGAGCCACACTTTTGGAAAGCTACAAAATCATTGGCAGTAACCAGTTACAGGGCGCGGTGCGTGTGAGCGGCAGCAAAAACGCGGCATTGGCACTGATGGCGGGCGCGTTATTGATTGAAGGCGAGGTTGTTTTGCATAACACCCCACGCATTGGCGATGTGTTCACGATGGTCGCGCTGCTGGAGGGGCTGGGTGTGCGTGCCCGCTGGGACGGCAACAGCCTCTACTTAGACACGCGTACTCTTCTGCATGCGGAACCCGCAGCAGAACTGGTCAACCGCATGCGTGCCTCGTTTTACGTGTTTGGTCCGCTGCTGGCGCGACTGGGCTATGCGCGCATGCCGCATCCTGGTGGCTGCCAAATCGGCACCCGCCCCGTGAACTTCCACATCAACGGGTTGCGCGCGCTTGGGGCTACCATCCAACAAGAGAACGGCACCTACATCGCCCACGCACTGGGCTTGACAGGCGCACGAATCTATCTGGACATGCCCAGCGCAGGCGCCACCCAACAGCTAATGACCGCCGCGGTGTATGCCAGCGGGCTGACCATCATCGAAAACGCTGCCGTGGAACCCGAAGTCGTCAGTCTTGCCGAGTTTCTCAACGCCGCGGGCGCACGCATTGAAGGTGCAGGCACCAGCACCCTCTACATTCACGGCGTGCCTCACCTGCGCCGCTATGTGGAGTTTACCGTTATCCCCGACCGATTGGAGGCAGGCACCTTCGCTCTCGCGGCGGCAATCACACGGGGCGCTGTGGAACTGCACGGCGTCATGCCTGAACACCTGCATGCCCTGCTGGCAAAACTCACCGAAGCAGGCGTGGAAGTGCGCGAAGGCGAAAATACCCTCTTTGTGCGCGCCACCCAACGCCCCAAACCACTGGATATCCGCACCATGCCCTACCCAGGCTTTCCTACAGATTTGCAACAGCCGATGTGCTCACTGCTGACCCTTGCGGATGGCGCCTCCAGAGTATTGGAAACCATCTACGAGAACCGCACCCAGCACGTGCCCGAACTGCAACGGATGGGCGCGGATATCGTAGCCGAGGGGCGCACAATCATCATCCGCGGGGTTGAGCGGCTCAAAGGGGCGCGTGTGCGCGCTACGGACCTGCGTGGCGGCGCCGCACTGGTGGTCGCCGCCTTAGCAGCCCACGGCGAGACGATTGTCGATGAGATTGAACACATCGATCGGGGCTACGAACAACTGGAAACCAAACTGCAATCTTTGGGGGCGCAAATTCAGCGCGTTCAACCCTACGCCGTTGCAGCGCCCACCGAAGAAGCATCGGTCGTATCATAGCCATGTTCCGACTATATCCTGAGTTAGGGGTAGACTTAGGCACAGCGAACCTGCTGGTGTATCAGCGCGGGCGTGGCATCGTGCTGCGCGAACCGTCGGTGGTGGCCATCTCGCAACCGTCGGGCAAGGTTCTGGCAGTAGGCGAAGATGCCCGACTGATGCTAGGGCGCACCCCAGGCAACATCGTCGCTGTGCGACCACTGGTCAACGGCGTGATCGCCGACTACACCATCACCCTGGAGATGCTGCGCCACGTAATCAACAAAGTGCTGGGCAAGCGACGCCTGTTTGCCCCGCGCATGCTGGTGTGCGTGCCCTCCAGCGCCACCGATGTGGAGCGACGCGCCGTACAACAAGCCGCCAAAGAAGCAGGCGCTGGCGAAGTGCATCTTATCGAAGAGCCAATGGCCGCCGCCATCGGCGCGGGCTTACCGATTAGCCAACCTGGTGGCAACATGGTGGTAGATATCGGCGGCGGCACCACCGACATCGCGGTCATCTCGTTAGGCGGTATCGTCATCAGCCGCAGCGTGCGTGTGGCTGGCAACAAGTTGGACGAAGCCATCATGCGCCATGTGCGCCAACGCTACAACCTCATGATTGGCGAGCGCACTGCCGAGGAAATCAAAATCCGCATCGGTTCGGCCTACCCACTCCAACAAGAGCTAACAATGGAAGTGCGCGGGCGCGACCTCGTGGAAGGCTTGCCCCGCACCATCACCGTGCACTCGGAAGAGATCCGCGAGGCATTAGCCGAACCTGTCCACCAAATCGTCGAGAAAGTGCGCTCTGTGCTGGAAGAGACTCCGCCCGAGTTAGCCGCCGACATCATCGAACGCGGCATTGTGCTCACCGGAGGGGGCGCGCTGCTGCGTGGCTTTGACAAACTACTCCAGCAAGCCACGGGCATCCCCGTTTACATCGCCGAAGACCCGCTCTCGTGCGTAGCCATCGGCACTGGGCGCGCGTTGGAAGAGATGGACGCCATTAGCAGGGCTGCGCTGTAGTCCGACACCATGCCAGCAGGTATCCTATTAGCCGTGAAACGCTGGAATCGGCTGTGGAAAGGCGTTATGATGCTAACAGCCGTGTGGGGGCTTCAAGCGTGCCAGCCGACCAATGAAACCGCTGCCTCCACTCCATCGGGGCAACCCTCTGCCGTGCCATCCGCCGAAACACCCTCTCCACCCAACGCGCCCATTCCCGTCTACCGCTATCGCATCGTCAACACCTTTCCCCACGATAAAAACGCCTTCACTCAAGGGCTGGAATACCACAACGGCTACCTCTATGAGAGCACCGGGCTGAAAGGCGAATCGTCGCTGCGCAAAGTGGAGTTGCGCACGGGGCGCGTCCTGCGCATTCACCGCTTAGCCCCCGAATACTTTGGCGAGGGCATAACCATCCTCGGCGACCGAATCTACCAACTCACCTGGCAAAACGGCATCTGCTTTGTGTATGACCTCAACACCTTCCGCCAAATCACCCAATTCCGCTACTACGGCGAGGGCTGGGGGCTAACCAACGATGGCAAACACCTCATCATGAGCGACGGCAGCGACACTATCACCTTCCGCGACCCCGAAACCTTTGCCGAAGTGCGCAAAATCCGCGTGCGCGCCAACGGTAAGCCCGTCGAAATGCTCAACGAACTGGAATACATTGAAGGCGAAATCTGGGCAAACATCTGGTACAGCGACATGATTGCCCGAATCGACCCCCAAACAGGCTTCGTGAAAGCGTGGATCGACATGGAGGGCTTGCCTGTGCCCGACCGCACCAGCGAGGATGTGCTGAACGGCATCGCCTACGACCGCCAAAACAAACGCATCTTCGTCACGGGCAAACGCTGGTCAAAACTATTTGAGATCGAGTTGGTGCCTCCTGAAACCTCTTCTCGCAAGGAGCAGCCGTGATGCGGACCCCTACGGCGAAACTGCTCACGCGCGAGCAACTGACACTTCTGGCACCCGCCTGGCGTGACGCGGGCAAAAAGGTCGTGCTGACCAACGGCGTGTTTGACTTGCTGCACGTGGGGCATCTACGCTACTTGCAAGAGGCGCGGCGACTGGGCGACCTGCTGGTGGTCGGTGTCAATAGCGACGAGTCGGTGCGCCAGCTCAAGGGCGACACGCGCCCCATCTTGCCCGCCACCGAGCGTGCCGAGCTGGTCGCAGGCTTGGAATGCGTGGACTATGTAACGATTTTCCACGAACTGACAGCCATCGCGCTGGTAGAGATTGTGCAACCCACCTACTACGCCAAGGGGGGCGACTATACCGAGCGCGACCTGCCCGAAGCCGAAGCCGTGGTGCACTATGGCGGCTTCGTGGTGATTCTGCCCTTCCACCCGGAACGCTCCACCACCGCCCTGCTGGAGAAAATCAAACAACTGTAGCCCTACTCCGCCGCAGGGTAAGAGCCTAAAATCACCACCTCGCGGGCGAACTGGTCTAACTCCTCCAGCGCCGCTTTGATGGTGGGGTCTTGACGATGTCCTTGCAGATCAATATAAAACAGATACTCAAACATTCCGCGTGGGTTCGGGCGCGACTCAATCATCGTGAGGTTTACATTGTGTTTGTAGAACGCGCCCAACGCTCGATACAGCTCGCCTGGGCGGTTGCGCAGGGTAAACACCAGCGAGGTCTTGTCGTTGCCTGTGGGGGCAGGCTCGTTGTAGCCAATCACCAAGAAGCGGGTGCGGTTGTGGGGGTTGTCCTCGATATGCTCGTGCAACATCGGCACACCATAGATTTCAGAAGCGAGCGCATTGCCAATCGCGGCGCCGTTGGGGTCTTCCGCGGCGAACTTGACGGCACGCGCCGTGGGCACCGTTTCAATAATCTCGGCTGCTGGTAAGTGCAACCGCAACCACCGCCGACACTGCTGCAACGGCTGCGGTCCTGCATAGACACGCACAACTTGATTGAGATTCTTGGCTTTGGAAAGCAAATGATGTGCGATCTGCACATAAACTTCGGCGCAGATACGGGCATTCGTCAGCGGAAACATATCCAGCGTCTCAGGCACTACGCCTGCCAACGAGTTCTCCACAGGCACCACACCGTAATCCACACCCGACTGCTCTACCGCGGCAAACACATCAGGGATGCTTTCGCACGGGGTATAGTGGGCGGCGCGCCCGAAGCACTTGAGTGCCGCCATGTGGGTAAAGGTGCCTTCGGGTCCCCAGTAGGCGACAGTGGGGGCTTTCTCTAAGGCGCGCGAGATGGAGATAATCTCACGGAAGATGCCCACAATTTGCTCTTGGGTAAGCGGTCCACGGTTGAGCTGCTGCAGGCGACGGTAAATCATTTGTTCGCGTTCGGGCGTGAAGAAGGGCTTGGCATGGCGCGATTTGATTTCGCCAATCTGTTTCGCCAGTTCTGCCCGCTCGTTGAGCAAACGCAGCAGCTGCTCGTCGATTTCGTCGATGCGTTGGCGCAACTCCGACAGCTTGCGCATAGGCTCCCCTCTACACGCAGGGCATCATCGCACGCTGCTAACTAACACGGCTGGGGCGTCAACGCCTGCAAAAGTGTACCATACCGCGCCCCCATCCCAACAGGGTATACTCTATCGGGAGGCTATCACACCCGATGTTGGAAACGCTTGTTCCCACAGAGCGCTCGCGCTTCGAGGCAATCGCCGAGAAGGTGGTGGCAGGCGAGCGGTTGACCTTTGAAGATGGGGTCGCGCTGTTCCGTCACCCAAACCTGCCCGAACTGGGCGCCCTGGCACACTATGTGCGCATGCGCAAAAACCCCCATCCGTACGTCACCTACGTTATTGGGCGCATCATCAACTACACGAATGTGTGCTGGGTGCGGTGCAAGTTCTGCGCTTTTTATCGCCCCCCCAATCACAGCGAGGGCTACCTGCTCAGCGATGAGCAAATCCTGCAAAAAATCGACGAACTGGTGCAACAAGGCGGCGTGGAAGTGCTCATTCAAGGCGGGCTGAACCCGAAACTCAAAATTGACTACTTTGAGCGGCTGTTTCGGCTCATCAAGCAGCACTACCCGCAGGTGATTATCCACGGATTGTCGCCCACGGAGATTCTTTATATTGCCCACATTTCGCGCCTGAGCGTGCGCGAGGCGCTCTTACGCCTCAAAGAGGCAGGATTGAACTCGGTGCCCGGCGCAGGGGGCGAGATCTTGGTTGACCGTGTGCGCCAGCAAATCGCCCCGTTCAAAGACACTGCGCAGGAGTGGCTTGATTTCATGCGCGAAGCACACCAACTGGGCTTGCGCAGCTCCGCCAGCATGATGTATGGGCATGTGGAGACCATCGAAGATCGCGTGGAGCACCTAGTGCGCCTGCGCGAACTGCAAGACGAAACGGGTGGCTTCACGGCGTTCATCTGCTGGAACTTCCAGCCCGAAGGCACCGAACTCCCCCACATCCAGAAAGCCACCGCCGCCGATTACTTGCGCACCGTCGCCGTCTCGCGCCTAATGCTGGATAACTTCGACCACCTGCAAGCGAGCATCCTCACGCAAGGACCGAAGGTTATCTCCGTTGCGCTGCGCTACGGGTTGGATGATATGGGCTCCACGATGATCGAGGAAAATGTGGTTTCAGCACAGGGCTCGAAGTTTATTTTGAACGCAGCGGAGATTGAGCGCGTGATTCGCAGTGCGGGCTTTATCCCCAAGCGACGCAACACCCGCTACGAACTGCTGGACTAAGCACACCCCCGTGAAACGATTCGCCAACAGGTACCATTAACTTTGTGGGGGTACGCGATGCGACTATTATGCTTTGTGAGTGCGGTGTTTGCCGTGAGTGTGGGCTTGCTTGGCAGCGCGCTTGCCACGCCGATGCCCAACGCCGAACCCACGCACTGGGTCGACGACGATAAAGGCAATAAGCCCCGCCCGATAGAGAACCGCGAGGCAGACAGAAGCAGTTCGCGCGGCTCAAGCACTTCGCCGAATCAGTCATCCGACGAAAATCCGTTCCGAAAGCGGCAGCGGCGCAGCGAGGGCAGCGACCCAGGCAGCACTCCTGGGGGGCAATCTGACCCGCGCAGTGCGAACGCGCCTCGCAACGATGGGCGCGTGCCGTTGGAAGGGCGACAAATTCCGCTGGAGGGGCGGCGTGTGCCACTGGAAGGGCGCCCTGTGCCCTTTGAGGCGCGCCCTGTGCTTACCCCCCCTGTGATAGAACCTAACCGCCCCGTGCCCATCGAGGAAACCACGCTGCCTGCGTTGGTGCGTCAAGCCGAGCTAATCAACCCGTACCGCTGGCGCGACCGCTATGTGCTGGTGCCAGTTGAACCAAGCTTCGCGTTCGGGGGCTACTACATCGAGTATCAGCTCGGGCGGTTCCGGTTCAGCTACCGCTTCTATTACATCTACCCTGAGCCGTACCGCGTGGTGTACGCGCCCTATTGGTACTACGACCCGTGCCCACCGTTTATCATGGTGTATCGTGTGGTCTATCTGCCACCGCGCCCCTACGCCATGGTTGTGGAAGTGCCCGTGCGAGTCGAGTCACCTTACTACTTGGAGCGTCGGCAACCCAACGAGCAACAGCAGCTGCTGAGCGACCTGCGCGCGGCGTGGCTGCTGCGCGATCCGAACTTCATTGAGCGCTATATCCGCCCCAACAGCTACATTGCCATCTACCTAGACGGACAATATGCCTACTCGCTGCCTGCGCAAGACTTCATTGAGCTGACGCGCGACGCGATTCGCGCGGTGAAAACTGAGCAAATCCGCTTCACGCGCGTCAGCCGCCGCGGCGACACCCAGTTGGTAGTGCGCGGTGAGCATCAATACATAGACGAGGCAACGGGCGTGCGCCGCTTGGTCTATATCCACTACACCTTCGAGCGCGTGGAGGGGCGTTGGTATCTGATAGAAGCGGGCTCGTCTGCCACTCGGCTGTAGGCACCCAGAGTGGACCTGTGAACGAGACCCCTCGCCTTCGGCTCAGAATGACCCGTTTGTTCGGGCGTGAAATGCGCTGTCCTGCCAGCGGGGCAAGGAACCACAACCCAAGCCTCGCCAAGATTTTCCGCCCGCGGCTCGGAATAACCAGTCTACGGCTGCCCAAGCAACCCCTGCGTCCCAAGCGCCGCGCGCACGCTCGCCCACCCATGATCTGCGGGCTGGCAAGGGCACACGGCTCAATCTCAACTGAGGACGCGGTCGTCCCGGTTTTCTCCGCTTTCTAAACCTTACCCCCAGCCCCCTCGTGATATGGGTACACGGTTCTGCCCCAAGTTCGGGCGCCGCGGGCGCATTTTCTCCACCTGCAGCTCCTCAAGCCGATGGCAGAGAGGGATTTTTCTCGAACCCCCTCCTG
>JAUQOS010000012.1:0-36286 GCA_030550775.1 Armatimonadota bacterium
GCGGCGTCGGCGACGCAGGGCAAGCACGCCTACAACGCCGCTGCCCAGTGCTAACAGGCTCGCAGGCTCAGGCACGACCTCAAAGTTGTAAGTGGTGAACCGGTTATTGAAACCAAAGGTAATGTTGTCAACAGCCCCTGCGAACTCACCAACCCAACCCGAGCCGATGCCCGCGCTCACAGATACCACGAGCCAGTCGCCAATCAGCTGCTTCCACTCGGAAACGGGCTTGAGCACATCGTTGATGTTCACATTCGGGTCGCCAAAGCCCAGCGTGCGCCCTGCCCAGAGTTTGTAATCACTTCCGATGATATCCTCGCTAACCCACTGGTCGGTGGGTACAGGATTTGTGCCCTGATTGTAGGCTCGCTCAAAAGTCAGGTAGCCAAAGCGTGGATTGTTAATATCGGGGGCTACCACATACACACGAATCACTGGGTGAAACCACGGATTGACCGTGGAGCTGCCGGCGCGGTACCAGTCATAGCTTAGGTGGGTAAGTTGACCGAAGGTTCCCAGAATGGAAGCTGGATTGTTCGGGTCAGCCTGGAAGTTCCCGAAGGCATCTGCGACTGGCGCTCCGAAATGCTCTATGTCGGCTTTACCGGCGCCACTGGAGCTGCTCAAGTAAACCGAACCGTTGCCGTTACGCGGATAGTTGTTGCGAATACCCACCGAGGCACCGCCGCGCGTGTTATTGTAGCGCCAGTTCGGGTGCCCGAAATTGGAGCCACGGCTGAAGTTATCGGGGTTCGTATAGAGGTCTCCCGGAACAGCGTTGCGCGAGTACACCGTAGCTGTGTTTTGGGCAAACAAGGACGCAGTCAGCGCCAAAAGTCCCAGTGTAGCAACTATTCCGACTGTTGCGCGCATGCTTCCACCTCGCTATTGTTCGTATTGACAGCACCTGAGACTGTCGCATATATAGACTCTCGAAACACGCATTTCCGGACTTGCAAGCAGATGCAATTTGTGGTAAAATCAGTATCTTGGTAGGCGGTTTCTGGCGGCTCATCTGCTCGACCGATGCGATGCGCCTCCGCCCGCTGGGGGCGCATCGGAAACGGAGGTGCAACAGGTGCGATGCTCTCAGCGCGCACGGCGACGACGCAAGCCAACTAAGCTTGCGAGCCCTGCACCTAACGCGAGCATACTCGCTGGCTCAGGCACATACGGCACCAGAATCAGGTCTTGGAATTGACCGCTGCCCGCACGCAGGTAGAAATAGGGACCCGTATTGTTGCCAATCTGGCTGAGGAAGTTCTGTGCCGCTGCAATCGCGCCTGAAGTAGTATTTGTGAGGCTTACTCTGAAGTTTCCCTCAAAAAGATTGTCGTTTGCGGGGTTGTTGTAGCTGTCGTATACCAGCTCCCACAGCGCCAATTGGAAGCCAACCGCTTGGGCGGCATCGTTCCAGTTAATCGTGTCGTACAGCACAGCAAGCGCACCTGCGCGCCCGCGAGCAAGCCACACTTCGTAGGCGTAGGTGCTTCCAAAGTTAATGGTGTTTGCCAAGTCCACGCACGCGACATAGCCCGTGCCTTGCTGTGGTGGGTTGATTGCGAATAAGCCCGCACCTGCTACACCACTGAAGGGAGGCGAGCTGACATTCGCCTGTCCATTAGCCGAGCCCCAGCCCGTAATAGTAATCGTGGCAGTGCCGACAAACTGCTGTCGGTCATTAAGGAACATATTCTGCGCAAACGCAGCACAGCCGCAGACGACCCCGAGCGCAACAGTCCAAAGTAGTTTAGTGTATCGCATTGTCATTATACCTCCTGACGGTATTTTTTCCAGGACGTTTTCCTGGTTTCGCTTTTATAAGACTCAATCGGCACGCGCAAGCGGACATAGGTTTCGCTTGTATGCAGCCCGAGTTGCTCCCTACATGAGATTTCTCGCCTTCGGCTCGGAATGACAAGTTTACTTTCGTAAAAGCAGATCTGCCCTTCCGAGCGCAGCAGGAATCGCATCCCCCGAGACAGATAGGTAGCAACTTGAGTTATTCTGATCCCCTTACTACTTTGCTCTGCTGTGTGCGCAAGAACCACGCCGCCAGCGCAATCCCAACACCGTCAATTAGCACATCCATCACCGTGCCTGTGCGTCCGGGTACGAACGATTGGTGAATCTCGTCTACGATGGCGCGGAGTAGGCTCACGATGACGGCAATCCGCAGCGCAGGGGCGTGCTCGTGCCCGAAGCTAACGCGCAACGCCCAATAGCCCACCAGCGTCAGCAACAGGTAGCCCGTGCCGTGCCCCGTTTTGCGGAATAAGAAGTTCAACAGCGCCAGTTGCGTCTCTGTAAGCTGCGCAGCAAAGTGTGGCGCCACCCAAGACAAAAACGCGCGCAGCCACTCTGCTGAGTGCTCAGAGCTACCGGCGCGCGAAGAAAAGTAAAAAATCACTAACAACATTCCGATCCACAGTATAGCGGGCAGATGGCGCACGAGCCGCATTACTGAGCCACTCCCTGCGCCGGTCGCACTAAAGCAACCGCGACAAACAGCATAACCGCTACAAGCGCGGCGGCAGCCCCAGGCGGTATCGGCTGCCACAAGGCGAGGCTGAAGCCAGCGACCAAACTCACCATGCCGAGCAGCGCGCTGAGCCACAACATACTGCGCAAGCTGTGCGCCAGCACACGCGCGGTAGCAGCAGGCAACACCAGCAACGCGCTAATCGGCAGGATGCCCACCCCACGCACCCCCACCGCTATCGCCAGCGACAACCCCACCAGAAACAGCGTCTCCACCGCGCGTACGGGCACGCCCTGCGCCAACGCCAACTCCCGATGGAAACCGATACGCACCAACGGGCGTGCCAGCACCAGAAGCATCGCCACCAACAAGCAGTCAATCCCAAACAGCCGCCACAAATCGCCTTGCTCAATCGCCAGCACATCGCCAAAGAGCAATGCCCCCAGCGCGAGGGGCGTTTCGGCAAGACTAGCAATCGCAATCCCCAACGCAGAGATTCCCGTAATGGCGACCACCAGCAGCGTTTCAGTGGGTAGCTGCGTGCGAGCACGGAACCACGCCACCAACAGTGCAAAAATCGGCGCGGTTAGTAGCAGCGCATCACCCACTTGCAGCCCTAGAAGCCCCGCCACCGCAGCCCCCGTAAACGCAGAGTGCGACACAGCGTCGCTGAAATAGCTAATCCGCTGCCCCACGACGAACACGCCCAGCACAGGATACACCGCTGCCAGTAACGCCATCGCCACCAGCGCGTTGCGCACAAACTCGAACTCCAGCCACTCCAGTAGCATCAGGCAAAAGCATACCTCACGATAGGCGCAGAATACACACCCCGCCCCCGACACGCCGTATTCGCGCCCTCGAACCCAAGTTGCTCTGTAAGATTCCTCGCCTTCGGCTCGGAACGACAAGTATTGGTAGGAGCAAAGTCGTTTGTCCCTCCGAGCAAAGCGACTGACGAGGGTACAGGGCTGCCTCAACCGCCAAAACCGTTGCCTGATTTCCCCGAACCCCCTCCGTTAGGTTCCCCCTACCAGTAGGGAGAACCAGGCAATTCCTTCTCGGTTCCCCTCGCGTGCGGGGGGAACCTGCAGGAGGGGGGCAGAGTTGGAAAATCTACTGCAAGAAACGCGCGGTGGAATCCAAGCGATGTACCCTTGTCAGGAGCGCAGCGACGGGGCTCAATCGCACTCTGCCAGAGATTCCTCGCCTGCGGCTCGGAATGACAGTGTAGGTTCCCTGCGCTCTTCGGCTTAGAAGGACAGTGGAGGTTCTTCACCTTCGGCTCGGAATGACAGACACATTTTGCGCAAAAGCCCTGTCATTCTCAGCGCAGAGAGTAATCTCGCCCGACCGAAACGGGCAAGCAGCAACTTGGGTTACTTAAAGACCCCAAACACACATGGGGGGCAGGTTTCGACCTGCCCCCGCTGGCTCTCGCAGCTCTGACACCCTCCGAACGCTGTAGACGAGATCCTGTAAGGCTGGTCGGCGAGGACGCTGCCAACTACGATTTGCGTTCAAATGCAGTGTCAAAGGCAATCGCGGAAGGCTCGAAGTCCAGCTGGCGCACGAACGCGCATGCCTCCCGTGCCCCGTGTTCGCGATCCATGCCGCTATCTTCCCACTCAACCGAGAGCGGTCCGCGATAGCCAATTTCGTTCAGCGCACGGATAATCTCCTCGAAGTTGATGGAGCCGCGCCCGGGCGAGCGGAAGTCCCAGTAGCGACGCGGATCACCGAAGTTCAAGTGCCCACCGAATACCCCCGACAGGCGCGGCGTCGGCGACCACCATACATCCTTTACATGCATATGAAAGATGCGGTCGCGGAAGCGGCGGATGAACTCCACATAGTCTACGCCTTGATACCCCAGATGGCTGGGGTCGTAGTTGAAGCCGAAGCGTCGGTGCCCGTTGACGGCCTGAATAGCACGTTCGGCAGTCACGATGTCATAGGCGATCTCCGTGGGGTGCACCTCCAACGCGAAGTAGACATCCTCCTGCTCGAACACCTCCAAAATCGGCAGCCAGCGGTTAGCGAAATCGGCGAAGCCGCGCTCCACCAAATCGGGTGGGTTGGGCGGAAACGAGTAAAGATACTGCCAGATACTGCTACCTGTGAAGCCGTTGACCACCACACGCGTGAGTTGTTGTTTGACTTCTTCGGGCGCAGCGTTAAAGAACTTGCGGGCTGCACGAGCGGTATTCTTCATCTCTTCCGCTGCGCGTTGACGCACGCCTTCAGGATTCCCATCGCCCCACACGCGCGAAGGCAAAATCGCCTTGTGCCGCTCATCAATCGGGTCGCACACCGCCTGCCCCACCAAGTGGTTGCTGATGGCAAAGCATTTCAGCCCATAGCGGGTGAGGATTTCCCAGCGGGATTCACAATATCCCTCCTCAGTGAGAGCACGCTCCACATCGAAATGATCGCCCCAGCAGGCAAGCTCCAAACCGTCGTAGCCAAACTCTTTGGCTTTTTGCGCCATTACCTCAAGGGGCAAATCCGCCCACTGTCCCGTAAACAAAGTTACAGGTCGCGCCATCGTTGGTACCTCCCGTGTACAGGTTCGCGTCTGCTGCCGAAGTTCCTGCCCCACTGCTGCGGGGTATCCTTCTGCCAATGGCAGAAATAACCCTCACCATTCAGATTGTCAACTGGAACGCGCGGGAGCCATTGCGTGCCGCCCTGCGCTCCATTTTGGCGCATCCTCCTCACTTCCCCTACGAAATCATCGTGGTGGATAACGCCTCCAGCGACGGTAGCGTACAGATGCTGGAGAAAGAGTTTCCTGAGATTAAACTTATAGTTAGCGAGCAAAACTTGGGATTTTCGCGCGGGCATAACTTGGCTGCTCGTGCAGCACGCGGAAAGTATCAGTTTATTCTCAATCCTGATACAGAAGTGATGCCGAACGCGCTCGACCTGCTTGTTGAATTTGCAGAAAAACACCCAGAAGTTGCAATTATTGGTCCCAAGATTCTAAACCCAGACGGCAGCCTTCAATACTCGTGTCGGCGGTTCCCAAACCCAACGGCAGCGCTGTTTCGCAACACCCCCCTCGGCAAACTCTTTCCCAACAACCGCTACACCCGTGAATATCTGATGACCGACTGGGATCATAGCTCCATTCGCGAGGTGGACTGGGTGTCGGGAGCTGCCCTGTTCATTCAGCGTGAAGTGTTTGAGCGGTTAGGGGGCTTCGACGAGCAGTTTTTCATGTACTGCGAGGATATGGATTTATGTTATCGCGCATGGCAGGCGGGGTATAAAGTCGTTTATTATCCAGAGCCAGTAATCATCCACGCTATTGGGCGCAGTACTGACTTGGTGGCAAATAAAATGATTATTACTTTCCATCGCAGCATGTATCTGTTCTATAAAAAGCACTACACACATAAGATCTTTCCGCCGTTGCGCCCACTGGTGCCAATCGGCTTGGCGCTGCGGGCGTCAATATTCTTGCTCAAGAACTATAAGGACTCACTGGTGCGCCGTCTGCGTCGCTGACGGCTCTAAGTGCTGTTTCACTAACTTCTACAACGAGTGCCGCGCGTGGGCGATGGTGCGTCTCAAAGTCATGCTTAGTGCCTCTGACCACCGCTAAACCGAGCAGGGGTTCATCAGGGCATCGGCATAGAGGCTGATTGTATTCGCGTAGGGCGTGTCCCTCAGCAGCTCCTTGTACAACTACTCACCCTTGTTGAGTTCTGTGCGTCCTCAGGGTGTAACAGCCCAGCGGCTTCCATACGATACAAGTCTGTACGAGTGAACCGCCGTAGCCTTGTAGGTATTGAGATTGGCATGGGGCGACGCAAGTATACTTAAAAAATGAGGCTCGCACAGCGAGCCTCTGGCAGAGATGCTCTTGTGGGTTAGAGAGCAGGACGACCCTTGCTCATGTGGATTAGACGGAGCACCTCTGCCAGTGTTCTGTGCGTTTTCAGTAATCTTCAGGCATTTCGCCCCGGCGTCCGAAGCCACCGCCGCCTCTACCACCCGGTGGTGCGCTTGGAGCAGCAGCGGCAGGGGCAGGTCCGCCAGGCGGCGCGCCGAAACCGCCCATCATTGGGGTACCGAAGCCGCCACCTCCTGCAGGCGCAGCTGCCGCCGACAGCGGATCTTCAATCTTGCGTGCCAAACCGTCTAAGTCGGGCACCTGAGGCGCAGGCAGTGGCTGGGGCATCATATTGTTGCTCAGCACCACCAGCACAATCAGCAATACCACGCCCAGTGCAATCACGCCAATCCCAATCGGGTCTACGCCTTTGCGCATTGGTTTGCCTCCGTATCGTCGCCCCAATTCTACCCCGAGTCTCTTTTTCCTGCAGGAGCATCAACCGACGCGGCGAACTCTGCTGATGATGCTCAAACAAGCGGAATCGGTATACACGCTGCCCATCGGCGACCCGAAACGCCAGTACCTACTTACAGTGCGCCCAGGCGAGATTGTAGATACGCACCGTCGCCGTAGCGTGAGTTTGCAGGAGATGGTGCGCCTACTAGAACCCGCCACCTTCATTTTAATCGGTGAGCAGCATGACCTTGCGCAGCATCATCAGTTTCAGGCGCAGGTAGTCGAAGCGTTGGTTCAAGTGGGACGCAGCGTGATTGTCGGGATGGAAATGTTTGATCGCACAAAACAGTATGTGCTAAACTTGTGGACGCTAAATCGTCTGAGCGAGGCGGAGTTTATCCAACAGAGTGAGTGGCAAACCCAGTGGGGGTTCGATTTCGCGCTGTATCGCCCGATTTTTGAGGTGGTCTACCGCTATCGGCTGCGATTGGTAGGGCTGAATGTGCCGCGGGCGTTGGTGCACCAGACCGCGCGGCAGGGCTGGCAAAGCGTGCCTGAGCCAGAGCGGTTGGGCATTCCAGAGCCCGATCTGAGCGTGGAAGACCATCGCAAGTTGTTTTATGCGCTGCTGGGGGCAGGACACCCATCGGGGCAAGCCACCAACGATAACTTTTACGCGGCACAAGTGGTGTGGGACACAGGTATGGCGGACACTGCCCTGCGCTACTTGGAACGCACCGTGCCCTCGCCGCGACTAGCATTTGTGATCATCGCGGGCAACGGGCACGTGATGTATGATGTGGGCATCTCCTTGCGGTTGCGTATGCGCAGTCCATTATCCACTCGCGTGATTGTGCCCCTACCGCCCAGCGGTCAACCCGTGCAAGTGCGTGCTGCGCTGGGTGATTTTGTGTGGTTACCCCCGCTAATAAGCGAGCGTTCGTAAGCGTGGGGTTGTACGAGGTGGCTTCAGCGATCTATTGCTTGACTGCCTCTCAGTGTGTAGGAAGCAATTCGGATGATTTCGGGTTCTCCGCCTTCAGCTCGGAATGACAAGGATTTGCCTTGTCATTCCGAGTGAAGTGAAAAGCTGCGCCTTTGTTGCTACTGCCCGCGGCGGCGCAGGAACGCAGGCACTTCGAGGTCTTCGCGCGAGGGGCGTGTATCGGCAGATGTGGGTCGCTCGGACGGGAAGTTGCGTGGCGGCTCAGGCGTTGCGGCGCGTGACGGCGGTGTGGTGCCCGTGCGCCAGCCCGTCTGCCCCAACTCCAGCGGATGCCCCGCAGGGCGCGACTCTATTTGCGCAGCCGCCTGCGGCGCCCGCACTGGCTCCTCAGGAAAGCCCGTTGCCAACACCGTCACTTGCACCACATCTACCATGCCGGGCTTGATGACATGCCCGAAGATGATGTTTGCCTCATCGGGGTCAGTCATCTCATATAGCAGGTTCATCGCCTCTTGCACTTCGAAAATGCCGATGTCCTCGCCTGTGGTGATGTTGACCAGCAGGCGGCGTGCGCCGTAGATGGAAGTCTCCAGCAGCTTGCTGGTGGATGCTTCCTGCACGGCTTGGACGAGACGGTTCTCGCCGGTGCCTTTGCCGATGCCCATCAACGCAGTGCCTGCGCCTTGAAAGATGGTGCGCACATCGGCAAAGTCCACATTGATCTCGCCCGGATAGTTGATAATGTCGGAGATGCCTTGCACCCCGCTGCGCAGTACATCGTCTGCCATGCGGAATGCCTCGGTCATCGTGGTCGTGCGCTCAGACACATTGATGAGGCGGTCGTTATGCACGACAATCATCGCGTCGACATGTTTGCGCAAAAGCTGCGCGCCTTCTTCGGCGACTTTCCAACGGCGGGGACCTTCGAAGCGGAACGGTTTGGTGACGACGGCGATGGTGAGTGCGCCCAGTTCTTGGGCGATTTCGGCGATGACGGGGGCAGCGCCCGTGCCGGTTCCGCCGCCCAGCCCAGCGGTGATGAACACGAGGTCTGCACCCTCCAGCACTTTGCGGATTTCGTGGCGGCTCTCTTCGGCGGCGCTGCGCCCAGTTTCGGGGTTGCCCCCTGCCCCTAAACCGCGCGTGATGCCGATGCCCAACTGCATTTTGATAGGCGCCCGCGACTTGTTGAGCACCTGGGCATCGGTGTTCATCGCGATGAACTCCACGCCTTGCACGCCCACCTCAATCATGCGGTTGACGGCGTTCCCGCCACCGCCGCCGACGCCGACCACTTTGATGACGGCTTGTGCTTCTATCAGCTCGGATGGATGATGCGACTCTCGATGGGTTATGCGATCCTTTGCCATGATGGTTCTCCTATTGCAGAGAGTTGTTAGGAAGAGTGCTTAAACCAGCGTTTGAACTTTTGAACGATGCGCTGCCATAGTTGGGCTGGCATAGGGGCCGTTGGTGGGTCGGGTTGAGTAAGCGCGCCGTAGAGGGTTAGCCCAACGGCGGTTGCGAATGCAGGATGTTGCAGCGCGGACGGTAGCTGGATGCTCCCTATCTGCGGCGCCCCAATCCGCACGGGCAAACCGTCGAACACTTGCCGCCCCAGCTCGGCAGTGCACGGTAGGCTCGAGCCGCCCCCAGTCAACACGATGCCTGCCGCAAGCTCGTTATACAGCCCCGAGCGCTGCAACTCGTCTCGCGCCAGCTCCAAAATCTCCCGCATTCGCTCCTCAATCACCTCCGAGAAGAGGCGCCGAGGTACCCGGCGCTCCACCTGTGTGCCCATTTCGCGATAGGATACCCGCTCCTCTTCGGGCACGCGCGCTGCCAGCGCGCTGCCATATTCGCGTTTCAGTCGCTCGGCTTCCTCAGGATTCGCCAAGCGAAACAGAATGTACACATCGCGCGTGACTTGGTTGCCCCCAATTGGCACCGCACTGGAGAACACTAATCCGTTCTCCTTGAACGCCGCGACATCGGTCGTGCCACCTCCGATATCAATCAAGGCAGCCCCGACCTCGCGTTCCTCAGGGCTTAGCACCGCCAGCCCCGACGCATACGGCTCCAGAACCATCGCCTGCACCTCCAAGCCTGCGCGCTCTACACTGCGTCTAAGATTCTGCAAAAAAGTTATACTTCCTGTAATCAGCGTCGCCTCTGCCTGCAAATGCGACGCGCTCATCCCAAGGGGATTAATGATACCTGGTTGCCCATCCAGAATGTATTGTCGTATCAGTGTGTGCATCAGCTCGCGATCAGGGGGTAGGTGCACCTGTTGCAACTGGAGGCGTAGGCGTTCTAAGTCTTCGGCTGTGACCTCACGGTCGGGGCGCGTAATGGTGATTTCCGCCCGCCGCTGCATAGACTCAATATGCTCGCCTGTGGCACCTACAATCGCACCTGTGATGGTGATTTCGCCCATCGTTTGCGCCTCGTGCACCGCTTGTTGAATGGCGGCGACTGTCTGCTCCATATCAACCACTTGCCCTTGGCGCAATCCGCGGCACGGCGCGACGCCATAGCCCACAGGCTGCAGCGTTCCATCTGCATGGCGCCGCACCGCTAAACAACACACTTTTGTTGTGCCAATATCTAATCCCACAATAAGCGTCATCCTCGTTGCCGCCTCAGCGCAAACTGGTTCAGATAATACCTCCTGATTAAGGAGAGATTAAGAAACATCCGCCCGCCCAGCGTAACGACCGCTGCTAAAAATAGGTCAACACCGATGCGGTCGCCCAAGTACGCTAGCAGGGCTGCCAACAGCGCGTTCACAATAAAGCCTGAGATGAACACATCGGCGTGGAAGCGCCCTTCCAGCGAAGCGCGCCAACCACCAAAAGCGGTGTCCAAGCCTGCTAATGCTGCCAGCGACAAGTAGGCAGCCCATTCCTCGGGCAGCGACACATTCAACACAAGCGTCGCGATGATGACGCCGATTATCAGTCCTAACATGCCAACCGCAATCATGGCTTCACCTCCTGCGCTGAGACAGGGCGCGCGTACCGAAACTGTGTGGAACCGCTGTAAGCAGGTATGCGCACCTTGTCCAACGCTTTCAGTTGTACCATCTTGGGATCAACGCTTTTGATGTCGCTGAGGACGCCGCCGGGCATCTCCAGCGCGCCAATCAGCGTTTTGGGGTCGCCAATCGCGTGAATAACGAACGGCGAAGCCATTTTCACATCGTTGACATACACCACTGGTCCCGTGCAGCGAATGCCCGTAGTGGCGACGATACGCTGTCCGTTGATACTGATTGCCTCTGCGCCCGCTTGACGCAGCTCATTCACCACGCGCAGCAAATCGTAATCGTGGATGGTGTACAGCTCAGGCAGCAGCTGCTCCAGCGATTCGCCCGACGGTTTGCGCGCGCTGTCGCGCAGGATAAGCTCAATGCCTGGTCCTTCCACTTCCAGCAGACCGGCAATCATTTTTGCTTCTTGCAAGCTCTGGCTCAGCAATTCGGCTTGCTTGGCGCCGCTGGCGAAGGCGGTCTCCAGTTCGTTGATGCGTTGGCGCAGTTGGCGAATCTCTTCTTCTAGGGCGGCGTTGGATTGTTTTTCCTGCACATAGGCGCGGGCGAGTTCGGGCAAGCGTGCGCTGGGCAGCTCAGCGGTGCGGATGCGGGTCTGCTCCTTGAACGCCAGCCCCAGCAGCAACCCGATAACCAACCAGATGGAGAAAAACACCAGTTTTTGGTAGAGGCGGTTTTCGCTCATAGTGGCTCACCCCCTGAGTGATGGGGTTTGGCAGCTTCTGCGTGTGGGGTGCTAATATCAATGTATGCCCAGCGGCGCAGCGCGTCGGTGGGCAACTCCAGAATGCGCGATAAGGTCGCCAGCTGCGTGGGCAAGGCGCGGGCATCGCCGAAGCGCACTTGCAACGGCACGGTTTCGGAACCGCGTTTCACGCTCAGCCACAGGCGAATACCGTGCGTCCGCGAAAGCTGCACACGCGGTTGCATAACCTCGCGGTGCGAATGCAGTGCCTGTAGAATCGTAAACGCCTTACGCATCTCGCCTTCCACCAATGCCCCGCGCGTGGGTAGTTGGTAGCCATCGCTCAGCCGAATCACACCCGCGAAAGGGGATCTGCTAAGGTTCGGGGGTACAAAGGCGAGTCCTGCTGGATCGAGGCATAGGCGTGTGCCTTGAGCATCTTCAACGGCGATGAAGGGCGTGCGCGGTTGTACATACACTGCCACCTGCCCGACACCTGCAGCACGCCAGTGCGCTGCTTGTACCCAGTCCAGCGCGAGTAAAGTGCGCTCCAGTTGGCGCGGAGCGTCGGAGAGCGCAAGCGGCGTGCGCCAGTGGGTGCGAATCAGCGATTCCACGGCTCGGTGCGCCTGCGGCGGCACGCCATACACCTGTACACGCGTGATTTGCGTGCGCGGCGAGAACCAAAGGCTTAGCACGAGTGCGCTCAGCACCGCTGCCCATCCTAGCGGCTCGGCATTTCGCCACAGCCAGCGTCCCAGTGGCGCCCATCGGCTCGGTTTGCGGACGCGCCGCGCCATCGGCTTGGCAGGCGGCGTGAGGCGGAACTTACCTGTCGGCTCCTGAATGGGCACAGCGGTACGCTTAGGCGCAGCGGCGGGACGTGAGGGCGTTATGGAAGCTGCCCGCGGCGGTTCTGCCACCGTCAGCGGCGGCAGAGGCGTCCCCGTGTGAATACGCACACGCACACCACGCTCACGCTTGCGCACTTTCATACGCCCTCCAGTGCGTCGCTGAGGATGCGTTCAATCAGTTCGCTAAAACTGATGCCCGCTGCCTCTGCGCTACGCGGCAGCAGTGAGGTGGGCGTCAAGCCTGGTATCGTGTTCACCTCCAGCACATACGGGGTTGTGTCGCGCACAATTATGTCCACGCGGCTCATGCCCGCGCAGCCTAGCGCCAGGTGCGCGGCGACCGCCGTTTCCTGAAGCAAGTGCAGGATTTCTTGAGGCAGGCGCGCGGGCACAATCTCTTCGGTGGCGCCAGGCACATACTTGGCTTGGAAGTCGTAATAACCGCCTTTGGGCACGATTTCGACAGGGGGCAGCGCCTGCGGCTCGCGCTTGCCTAGCACGGGCACTGACACCTCGATACCTTGGATTAGCTCCTCCACCAGCGCGGCGGTGTCGTAGGCGAGTGCCTTGTGCAAGGCGCGGGGCAGCTCGTGCCAGTGAAACACGCGCATTGCACCCAGTGTGGAGCCCCCTTGATTGGGCTTGACCATCAGCGGGAGTTGCAGCCGCCGCTGAATGCGCAGCAGGGTCATGTCGTCGGCGTCGCAAACCAGCAGCGCCTCGGGCGTGGTCAGCCCCGCCTCGCGAAACAGCGTCTTAGCAGCGAACTTGTTCATCGCCAGCGCACTCGCAAGCACGCCTGAGCCTGTATAGGGGATGCCCAACAACTCCAGCAAGCCCTGAATCGAGCCGTCCTCGCCGTGTTTGCCGTGCAGCGCGATGAACGCCACATCGGGTCGCTCGCGGGTAAGCAGCTCTTCCAGCCCCCAGAAGCCCTCTTTGCCCCTCCGCAGCGATGGGTCAACAGGAATTGCATGGTATTTGACAGGATCCAACGCTTGGATCACGCGCATGCCCGACAGCAGCGACACATCGCGTTCGGGCGAGTCGCCCCCCATCAACACCGCCACCGTGAGGCGACGCACTTGCCCGCGTGCTTCCAGACGGCGCAGCAGCAGCGGCGCGATTTTATCAATGTCGCCCGCGCCCATCAGCACCACCACATCGTTGGGGCGCAGGTAAGGCGTCAGCCGCTGCGGGATCTGCTCCTTCACAGGCACATACAGGGTGGGTGGTGTGTCGCGCTCCAGCAAGCCGTCGGCAATCAGTGCGGCACTAACGCCCGGAATCGGCTGCTCGCGTGCGGGGTAGATATCGGTCACCACTACGAAATCCGCCATTGCAAGGCTGTCAATGAGCCCGTGGAGTTGGTCGCGCGTGCGGCTATATAGATGGGGCTGATACACCACCACAACCCGCCGATTGGGGAAGCGTTGGCGCAGGGCACTCAGCGCAGCGCGGATTTCGGTGGGGTGGTGCGCGTAGTCATCCACGAGTGTAATGCTCATCGCCTCCCCAACAATCTCTTGGCGGCGTTTCACGCCTCGAAACTGCGCCAGTGCGCTCACAATCGTGTCAGTGGGGACGCCTAACAGCAGCGCAATGCAGATTGCCCCTAGCGCATTCTGCACATTCTGCTCGCCCAAGTAGGGGATGCGCACAATCGGCTCCGCGTCGGAAAGCCAGTGGCTGTTGTGCACACGGAACTCGGTGTAGGTCGGCGTACGCTCGATGATTTCCGCTTCTAAGTCGTTGTGCGCCCCCAGCCCATACAGGATAGGCGGTCGCTCGTGCCCGCCCATGCCGTGCAGCAGTTTCGCCATTTGGCGCACGCCAGGGCTATCGCCGCAGGCAATCAGATAGCCCTCCGACGGCACGCGCTTAGCGAAATTCGCAAAACTTTTCAACAACCGATCAAATGTGCCGTGATAATCTAAATGGTCTGCCTCGATATTGGTGATAAGTGCAATGTAGGGATGCAGGTCAAGGAACGAGTCGTACGCCTCGCAGGCTTCCACCACTGCCCATTCGCTGTTGCCTAGGCGGAGATTGCCCTGCCATGGAGGTGGCATCGGCACATCGGCGCCGATGAGCACGGTCGGGTCATAACCAGCAGCCTCTAAGATGGTAGCGGTCATCGCGGTGGTGGTTGATTTGCCGTGCGTACCCGCGATAGCGATGACTTTGTAGTCGCGCAGCAGCCATGCCAGCAGCTGTGAGCGTCGCCAGATGGGCAGGTCGCGGCGCAACGCTTCGATCACTTCGGGGTTGTCGGGGTGGATGGCGTCGGAGACCACCAGCCAGTCGGGTTGCCCCATGCGAGTGGAATCGTGTGGGGTATAGGCGTCAATGCCTAGTGTGCGCAGCGCTTCCAGCGTGGGTGATTCTACAAGGTCGGAGCCGCTCACGGAAATGCCTTTATGATGCAGCCAGCGCGCCAGAGCCGACATGCCTGCCCCGCCGATGCCCACTAAATGAAAGCGCGTGGTCGGCTCGGGTTCGCGCTGCGTGGTTAGCCGAATGCCTGTGGGCGAATACATGCGCCAACCTCCTCCAGCAATTGCACGACACGCTCGGTCGCGTTGGGGATTGCCCACTGGCGCGCGGCGGTTTGCATGTGCGCGCGCAAGTTGGGGCAGTCGCGCAGGGCAAGCAGCCGCTCCGCCAACACTTGGGGGGACAGGTCCGCTTGCTCAATTACTTGCGCTGCGCCTCGTGTCGCCAACGCCTGTGAATTATACCGTTGATGCCCCCCCGCCGCGTGCGGATATGGCACGATAATCATCGGCAATCCGTTGAGTGCAAACTCGGTGAGGCTACCTGCCCCGCCCCGCCCCACCACCACATCGGCGGCACGGTAGGCAATGCCCATCTCCTGCGCGCTAAGGAACGGACGCGGATAGTAGTTGCCATTTAGCCCCAGTCGCTCGGCAGTGGCGCGCACTAAATCAAAATGTTGCTCGCCCGTAAGATGCAACCACTGCAGCGCTCCCGACGGCAGATATTGCACCGTGTTGAGCACCGCCTCGTTCAGCGACTGTGCCCCTTGACTGCCACCCACCACCAACACGGTGAACAGCTCGCGTTTGAGCCCAAAATGTGCGCGCGCCCTGCCCTGCTCCAAGTGCGGTTGGTACACTTCAGGGCGCAATGGCAAGCCCGTACGCACCACCGGCACTCCGCGAAAGGCGTGAGCTGCCTCCTCGAAGTTGATGCACACCGTGTGGGCGCGTCGCGCCAGCCAGCGATTAGCCTTGCCCGGCAAGGCATCTGGCTCCAGCAGCACCAGCCCCTGACCTTGTCTCAAGTACGCCATCGCAATGGGTATGGAAGCATAGCCCCCTGTTGTGAACAGCAGCTCTGCACCGAACTCTTGGAGCAGGCGACGGGCTTCGCGGCTGGCGCGCCAAATCGTGAGCACCACCGACCACGGCGTGCGCTTCGTGGAGCGTAGCCCGCTCATCTCCAGCAGGACATGGGGCACAGGCAGGGGCACGCGCCCCTCAATGCCGTGCTTAGCACCGAGATACAACACGGCATGCCCGCGTGCTTGGAGTGCCTGCGCTACGGTCAGCGCAGGAAACAGATGTCCGCCCGTAATACCGCCTGCGATTGCAACGTTCATGGTCTCTCCGTAGGAGTGGCGAGGACACAGTGGCTATAGGGGGTCGCGCATAAGCGCAACCCCGATGCCGATTGCCGCCATCAGGCTCACCAGGGCGGAGCCGCCCGCGCTTACGAAGGGCAACGGCAAGCCCATCGTGGGCAGCAAACCCGTTGCCATGCCGATATTCATCAGCGCGCCGATGCCTATCCAGCAGCCCAAACCAAACAGGTAGAGCCTGCCTGCACGCGTGGGGGCACGCGCCCCGCTGTCAAAGCACGCCCATACTAACAGAGCGAGCATGCCCAACACTGCCAAACTGCCAACAAGCCCCGTCTCTTCGGCGATGGTGGCGAAGATGTAGTCGTTCTCGGCAGCGGGTAGGTGGCGTTTCTCGCGCCCTTCACCGATGCCCACCCCCCACAGCCCACCACTACCTACTGCTATCTTGGCACGCAGCATCTGGTAGGCTGCGTCTTGGGCATATGCCTCGGGGTTGAGCATCGCCAAAACGCGCTTGACCACATACGCGCCCGGCTGCTGCTCCAGCGGCTCGTTGCGGGCAACACTGAGCAACACTGGCGTAATCACCAAAGCCCCGCCAATCAGCACGCCACTGAGCACGACCAACATCACATTGCGCCAGCGCATTCCGCCCAGAAACGCTACCACAAAGCCTATCAAAAACACCAGTCCTGCCGTGTCTTTGTCGGGTTGGCGCACAATCAGCGCGATGCCCAGCAGCCACAACAAGGTGCCCAGCTTGGTGCCCAGCGTCCAGCGGGGGCGCGTCGCGCCATAGATTGCCACAAACCACAACAGCGTCGCCAGCTTGTAGAACTCGGCGGGTTGGATGGTGAACGAACCGAGCCCAGGCAGCGACACGCCAATCCAGCGGGTTGCGCCTTGAATGCGCACGGTGTTGGGCAAACGCAGCTCTAACCACAGCAAGCCCACCAGCCCCAGCAGCAGCGCAAGCCATGCAAGGCTGATCCAGAATCGCCCGCGCTTTAGAGCAGTTATGCCCATCACAACACCGCCGATGCCCAACCATAGCGACTGCATTACCACTGGGCGCAGCGCTTTCCAAAACGCGCTTGTGGAAGCAGCGGTTTCGCTGCGCAGCAGCTCGGCAATCGCCACGCTGGCTTGGAACACCAGCCCCACCAACGCCAAGGCAAACGGCAACGCGATTAGCAACGGATGCGGGCGCGCGCGAGCTGCCGATGCGGCGGGCACACGAGCGCGCGGCGGCTCCAGCACCGCTGCCGCCCCATAACCATAACTCATCCGACGCATGCGAACGCCTCCCTCACCAGTTGCTTGAAGCGCTCCCCGCGCTCCGCGAAGTTGCGAAACTGGTCAAAACTGGCACAGCCTGGCGCGAGAATCACTGTCTCCCCTGCTCTCGCAAGCGCACGGGCGCGCTCAACCGCCCGTTCCAGCGTCTCGGTATACTCCCAGTCTGGATAGCCGCGCTGCTGCAACGCTTCCCCAATTGCACGTCCATCACGCCCAATCAGCAGCACATAACGGGCATAGTGCGCCAGCGATTGCGCCAGCTGCTGGATACTGTTGTTCTTGTCCACACCCCCTGCGATGACAAGACACGGCTTTGGGGTGGCTCGGAGCGACTGCTCCAGCGCATCGGCGTTGGTGCACATGGAGTTGTTGATGTAGCGCACACCTGCCCACGCGCCCACCAACTCCATCCGATGCGGCACGCCCCGAAAGGTGGCAAGCGCATCGCGCACTTGGTCTGCCCGCCCCCCTAAAATCGCTGCCACCTGAGCCGCCGCAAGCGCGTTCTCCAAGTTATGTTTGCCCTGTAGGGCGGGCATCGGTGTTGCTGAAAGGTCTAAGGTTTTGTCAAAAAGTTGCACAATCGGTTCATCTGCCGAAAACCAGACGATTTGCGCCCTTCCCTGCCCTGCTCCCCCGTGCTCCAATAGCCAGCGAATGCCCGCATCATCACGGTTGAGCACCGCCCAATCGTCGGCAGTTTGATTGGCTAAAATCTTGCCTTTCGCTTGCGCATACGCTTCCCAGCTGCCGTGATAATCTAAGTGATCGTGACGGATGTTCGTAATCACAGCGATGCGTGGGCGGAAGGTAAGGGTGTGCAGCAGCTGGAACGAACTCACTTCGGCGATCAGCCACTCGTGAGGCTGCGCGCGCTCCGCTGCCTCGGTGAGCGTGAGGTCGTTTTCGGTGCCAGCGATGTTGCCGCACAGGTATGCCGATAGCCCCATCGTGCGCAGCATGTGGTAAACGAGCGCGGTTGTGGTCGTCTTGCCGTTGGTGCCCGTAATCGCGACGATGGGCGCGTGGCTGATGCGATATGCCAGTTCGATCTCGCTCCAAACAGGCACGCCTGCGGTTGTAGCCTGCTCGAACACGGGATGCGTCGGCGGCACCCCAGGACTGACGATGACGATATCGTAGCCGTTCAGCCTCGCAGGGGCTTCGGTTTGGGCGTAGAGAGGAATGCCTCGTTGGGCAAGCAGTTCGGCGTGGGGCAATGCGCTCTGCGGCTGACGATCGTACGCCTCTACCGCTGCGCCGCGAGCGAGTAGCGCAACAGCTGCGGCATAGCCGCTCCGCCCTGCTCCAATCACTGCCACACGCTTGCCCGTGAAGTCCATAAGCTCACCTGTTTCCAAAGGCTATAACAACTCCATCAAGAGCAGCCCCGCTACGGCAAACAGCGCGCCCAGCAACCAAAACCGCATCACTATCGTCGGCTCTGACCAGCCCAACAACTCAAAGTGATGGTGGATGGGCGTTGCTTTGAAAATCCGCTTGCCTCCGCGCAGCTTCACCGAACTCAGCTGCACCACCACGCTCAAAATCTCAATCACGAATACGCCGCCAATCAGCGCATAACTCGCCGCAGTCAGCCATGTCGGCGAGGAAAGCATCATCCGCAGCGTCAGCAGCCCGAAACTCGCGCCCAGAAACATCGAGCCTGTGTCGCCCATGAACACCTTCGCAGGATGCACATTCCACCACAAATAGCCTACACACGCGCCCAGCAGCATCGGCGCGTACTCCGCACCTGCCATGAAACCTGCGTAGCTGCACAGCGGCAGGAACGCAATCGCCGTCAGCCCCGCCGCCAAGCCGTCCAAGCCATCCGTTAAGTTGAACGCATTCACCCAGCCGACCACCCACAACACCGCCAGCAGGTAGTAGCCCCAGCCGAACTCCAACGCCAGTGTACCGAAGCCCTCGCCTGTGAATACCCGTAGCGACTCGTCCATCACCGGCGGGGGCATCGCCTGCCACAGCATATACACGCTCACCGCCGCCGCCGCCAGTTGCAACGCCAGCTTCGACTTCCACTCCAGCCCGCGCCGTCCCGTGAGACGCTGTATCCAGTAGTCGTCCAGCAGTCCAATCGCCGCGAACCACAGCGCGCCCGCGAAAATTACTAGCGTAAGAGTCAGGTTCTCGCCCCTGTGCGCCATGCCCCACACCAACATGCCCGCCAGCACGCCCAGTATCATCAGGAAGCCTCCCATCGTGGGCGTGCCCTCCTTGGGGCGATGGGTTTCGGGCGCGTAGGCGTACACCGTTTGGCGTGCGTTGATTCGCGCCAGCCAGCCAATCACAGGCTTGCCCAGCAGCCAACTGGTCAGCGCCGCCGCCAGAAACGCTACAAGCGCGTTCATCGCATCACCACTTGCTCCAGCCCCAGCGCTCGCGAGCCTTTCAGCAGCACGCAATCGCCAGGTTGCACCGTGCGCATCAGCCACTCGCCCGCTTGCTGAGGCGTTTCAAAGTGCAGCAGTCGGCTAGCAGGAAAACCGCCCTCCCTGGCAGCAGCTGCCGTCCATAGCACTTCGGTTCCGACCAAGACCAGATAGTCCAGCGGTTGCCCTGCCAGCCAACGCCCTAAGCTCCAGTGGAGGCGCATGCTGTATGCCCCCAGTTCCTTCATGTCGCCCAAGATAGCGATGCGCCGCCGCGCGGGCACTTGCGTGAGCAGCACTTGTAACGCGGCACGCATCGAATCGGGGTTGGCATTGTAGGCATCGTTGATGAGCAGCCAGCCGCCGGGCTGTTTCTGCACCGCCATGCGCATTTCGGGCAGTTGCAGGTCGCGCAGGGCGTGAGCAGCAGCATAGGGGTCAACGCCCAACAGAGTAGCTGTCAGCAACGCGGCGGTGGCGTTAACAAGCAGGTGTTCGCCCAAGTAAGGCAACTCCAGCCAAACGCGCGCTTGGAAACTGGGCAGATTCAGCTCCACCTCACCCGCGGTGTGGTTCTCGCCCAGCTGCACGCGCACCAAGCGGGCGTCGGCGTCGGGATGTCGCCCAAAAGTGTAAACGGTATGGCAACCACAGCGGGCACGGAGCAGCTCGTAGAACTTGTCGTCGCGCGGCAAAACCGCGATGCCGTTCGGGGGCAACGCCTGCAGCAGTTCCGATTTCGCTTCGGCAATCGCCTCGCGACTGCCCAACTGCTCAATGTGCGACCAGCCGATTTGGGTGAGAATGCCCACAGTCGGCTCGGCGATTTCCGCGAGGTAGGCAATCTGCCCACGCCCACGCATTGCCATCTCTTGCACCAAAAAGCGGTGCGACTCGTCCAAGCCAAACAGCGTGAGGGGCACACCGATTTCAGTGTTAAAGTTTCCTGCGTTTTTATGCACAGCGCGCGGGTAGCCCGCCTCCAACGCCGTGGCGACCATCTCTTTGGTGGTGGTCTTCCCAGTGCTGCCGGTGATACCGATCACGGTGGCGTTGAACTGGCGTCGGTAGTGGCGTGCCAGTTGCCCTAAGGCGTGCACGGTGTTGGGCACGCGCAGCAGGGGCATCTCCTCTGCGCCCAGCGGCACATACTCCACCAGTGCTGCGACCGCTCCGCGTTCAAACACCTCTTGCAAATACTGGTGTCCGTCGGTGCGATTGCCGCGTAGTGCGACGAACAGGTCGCCCGGCTCCACAAGGCGGCTGTCGATGCTCACGCCCGTGATGGAGTGCGCTCTGCCCTGCTCCGCCGTTTCGAACAGTGGCAAGGTTGCGGCGCGTTTGGCATGGGGCTCCAGCGCAATGTTCAGCGGCTTTGCGCCTGTGGCTTCAATGACCTCCGATAAGTGCATCGCTCGTTTCATCGCTTCGCTCCTGCCACCTCCTGCGCGACTTCAATATCGCTGAAAGGTAGCTTTTCGGTGCCAATGATCTGGTACGGTTCGTGCCCCTTGCCTGCCAGCAGCACCAGTTCGCCCGATTGTGCCGTGTGCAAGGCGTACTCAATCGCGCGTCGGCGATCTACCTCTACCAGGGCTACTTTGTAGCGCAGCGATTCGGGGACGCCTGCCAAAATCTGTTCCAAAATCCGCGTGGGGTCTTCGGTACGGGGGTTGTCGGAGGTCAAAATCACGCGGTCGGCAAGTTCCGCCGCGATTTTGCCCATTAGCGGGCGTTTCGTGGCGTCGCGGTCGCCCCCGCAGCCAAACAGCACGGTCAGGCGCGTGGGGTTGAGCATACGCCCTGCTTCCAGCACACGCTGCAGTGCGTCGGGCGTGTGGGCAAAGTCCACCACAACCTGGTAGTCGGCATCAATAGGCACGCGCTGGAACCGCCCTGCCACCTGAGTGAGTTGCGCCAAACCACGCTGAATCGCTTCCATCGGCAGCTCCAGCGCCAATCCTGTGGCGATTGCTGCCAGCGCGTTGTAGAGGTTGTAAGGCGCAATCAGCCGCAACTCGAAGGTGGTATCTTCGTATCCAGGCGTGCGCACGGTAAAGCGCAGTCCGTCGGTGCGGAACTCTACCTCGGTGGCGCGCACCCACGCGCTTTCCGACTGCCCGTAGGTGTACACTGCCCCACGCGCTTTAGCGGCAAATCGTCTGCCCCACGCATCGTCTACATTGATGACCGCCTTGAACGGCTTGCCCCCCTGCTCTGCCAGTTCCGTAAACAGGCGCAACTTGGCTTGGGCGTAGGCCTCCATCGTGCCGTGATAGTCCAGATGGTCTTGGGTGAGGTTCGTGAATACGCCCACATCAAAGCGCACACCGTCCGCGCGTTTTTGATCCAGCGCGTGCGAAGAAACTTCCATTACGGCTGCTTGCGCGCCTATGTCTAAGGCGCAGCGCAGCATCGCTTGCAGTTGATATACCTCAGGTGTGGTGAACTCGCCCTCTTCAGCGATCGGGTGGCGTGTGCCATTGGGGTATTCAATCCACGCGCCCAAAGTGCCCACAATCAGCGTCGGCTTGCCCGCAGCCGCCAAGATTTTCTGCACCATGTGGGTGGTGGTGGTTTTACCGTTAGTGCCCGTCACGCCTGCAACGATAAGGTGGCGGCTGGGATCACCGTAGAAGCGTTGGGCGATGCGCCAGAGAGCATCGCGCGTATCGGGCACAACATAGTACACGGCGTCGGGCACTTTCGTGAACGCTCCGTTGTGCTTACCAGCTTGTACTAACACGGCAGCGGCGCCGCGCTGCAAGGCGTCGGTAATAAACTGATGCCCGTCGCGCTGACGCCCAACAATCGCCACGAACAGGTCGCCCGGCTGCACGCGGCGCGAGTCAACGCAGATGCCGCGAATTTCGGCATCTCCGTGTGCCCACACAATTGGCAAGCCCTGAGTGAGTTCACTCAATCGCATGGCTCGTCACCCCAACGGGCGGCTGAAGCTGCGCGGCACGATGCTTTTGTGTCGTGACGACGGAATGCGCCAGTACCACATCAAAAACTGCGCCAGCTGTCGGAACGCGGGGGCAGCCACCTCGCCGCCGTAGTAGCCGCGTTGCGGCTCATCTGCCATCACCAAAATCACGGCGCGTGGCGCGTCGGCGGGCACGATGCCCACAAATGATGCCACATACTTGCCTGGCGCATAACCCCGCCCGTTCGGTAAAGCTTTCTGCGCCGTGCCCGTTTTTCCCGCTACCAGATAGCCCTTCAGTTGGGCGGCTTTGCCTGTGCCTGCCTCCACTGCACGCACCAGCCCGCGCATCACCAAGCGGGCATCGGCAGGCTGTACTATCTGCTGAGGTTCGGGGCGTGCAAGGGCAGGTTCCAGGGCTATCCGCGGCGCAACCCATCGCCCCTCATTTGCCAACGCACCATATGCCGCTGCCAGCGCCAATGGCGACACCAACAGCCCCTGCCCGAAGGCAAGGTTTGCTGCACGCACCTCCCTGCCCCACCGTACCTTGTCAGGTGGAGTCGTGCGTCCCACTGCCTCGTAGGCAAAGCCCGCCCGCGTTGGCTCAAATAAGTGAAACCGTTGCAGTGCGCGATACACGCCCTCCAGCCCCACGCGCTGCCCTATCTGCGCCATCGCCACATTGCATGAGTGGCACAGAGTATCTTCCAGCGTCTGCATGCCGTGCCCGCGGCCGCGCCCTTCCACCACGCAGCGAATGCGCTTGCTTGCCACCTTGTATGCACCAGCGCAGAAAAACTGCATGCCTGCGCTCAAACGCCCCTCACTCAGCAGCGCAGCGACCACTAACGGTTTGACGGTTGAGCCCGGCTCGTACAAAAACTCCACCGCGCGGTTGCGCAGTGGCTCCATCGCGCGTTCGCGCTCAGTGGGGCTGTTCGTGCGCGGCACGCGCAAGCCTTCGCGCGTCGCCAGATTAAAGGTCGGGCGGTTGGCAATCGCCAAAATATCGCCCGACTGCGGCTCCAGCACCAACATAAGCGCACCCATGGGCTGATGTTTACGCCAGAGCTGCTCCAGAGCGTCTTCAGCAGCTTGTTGGATAGCTGCGTCTAGTGTGAGGCGCACGGGTTCCCCATCGACGGGCACCACGCGCCGCTGGACGGTTTCTGGAATCAGCACACCCCCAGGCGCCAGCTCGCCCTCTTCAATGCCGTTTTTGCCCGCTAAACGCGTATCGTAGGCGCGCTCAATGCCGCTTACAGCCCTCAGGAAGTTGCCCTCTGCCCCGCTCTCTACGGGTTGCGTTAGCCCGATGACCTGCGGGGCAAGCGTTGGCTGAAGGTAAGTGCGGATGGGCACCAACTCACGCGTGAGCACGGGCTGCTCGTCGCGCCTGTAGGGCTTGAACGCTTGGCGCAGGGCGTGGCGCAACTGGTCGTATCGTTCCAGCGGGGCGCGCTGGGCAAGGCGCAGGTAGCGTCGCCCCTCCCCGCGCGCTTGCAGGAGACGGTCCCGCCAGAACTCCTCGCTTTCGCCTAAGTGCGCAGCGAGCACGCGTGCCGCACGGGGTACATCGCGCACGCTCATCGGGTCGATAGCGATGTGGCAGCACAGGTCGCTTGTCGCTAGTGGCTTGTGATGGCGATCAAGGATCGCGCCCCGCTTTGCCAACAGTGTGCGCCTATGCCGGCGTCGGCGCTCGCCCTCCGCACGCAGTTGATCGTGCTGAATCACCTGCAGCTGGACCAAGCGTGCAGCCAGCGCAGCTCCGCCGAATGCCAACGCGGCGCCGAGCCACTGCGCCCGACGCAGCTCGTCCGTTTTCAAGCGCACAGTTGTGTGGCGCACGGTTGCACGCCGCGTTGCCATTTGGATCCCTCCCTATTCGCGCAAGTGCAGCGCGAGTGGCTGGGTAGGTAGCGTGGGCGCCTCGAAGCCGACAATTGTCAACTCGGGCTGGGTATCTACACGCACCATCCCTGCCTGCTCCGCCCAGCGGCGCACCGCCACCTCATCGGTGTACACTGCCAGTTGCCCTCTGAGTTTCTCTATATTGAGGCGTACGCGGTCTATTTCGCGGCGCAAGCTCTCGCGGCGGGCAGTTTCCCAGTTGAGCATCGCTGTTGCGCTAAGGTGAGTAGCAAGCACCGCACCTATAATAACGAGGGGCAACAGCGGGCGTTGTGGGCGTGGCTTCGGGCGCGCTGAGCGAGGCCTCGCTCGAGGCACGGTGTTCGGTTTTGGCACACTTGCCGCCGTTTGCACTGCCTTCGGTTTCGCTGTGGCTGGCATCTGCTTCCTCCCGTTATGCCACGCGCCGTGCAGCGCGCAGTTTAGCGCTGCGGGCACGCGGATTCTCTTGCACCTCCGCTTCGCTCGGCTCCAACGGCTTGGGGGTCAAAATCTCCAGCACAGGCGTAGAAACACTGCTCGGCTCTCCCCCACCAACACCTGCCAACGCACGCGCGCGCTGGCTCAGGTTGCGAAACGCGTGCTTTACGGCGCGGTCTTCCAGCGAGTGGTATGCCAACACCGCAATCACGCCCCCCACCTTCAGGCAGCCTGCCATTGCCTCCAGCGCGGGTTGCAGCTCATCCAGTTCGCGATTGACCGCGATCCGTATCGCTTGGAAGGTGCGCGTGGCGGGGTGAATGCGCTTCTCTTGATACTTTTTCGGCACCGCTTCCAAAACGGCAGCCGCAAGGTCGCCCGTGGTGTTCATCCGCCCTTGATCGCGACGGCGGATAATCGCGCGGGCAATCGGCTTCGCCCAACGCTCGTTGCCATACTCGCGCAAAATGCGCACCAGCTCGTTCATCTTTATCCGCTGCAGCAGGTGGTAGGCAGTGGTGGGCTGTTCCCTATCCATGCGCATGTCCAACGGTGCATCATAGCGAAATGCCATCCCACGTTCCGGGTCATCCAACTGCGCGCTGCTGACACCCATATCCACCAAAATCGCATCCACCGCTTGAATTTGCAATCCGCGCAGTATTTCAGGTAAATTGCGATAGTCCGCGTGGACATAGTAGACGATGCACGGCACATCCGCGAGGTTTTGGCGCGCAAGGTCGAGCATGGAGGCGTCGCGGTCAATCGCCACAAGGGTGCCCGTTGTGCCGATTCGCTCCGCTAGGGCACGCGCGTGCCCGCCCGTGCCCACCGTGGCGTCCACCACCACGCCGCCCACAGGTGGGTTCAGCAACTCCATCACCTCGCGCACCATCACCGGCTTGTGCATCTTAGATTCCAATCTCCGTTGCGTATTGCATCAACTCGGCGCTGTTGCTCAACGCTTCATCCATCAACCGCTCAAAGCGTGTTTTCGCCCAGATTTCCACGCGGTTCGCACAGCCCATAATCACCACTTCCGAGTTCGGCTCAATCCCCGCCCACTCGCGCAAGTCCTGCGGAATAGCCACACGCCCTTGGCTGTCGGGCGTCACTTCCGATGCCGCGCTGTACAAAAAGCGTTGCAACGCCATCTTCTTACGGTCAAAGGTCGCGCCGTTCTCGAACTTCTCGCCCAGTTGCTGCCATCGCTCGGTGGTAAACACAAACACGCACCCATCAAAGCCGCGCGTCATGATGAACCGCTCGCCCAGGCTTGCCCGAAAGCGCAGCGGAATAATCACGCGCCCCTTGTCGTCTACGGCATTTGTGCTACCACCTTGAAACAGCGCCATCGGTGCAAATCACCACCAAGTCTCCACTGGGCTACCACTGAGTCTCCACTGGGCTATATTTTAGCATATGAGATAGCGTTTGTCAAGGGCTTTGCCCCCACTTAGCCCAAGAATTGGGGCAATTGGGGGCGAATTTGCCCATATGTGGGGGTTGACGATACAGGCTGGTGGTGTCTGGGTGGTGGCGCGTGGTGGTGTTCGCTCATATAAGAGGCTCCGCGACCGTGCGACAGCTTGCCCTCAGCGCAGGTAGTCTAGCCTAACTTGCGCTGACACGCGACTCGTCGCCTTCGGCTTGGAATGACAAAGTTCACTGGGGCAAAAATGGCTTGTTTTGCGCTCTCACGCGGCGCGCTCGCGCTTGCGAATCAGCCATATCGCTAGCGCAGCCCCAATCAGATTCGGCAAGCTGCTGGCAAGCAGCGGATCAATCACCCCGCGCCCCAGAATCACCAAGTAGCGCGCCATCACCCAATACACAAAGATGATCGCGATGCTGAGCGCAAAGCCTGTTGCAGGGCTGGAACGCTGCGGGCGCACCCCCAACGGCGCACCCAACAGCGCGAAAATCACGCTCGCCAGCGGCACATTAATCTTGTTATACAGCTCCACCGTGAGCTGGCGCACTTGAGCGCTGTCCACCCCCTCGCGCCGAAAATACTCAATCTGCTCGCGCAGCTGGCGGAAGGAACGCTCATCCACATTGGTCAAAATCGCCTCAATCTGCACCGGTGTGCGGCGGATCGCGACATTCAGCGTTGGCTCGGAACGAAACACCGCAAACGAACCGTACTGTCCCCCTGCCGTGCGCCACCACCCGTTATACAGCGTCCACTCAGCGGCACCGTCCCAACGGGCGCGCTCGGCATACAGCACCACCTCTGGCTCCCGACGCGCCCCCGTGCCATACTTGAGCAAAGTGACTTGAAACAGTTGCTGGGTTTGCGGATCGCGCCCCCCAGCGACAATCACATACGAATCGAGCCGTCCTTGGCTGTATTGCGGAAAGCCGAACGCCTGTTGTTCGGTTAGGCGCAGCTGCTCCAAAATCGTTGCGCGGATGCGTGCGGCGCGTTCAGTCGCCCACGGTACCAGCGTCTCGTTGAAGGCAATCGCCGAAAGACTCACCAGCAAACCCAACCCAAATACAGGCACCATCATCCGTCGCAGACTCACACCTGCCGCCCGCGCGGCAGTAATTTCCCAATCCGACGAGAGTCTGCCAAATCCCAGTAGTGTCGCCAGCAGCATCCCCATCGGCAGCGTGCGCACCGCAATCTGGGGCAGATAGAGTAAGGCAAGTTCAATCACCAGTGGCAGGGGCGCGCCTTTTACGGCATACTCCGTAATCATAAACACATAGCCCCCCGCAAACACGAGCGCCGTGAACAGCCCCACGCCAAACAGCAACGGCGGAATCAACTCGCGCAAAATCCACCGGTCCAACAGCCGCATCGGCATAGAGTGTACCTGCCCTGCGAGGTACACTATCGGCATGCAAAATGCAGCGTTGCGATGGTGGTTGGGGCTGTGGTTGCTGAGCAGCTGCTGGTTGGCGGTTGCCGAAGCGCCCACCTTGTGGGGCATCCCGCTCAGCGAATATGCTCAACGACGCGCCAAACTGCGCCAACTGCTTGAAAGCGACCAGATTGCCATCATCGCCAGCGAGAGCACGCCTCCCACACGCCTCAAATTCCGTCAAGAGAGCAACTTTATGTACCTCACCGGGCTGGAAGCCATCAACGGCGTGTTGGTGGTGCTGCCCGAAGGCAGCCCGTTGAGCGAGGATGTGGTGCTGTTTTTGCCACGTCAGTCGCGAGTGTCGCGCCTGTTTGAAGGCGCGCTGCCCGAACCGAACGCGCGAACCCGCCGCGAGTCGGGCATTGAAGATATCCGCGAGCGCGGCGAGCTGCGCGAGTTCCTCAGCGAGGCGTTGAAAGCGCATCCGCGCGTGCTTGTGAACCGCCTTGCACGCACCGCACTCGGCGACCTCATCCGCGAGGCGAACCCGGAGGCGCAAATCGCCAGCGTGGAACGCCTTATGGCACGCCTGCGTGTAATCAAATCGCCCGCAGAAATCGCCCTTATGCGCAAAGCCGTCGAGGCGAGCATTGCCGGGCACCGTGCCCTTGCCCAACGGCTTGCCCCTGGCGTGCACGAGTACGAACTCGAAGGCGCTGCGCAAGATGCCTTCCGCCGCCACGGCTCCGAACGCGAGGGCTACCCGATGATCATCGCCTCTGGACCCAACGCCTGCATCCTCCACTACAACGCTAACAAGCGACGCGTGCAAGCGGGTGACCTTGTGCTGGTTGACATCGGCGCGGAGTATTCCTACTACACCGCCGATATCACGCGCACCTACCCCGCCTCTGGCAAATTCACGCCGCGCCAACGCGAACTCTACCAAGCCGTGTTAGACGCCCTCAAGTACGCCGAAAAAGAAGCGAAACCGGGCATCACGCTGGCGCAGCTCCATCAAAAAGTCGTCGCGTTTTTCCGCAACCATCCACTGCGCGCCCGCGATGAAAACGGCGAACTCAAAACTCTTGACCACTTCTTCGTGCACGCCCTCTCGCACATGCTCGGCATGGATGTGCACGACCTAGACCCGAACCTACCCCTTGCGCCCGGAATGGTGTTTACGATTGAACCAGGGCTGTACATCCCCGCAGAGGGCATTGGCATTCGGATTGAGGATGATTACCTGGTGACGGAAACAGGTGTGGAGAACCTCAGCCGCGCCCTGCCCCGCGAGCCAGATGCAATTGAACGCATGGTGGGCGCGAGCAAACGCCGCCGCTGAACGGTATAATTCACGCTATGCAGGAGCAGCCGATTATTCGGATTACCGAGCGTCCGAAGCCCCCTCGCCCCGAGGAGCTGAACCTGCGCTTCTCGGAACGCGCCATCAAAGAGCTGGAAACCATCATCGCCCACTACCCCGACCGCAAGTCGGCGATGCTGCCTGCCCTCTGGATTGCCCAACGCGAATATGGGGGACACCTCACTGCCGACGCCATCGCTGAGGTCGCTTACCGACTGGGGCGCTCCTACGCCGAAGTGGAAGGCGTGGCAACCTTCTACACGATGTACAACAAGACCCCCGTCGGTAAATATATGCTGGAAGTATGCACCAACCTCACCTGTATGCTGTGTGGAGCGTACCGCATTCTGGAGTACCTTGAGCAGAAACTGGGCATCAAACTCGGTGAGACCACGCCCGACGGCCTGTTCACCCTTACGGAGGTAGAGTGCCTCAACAATTGCGGCGATGCCCCTGTGATGCAGGTCGGCGATGTCTACTACCGCCGCCTCACCCCCGAAAAAATTGACGAGATCATTGAGTACCTGCGCACGCACGAGGAGCATACCGTTGTGCAACTGGCAGACGCCGAAGTGCAACTCCACCTGAGCGCGCAGGAGCGCCAACAGATTGAGCAATCGGCGGGCTAATAATGCGCGAGGCGGGCTTTGACATCCAGCGTGTGATTGAACTCATCGCCGAACGCAAAATCGAAGAGGCGATGGAAGAGGGCAAGTTCGACGACCTGCCCGGCAAAGGCAAGCCACTGCCGTTAGATGAGGAGTGGTTCGCCCCACCTGAAATGCGCCCTGCCATTCGGCTGCTCAAAAGCGCAGGCGTGCTGCCCGATTGGCTGGAGCGCGCCCGCGAAATCGAACGCCTACGCGAGGATGTCGCGCGCCTGTGGCGTATCGCCGAGCGCGAATACCCCCGCGCCCGACTGCTCAGCGCAGAACGCTTCCACGAGTGGCGCGACCACAGCTGGAACGGCATCCAAGCCGTGATGCAGCGTGTCAACAGTCTCATTCTCACCTACAACTGCATCGCGCCTGCCAACGCCTGCCCGCAAATACCGTTTCGCATTGAGGTGGAGCGCACCCGCTTCTACGCGCAGTTCGTGCTAACCGACGATGAGTAAGCCACAATCGCTTGCCCAAACGCCCGCCACGACGTCCGCGGAACCCACCACCGCCGTAGTGCTAGCAGGTGGCACGCTAGACCCCGAATGGAAGGCACGCACAGGGGCGCGCACCCGCGCCGAAGTGGTAGTCGGCGACGCCCCAATGTATCACCATGTGCTGCGCGCCCTGCGCGGCGTGGAGGCAATCCAAACCATCTTGTTAGTGGGCGAGGTGCCCACGGGCGAGGGCTACACCGTGCTGCCCCCACACCCCACCCTGTTGGAAAATGTGCGCCTCGGGCTGGAACATAGCCCCACCGAGTCGGTGCTGTTTGCCACCGTGGACTTGCCGTTCCTAACGGCAGAGAGCGTGCGCTTCTTTCTGGAGGCGAGTTGGCAATCGGGCGCGGCGTTGACCTACGCCGTGGTGCCCGCTGACCTGTGCCGTCAGCGGTTCCCGCATCTGAAGCGCACCACCGTGCGCCTGCGCGAGGGCGAGCTGACAGGAGGCAACCTGTTTTGGGCACGACGCGCCGTTGCCCTACGCGAACTGCACCGATTGGAGGCGTTGTACCGCGCCCGCAAGCAACCCGCGCGACTGGCATTGCAAATCGGTGTTGGCTTGCTGCTGCGGTTCGCGTTGGCACAACTCATCTGCCCGCGCTGGCTGAGTGTAGCCGATGTAGAGCAGCGGGTGGCACGCATTATTGGTGTGCCCGTGAAAGCCATCATCACTCCCTACCCCGAAGTGGGCACCGACATTGATAGGCTGGAGCATTGGTTAGCCCTTCAGGGCAGCCAGTAAGTTCTGTGTGGCTTCCTCACCGAGATCCCGCGCCTTTTGCACGATAGAGCACACCAAGGTGCACACTCGCGCCTTTACAAAAGCGGGCTTATGCGCCCGCGCGGGTAGGGCGTGCACCACTTTCTCCGTTTCCTCGCCCGCTACCTGCAGAGTTAGCCGCGTTCAGTCGCGCTCGGTACGGGCGGTGTTGGGCGCGTCAATAATCGCCTGCGGCGGCGCGTACACGAACACATGCTCGCTTACGCGCTCCACACTGCCCTCAATCGCGTACACCACGCCATTGAGGAAGTCAATCACGCGCTCGCGCACCCCCTGCGGCGTGGAGGCGAGGTTGATAATCTGCTGAACGCCCTCTTTTAGCCCGTCGGCTGCCACGCGTGCGTCTTCCAAGCTGTGAATCTCTTTACGGATGCTGATATGGTAAGCGTGGAACTGGCGATAGCGTGCCTGGGACGACGGTAATACCTCGCTTTCCTCTTCTGCGCGTCCAAAGCCCGCCCAAGTGCGCAAGCGTGTCCACAAACTTGGGCGCTCCTCATAGCGCTCCTCCATCTCTTCGTAGTAGCGGCTCATCGGTCAACCTCCGTGTATGCCTTAGGGCATCGGCGTACCTGCCGACGCGACGGCGCGTGGTGTCGGGGCTAATGGCGTGCCCCAAAGAGCGCGGTGCCGATACGCAGCATCGTGCTGCCCTCCTCAATAGCGATCTCAAAGTCGTGGCTCATGCCCATTGAGAGCCACTGGCGATTGGGCGTAGGCAGCTGCTCATACAGTCGCCGCAGCAACTGGAACGCCCCTCGAATCGTGCGCTCATCGTCGGTGAAGGGCGCGACCCCCATCAGCCCTTGCAACTCCACATTCGGCATCGTGAGAGTTTGCTCAATCAGGCGAGGGGCATCAGCGAAACTAACCCCAGCGCGCCCTTCCACCTCCGCAAGGCGCACCTCAATCAGCACCGGCTGACGCACACCGCGCTTACTTGCCACGCGCTGCACCTCTTCCAATAAGGATACCCTATCTACCACTTGTATCAAGGCAAATCGCCCCACTACATATTTGACCTTATTGGTTTGGAGATGCCCGATGAAGTGCCACTGTATATCGTGGGGAAGCACCTCGAGTTTGGTGCGCGCCTCTTGCCAGTAGTTTTCACCGAAATCACGCAAGCCGAGCGCATAGGCTTCGGCTATGCGCTCAACAGAGATACCTTTGCTTACAGCCACCACGCGGATTTCCGCAGGCGTGCGCCCTGCCCGAGCGCACGCGTCGGCAATCCGCTCCTGTAACGCTGCCCATCGCTCAGACAGGGATGGCATCGGTATCGGTACCGCCGTTGCGCTGTTCGGCGGCGTGTTGCGCAGCTTCGGCAAACGCCTCTTCCAACGAGCCGCTCTTGTGCTTTTTCGCCAGCTGCTCCAGCCGCCCCGTCTCCATAAACCACACGCGCTCGGCGATGTTGGTGGCGTGGTCAGCAATCCGCTCTAAATAGTGCGCAACCAGCAATAGCCACGAGGCAGCTGTGACTTGGTCAGGATGCTGGCGCATAATTTCCTGCAACTGCACCCGAATGCGCCGATAAAGGGCGTCTACCTCGTCGTCCTGCTGACACACACGGATGACCTGCTGCAAATCGCGCTTGACATAGGCTTCAATGCTTTCCAGCAGCATGCGACGGGCAGCGTTCGCCAAGCGCGGAATGTCTACCAGTTGCTCTACAGGCGGTTCGTCGCGGATTTTGCGTGCCGCCTTAGCGATATCCACCGCGTAGTCACCGATGCGCTCGATGTCGGTAATCATTTTCATGATCGTGCCGATGGTGCGCAGGTCTCTGCCCATCGGCTGCTGCAACGCAATCAAGCGCAAACACATCGATTCTATTTCAATGTCAATCTGATCCACCTCATCGTCGCGACGCAGCACCTGCTCGGCGCGCGCCATATCGTTGCGCCACAAAGCCTCCACAGCCTCAGCGACCATTCCTTCCACGATGCTTGCCATCGCAAGCACCTTCGTTTCTAACTCCTGCAATTCCGCATCAAATGCTTGGCGCGTCGTCATGCTTTGATTATACCTGACATGCGAACTTTTTGGAAAGCACATCCACAAATCTTGTAGGGGGCGTTGCCACCCCCACAACAGGTTGAATTGAAGGCATTTTGGCAAGTTTTTTCGCTAAAATGCACAAAAATGCGCGATTGAAGCACCCAATTGTCTCTCATAGCACCTGCATGGCTTTAGACGGGCTTTTGATAATCGCAAGGCTTGCAGGAAACGCCCCGTGCCATGCTAATATATTAGCCCGCCCCCCTGATGGCGAGAGCAGGGACGCACAACCATGCGCAGGGAGGAAATTGACCAACTACGGTTCGGAGAGGATGCGGAGGCGGCACGGTTGCGTCGGGCGTGGCGCAATGTGGTGCAAGCGATGCTCACGCGCGTAGCCCCTTCCAGCCGCCGCTATCTAGAAGCGATTACGCTCGTGAGCATAGAGGCGGATTGCGTGCGCTTGCGCCTGGACAACGCCTTCGGACGCGATTGGATACGCCAGCGCTATCTGCGCGACATTCAAACACTGCTGAGCCAGCAACTGGGCACACCAGTCACTGTGCAGTTGGTGGGCGAAGATTCTGCGCCGCCCGCCGAGCTCGCTCCGCTGCCCGTAGCGCCTCCTGCACCAGTGGAAACTGTTCAGCCACCACTACCCGCACCACGCTTCAACCCGCAGTTCACCTTCGAAACCTTTGTGGTGGGCAAAAGCAATCGCTTGGCGCACGCGGCTGCCTTTGCGGTCGCCAGCGGCACGAACCCACGCTACAATCCACTTTTTATCTACAGCCCACCTGGCTTGGGCAAGACCCACCTCCTACACGCTATCGGACACGCCGCCCTGCAGCGAATGCCCAACGCCCGCATCCTTTACATCAGTGGCGAAGAGTTCGTCAACAGCTATGTGCAAGCTGTGCGCCAACAGAAAGCCGACGAATTCCGTGAACGCTACCGCCACGTGCACTACTGGCTGGTAGATGATGTGCAGTTCGTTGCAGGCAAGGAACGCACTCAGGAAGAGTTCTTTCATATTTTCAACATGCTCCACAGCGCGGGCAAGCAGTTGGTGATGACCAGCGATAAGGCGCCGCGCGAGCTGGTGGGCGTGGAAGAGCGACTCCGCTCGCGCTTTGAGATGGGGCTGTGCGCAGATATCGCCCCGCCCGATTTTGAGACCCGTGTAGCGATTTTGCTCGCCAAGGCCGAGCGCGATGGCGTGGTTTTGCCGATGGAAGTTGCCGAGCTAATCGCCGACAAAATCCAATCGAATGTGCGTGTGTTGGAGGGCATCCTCACCCGCTTGATTGCCCAAAGCTCCATCACTGGCGAGCCGATTAGCCTTGCGTTAGCCGCTGAGGTATTGCGTGCCTACTTAGTGGACGCCGAACCGCGCACGCCGTCGCTGGAGCAGATAGTGCGCTTGGTGTGCGACGAGTTGGGCGTGCCCCACGAGGAGGTGGTAGGCAGCAGTCGCCGCAGCGAGGTGGTGCAGGCACGCCAAATCGCGGTGTTCATCGCGCGCGAGGCAACGGGCGAGGCATGGACGCGTATCGCAGAAGCCTTGAAACGGCACGACCACACCACCGTCATCCACGCCTATCGGCAGGTGCAGCAGCGGCTGCGGCGCGACCCGCTTTTGCGCGAGCGTCTGTTGCGCTTGCATCAGCGCGTGCGCCGCTAACAGCACCGCCACGCCTGCACCGTGCCTGCGCGCAGGTATAATCCCCCGCACTGCGATGCTGACCCCTGAAAACCGATTGGCGATTTTGATGCACGGCGGGATACGCGGGCAGTTCGGCAAAACAGGGCTGGGGCTGCTGCGCTACAGCCGCAATCCAATCGTCGCGGTGATTGACCGCGAATGCGCTGGCGAGTCGCTGCCTGAGCTTACTGGCATTCCCCGCGCAGTACCGATTGTGGCATCGGTGCAAGAAGCGTTGGCGTATCAGCCTGACACGCTGGTGATCGGAATCGCCCCCTCGGGCGGGCAACTGCCTCCCGAACAGTGGCAAGAGGTGCGCGTGGCGGTCATGGCGGGGCTGAACCTCGTCAACGGCTTACACACGCGCATGGCAGATCACCCTGACCTGCAACCGCTGCTACACGGCTGCCAGTGGATTTGGGATGTGCGCCAAGAGCCGCCGAACCTCAGCATCGGCACGGGCAAAGCACGCCACCTGCCATGCACGCGCGTGCTTACCGTCGGCACCGACATGGCGGTGGGCAAGATGACCGTCAGCTTGGAAATGCATCGCGCCTGCCTCGCCATCGGAATGCGCTCTCGCTTCCTGGCTACAGGGCAAACAGGGATTATGATTGAAGGCACGGGCATCCCGCTGGATGCCGTGCGTGTGGACTACGCCTCGGGCGCGGTGGAGCAGTTCGTCTGCGAGTTGGCGCAAGACGCTGACATCATCCACATCGAAGGGCAAGGCGCGCTGACGAACCCCGCCTCCACTGCTACCCTGCCTCTGCTGCGAGGCGCGCAGCCCACCCATCTCATCTTGGTGCATCGCGCGGGGCAAACCCACATCCGCACCTTCCCCGATGTGCCGATTGCGCCCCTACCCGAAGTGATTCGCATCTACGAGCAGGTGGCGGCGATGGGTGGCGCGTTCTATCCCTCCAAAGTGGTAGCCATCGCGCTCAACACGGCTCACCTCAGCGAGGATGAAGCACACGCAGCCATCGCCCAAGCAGAAGACGAAACAGGATTGCCCTGCACCGACCCAGTTCGGTTCGGCGCAGGGCGTCTATTACAAGCGATAAAGGACGAAGGGTAGGAGTGTCGGTAAGCCACTATAGGTGGCGTGCGATGCGCTGCTCAATCGCGCCCTTAGGCATCGCACCCACAATCTGCTCCACCACACGCCCATTCTTGAATAACAGCAGCGTGGGGATGCTCATAATTCCGTACTGTGCTGCCAAGTGCGGGTCTTGGTCCACGTCCACCTTGAAAACCTTCATCTTATCGGCATATTGGTGCGCCAGCTCCTCTACGACTGGCTCGATCAAGCGGCACGGTCCGCACCAGACCGCCCAGAAGTCCACCAACACAGGTAGAGGCGAGTTCAACACCTCCTCCTGCCACTCGCGATGCGTGATGACTTTTGCCATACGAAACCTCCTTCAGTCTCGGCGTTCAGTATACCCTGCGTTTCCAAAGAAAAGGTTAAGCTCTGTCGCTAACTAGGCTGCGTTCCTCGCCTTCTGAGAAGAGTGAAGGGGCAAGCCCCAACCACTTACGCGGAAAGCGAAGCGCCCCCTGCA
>JAUQOS010000012.1:36386-39664 GCA_030550775.1 Armatimonadota bacterium
GCTTTGCGCAGCTTTGGAATAATCTCGCGCACGAGATTTTCGTCAAGGATGGTCTCTACGGCGTACCAACCCTTGTCGCTAAGGGGGGCGAGGGTTGGTTTGCGTAGCGCGGGCAGCTCCGCCAGCACTGCATCTAAGTTCGACTCGTGCACATTCATTTTCAGCCCCACTAGCTGCCCCGCGTTGAGTGCGCCCTGCAGCATCAACGCGATGCTTTCAATCTTTTCACGCTTGAAGGGGTCTTGCCACGCGGTGTGGTTGGCGATCAGGCGTGTCGTTGAGTATAAGATTACCTCTAAAACTCGCAAATTGTGCGCGCGCAACGAGCTACCCGTCTCCGTGTTCACCACAATTGCGTCTACCAAATTAGGCACTTTCACTTCACACGCACCCCACGAGAACTCCACGTGCGCTTCCACACCGTGCTGCTGCAGGTAGCGCTGCGTAAGGCGCACATACTCCGTCGCGATGCGTCTGCCGTGTAAATCGCGCACCGTCTGAAAGGGCGAATCGTTGTGCACCGCAATCACTATGCGAATCGGGTTGCGCGTGGTTTTGGAATATTGCAGTTCGATAACCTCGTGCACGTCGGCACCACAGTCCTGAATCCAGTCGTAACCTGTGATACCTGCATCCAGTATCCCGTCTTGCACATACAGCGGAATCTCCTGCGGGCGCAGTAAGATCGCTTGCAACTCTGGGTCGTCGGAGATTGGCTCGTAAGAACGCCCTGTGGGGATTTTGAAATCCCAACCTGCCTTGCGAAATAGGTTGAAAGTCGCCTCTTGTAGACTGCCTTTGGGTAGTCCTAAGCGAAGTATGCGCGTTTCGCTCATGGCGAGAGTATACCCTGCAAGCTTCAAGCATGTCCCGCTCGAGGGAGTATACTGCTGCCGATGGGGCTATATCACTTTGCAATGCAAGTGGTTGGGTTATGGTCGCGTCATGCGGTGCCGCGTCATGCGGCGGCGTTAGCGTTTTTCAGTATGCTCACGCTTGCGCCGTTGCTGTTGGTGTTGACGGGTGCTGCGGGCTACTTTTTGGGCAGCGAGCAAGTGATGACGCAGGTACTTGCAGGGGTGCGCAAGGGGCTTGGCGAGGGCGCAGCGCGTGGGCTGGAGCCGATTTTGCAACGCACGGCGTTGCAGGGTTCAGGTGCAGGGGCGACTCTCGTCGGTTTGTTGTTGGCGTTATGGGGAGCTTCAGGGCTGATGCAAAGCTTGAAAGCCTCGCTGGATGCTTTGTGGGATGCGCCCCCGCATTCCGAAAGCGGGGTCAAAAACTGGCTCATCACGCGGCTGATTGGTGCAGCGGGTGTATGCTTGCTGATAGGCTTATTGCTGCTGAGCGTGGTGCTGGAGGTAGCACTGAGCACGATACGAACCCGCTTGCCCCAACATCTGCCTGGCATTTACTGGCTTGGGTGGGCACTCAACCGCTCGCTATTGCCTGCACTGGTGATCTTGGGCAACACGCTGCTCTACTGGTTGCTGCCCGCTGTGCGTCCGCGTTTTCGCGATGCTCTGCTGGGCGCGCTGGCGTGCACTTTACTACTGATGGGCTTGCGCACGCTGCTAACGCTTTACCTTACTTACACGGCGGTTGCCACGCTCTACGGCTCTGCTGGTTCGCTGATTGCGCTGTTGTTGGGCATCTACTTTGCGGCGCAAGCGTTCTTTTTGGGTGCCGCTATCAGCATCGTGCTTACGCGCCGAGCCTAGATATCCAACGATGTCGGAGTGTCAGTGTAGGCAGTACCTGTACCTCACCGCCGTGTGCGGTGCAGGAGCAGCATTCTGGAGTGCTTAGAGGCAGTGGAAGGAAGAGAACGCTATAGCTCACAACGCCCCGCAAGATGCCTGTGCCATGCCCGTTGTCAACCTTGCCGCGGAGTTTTTTCTATATCTTTAGACAACAGCCAATCCACAATCTCTAAAATCCTACTGGCATTATTAGCAGAGGGCACGGAAACACCCACGCGCCCTCTACTTCTACTCACACAGTGTTTTCTGTGCTGAACTGATTAGCAACCACTGCCGAAGTTGAACAGCACCTCTAACAGGTCAGCGTCGTTCACAGTACCGTCGCAGTTCACGTCGGCGAGGTTGCTGCCTGTTGCACCGAAGTTGAATAATACCTCCAGCAGGTCAGCGTCGTTAACGCAGCGATCGCCGTTTACATCGGGGTCAACCACAATCGCATCTGCGAGTGTAGCTGCACCGAGTACTTTGATGTAAAACGACCCGCGCGGGTTGCCACCAAAGTGGTAGTAGCCTGCTCCATAAGTGCCCTGACAGTTCGTATCGCCTTGCCAGTAGAAAACATCCGCTTGAGCGTCAGGTCCGTTTGCCGTAAGCCATCCCGGACCGTTTCCGCTATATAGCGGAGCGCAGTACTGCGGGAACTTCACGCCAATCCAGAAGCGACCATACGGGTTCTGCTGGGCGTCATAGACCGTCACAGTAGACTGCTGGAGCGGCTGGCAGCGTGGGAAGGAGAAGGAAATAATCCAACCCCCTGGACTGAGCTGCTCGTTGAAGCTGCCAATCTGCTGAACAGTGTTCAGGTCGACGTCGCCGAAAGCATCCGCGTTGGCAATGTAAACCTCCATCTGAACAGGCTGCTGCGCTAAGTTCGTTAGATATATCGCCACATCAATCTGGGTTAGGTAATAGGTACCGTCGTTGTCGGTGTCGAGGGATACCGGAATGTTCACATCGTCCAGCGTGAGGTTGGAGACGGGAAAATAATAGCCTGTTGTGTTTGTGTTATTGAACAAGGTCGTAGGCGCAGTGGGGAAGAATTCTGCGCCAGCTGCAACGAAAGAGGGGGTAGTTGCAAACAGGTGCGTTGGCGCGACGAAAACTGCATCGCGCGGAAGCGGACGCACACTCACGCGTGGCTCACCAAACAAACCTGCGCGCTGTGCCAGAGCAGGAGATAAGGCGATAGCCGCCAGAATGCCTACCAGTGCCAATCTGTAGACCATCATACACCTCCTTTCGCAGGCGGGGACGTCAGGAGCGCCAAAGCCACTCAGGGCTTCGCATAACGCCTGCGCTTCAATTATACACCATTTTCGCGGAATGCCCACTGATTTTAAGAGGGAATTGGAGACAAAAAGTAGTTTTTTAGGAAGCCTCGTCCCACGCGGGGCAATGCCAGTTAGGGTTTCAGAGGTCGTGAATCGTTGGCACGACGCCGTGTGTGATGGGGGTAAAAATCCAGGAGGTCTTGGGTTTTTTGAGACTGTACCTCTCGACTTTCACACCAGCAAT
>JAUQOS010000095.1 GCA_030550775.1 Armatimonadota bacterium
CCGTGCCCCCCTCCTTCAGGTTCCCCCCGCTTCGCGAGGGGAACCGAAAACTGGCTCGGTTCCCCCTACGCAGTAGGGGGAACCTACGGAGGGGGTTCCAAAGATTGAGGGTTGACGAAGCAGTAGTAGCAGCCCCGAAGGTTTACATTCCGGGTAGAACCCGCACCACGCTTGAGTACACTGTAGGGCAAACGCGACTGATAGCGGAAAACCAGCAACTGGAAACGGATCTCGTGTTGGAGTATCAAGGAACGGTGACAATACTGGAGGCAAAAAATCGGTTTCTAAGCAATTTTGCTGTGTACCAACTATTTCATCCTATAAAGCACTACCATCAGCGGGCAAAAGCGAAGGGCATCCAGGTCCCCCATCTAAATGCCTGCTACGTGCTCAAGCAAGCAAGGCGAAAGGACACGCGCATCCGTATGTACCTCTATGAATTCAGCGACCTTGATCGGATAGACTCTATTCGCTTGGTACGCAAGGCTGAATATTGCTTACGTGTGAGGTAGGGAGCCATGGGGATTCCTGAACATCTACTCGACACGGTCTTTCTGGGCGATGTGATGGAGTTGCTACGCCTACTATCCGATCGCTCAGTGGATATGGTGTTCAGCGACCCCGGCTACAACGTAGGCGTGAAGTACAACGGCAAATCGTATAAGCGTGCATTTGAAGAGTACATTGAGTGGTACATCGAGTTGGCACGCGAATCGCTGCGCGTCTTGAAAGACGACGGCAATATGTTTTTCATCAACTACCCCAAGCAAAATGCCTACCTGCGTGTGCGTTTTTTGGACGACGCGTGCTATAAAGTTATCGGAAATGCTTATTCTAAGCTGCACTCAGCCTGGCGATGTTGTGCTGGTGCACTTTGGTGGGAGTGGTGCAGAGCTGGAAGTGTGCCAACGATTGAAGCGACACTTCGTCGCCGCAGAGATTGACCCGACCTACCATGCGATGATATTGGAACGACTGCGCGTAGGACGCATTCAAGAGGAGCACCGTTTGATGAGACGCAGAGTGCGTGTGCGAGACCTTGTACTTCAACCTACTCTCTGGAGCGACTAAGAGTATGCAAGACAGTGCTGCCTCCATAGCCGATTAGGGCACCAATGCCAGCACCTGCTCAAGCAAAGCGTCGCGCTCAGCACGGGTGTCGGCGCGCACGGTGATGTGCCCTAACTTCCTGCCCGGACGCGGCGATTTGCCATACAAGTGTAAGTGTGCGTTCGGAACGCGCAGCACGGCTTCCACGCTGGGCACGGTGCCAATCAGGTTGACCATCGCGCTGTAGCCGCGCGGTGCCGTGCTGCCCAATGGCAAGCCTACAATCGCCCGCAAGTGGTTCTCAAACTGGCTGGTTTCTGCGCCTTCTATCGTCCAGTGCCCGCTGTTATGTACGCGTGGAGCAACTTCGTTCGCCAACAGTTGCTCACCCACTTGAAACATCTCTAATGCGACTGTACCCACATATGTCAGCGTCTCCAACAGGCGCGTGAGGTAGCCAATAGCGGTTTGCCACAGCGCCTCGTCGGCGGCGGTGGCAGGAGGATTCACAATAGATACACGCAGAATGCCCTCGCGGTGATGGTTTTCCACCAGCGGATAGAAAGCCAGCTCACCGTTTAGCCCTCGCGTGCCCACGATAGAAACCTCGCGGTCAAACGGCACAAACGCCTCGGCAATCAGTGCGTGGGGTTGGAATTGTTGTACCAAGCTGAGGAACGCCTCGCGCGTGTGGGCAACCCCCTGCCCCTTGCCATCGTAGCCAAAGCGGCGCGTCTTCACCACGCAAGGCAAGCCTACGATTTCCAGTGCAGCCTCGGGCGTCACGGGGTCTATGGACGCGTAGACGGGCGTGGGCACGCCGATGGAGTTCAGAAACTGCTTTTCGTACAAGCGGTCTTGAAACAGCTCCAACGCGCGCGGCGTGGGGCGCACAGGCACACGCTCCGCTAGCCACTGCGTTGTGGGCAACGGCACGTTTTCGAACTCGTAGGTAACACAAGCCTTACCCTCTGCAAAGCGAGCAAGGGCTTCGAAATCGTCATAAGGTACACTCAGAAGTGGCGCAACTTGTCCAGCACAAGCTTCCGCACTGGGATCTAACAACTCGGTACGGATGCCCAGTGGGTAGCCTGCCAGCGCTAACATTCTGCCCAACTGGCCACCGCCTAAAATACCAACTGTCATCCGTGAACACCAGTTCGCCTGCATGGGTGTCGATTCCTGTCGGGATAGGGTACAATCTTGAGTGTTGGAGGACAGGGATGAAGCGAACTTATCAGCCCAATAACCGTCATCGGCATAAGGTGCATGGGTTTCGTCGCCGCATGCGTACAAAGGATGGTCGTAATGTATTGAAGCGTCGTCGGCTGAAAGGGCGCTGGCGGTTGACAGTCGACTGATGTTGCCGCAGGTCGGGCGGCTGCGCAGGAAGCGCGATTTTGAACAGGTCTATCAGCGGGGGCGACGGGTGGCGACGGAGTCAGTGGTGCTGCATGTGCTCACACGCGGGGATGACGCGCCAACGCGCATGGGCTTTGTAGTTGGGCGTCGGTTTGGCACGCATGTGGCGCGCAACCGCGTAAAGCGTCGCATGCGCGCCGCCGCGCGCCCGCTGTGGCAGCAACTGCCTCCGGGCTACGACATTGTGTGGGTCGCTCGTGCAGCGGCAGCACATCTACCGTTCGAACAACTGCAGCGCCAGATGCAGGTCGCGCTCAAACAAGCAGGGCTTGGAGGCGCACCATGAAACCGAACATCGTCACGCGAATCCTTATTGGAGCCATACGGCTGTATCAGCGCGTATCGCGCCTGACACCGCCCACCTGCCGCTACTACCCTACATGCTCGCAATACACTCTGGAAGCCGTTCAGCGGTTCGGTGCGTTGCGCGGGCTGTGGCTGGGCTTCCGACGCATCCTGCGCTGCCACCCCTTCGCCCCTGGCGGCTATGACCCCGTACCCGAAACTTGGAACGAGCGAGGCAACCACCATGGCACAGCAAGAACCTATTGATCAGCGTAAGCTGTTTTTGCAAACTTTTCTCATCGCAACGGTCATCTGGCTCATCCTGTTTATGGGCTGGGCGTACTTCTCACGCCCGTCGGTATCTGACAAGCCACCCGACCAGATTGTGTTGGAAATCGAAAAACTGCGCGCGGAAAAAGATTATGTGGAAGCAGTGCGCCGCGCTCAAGAACTAACCCATCGCTTTCAAGGCAGCGAATACGGCGCGTTAGGCATTCTACTGGAAGCAAAAATCTACTACGAAGACCAAAACAACCCACGCGAGGCGTTCAATCGCCTGCGCCAACTGGAAGAGCTTTACCCCCACACTAAAGTGTATCAAAACGAGGGGCGTGCCCTTTTCGAGAAGGTCGCCCAGCAGATTGACCAAGAGAACCGCCCCTTAGTAAGTTATCAGATTATTGACTTTTGTATGCGCCTATTCAACTTTGCTGGCGACGGGCGGTTTGTGCTGGGCATTGTGTTCATCGCAGCCGTCGTACGCCTTATTCAAGTGCCTCTCGTGAATCGTCAGTTCAACAGCATGCGCAAGATGCTGCAACTCCAGCCAAAAATCGTGGAGCTGCAACAAAAATATAGCGGTCAGGAACTGGCGCAGCGCACGATGGCACTGTACCAAAAATACGGCGTGAACCCTGCCAGCGGCTGCTTCTATGCGCTGCTGCCGATTCCGTTCCTGATTTTCGTCTACAACGCCTTCTTGGTGTACCAAGTGCAGTTTCGCGCGGGGCACTTCCTATGGATGAACCCCGAGGTGGCAGCGCGGTTTCCTGGCTTGATTGCTGCCCACTTAGGGCAGTTTGACGCACCACTGACACTGGTATACGCTATTAGTATGTACATCACCAGCCGACTGACTATCACCGACCCGTCGCAAGCGCAGTTTCAAAAGACAATGGCGCTGTTCACCACGCTGATGCTGCTGGTGTTCTCGTGGCAGTTTCGGTTCCCCGCCGCGTTTATCATGTACTGGTTGCTCACAAACTTGTTCTACACCATTCATTACAAACTCTACATGGCGCAGCCTGCGCCTGAGCTGACTCCTGTGGGCGAATCTTCTCCGCAGACGGGGCGCAACGGTGCAGCCGATAAACCCAAATCGCAGGGCTACCAGCCCCCGAAAAAGCGTCATCGCCGCCATTAAATCTGTCGGTAAGGAGGGCACATCTTATGACATCGGTCGAGGCAACTGGAAGCACCATAGAGGAAGCAAAGAGCAAGGCATTGGGGCTGTTAGGCGTAGGGCGTAATGCCCAAGTGGAGTTTGAAATCCTGAGCGAAAACCCTGTGCGTGTACGCGCTACCTTGATTAGTGAGGAGCAACCCTATGTGGTGACGCCGCAGGTGGCACGGCGGGTTGCGGATTATGTAGATCACTTTGTGCGACGGCTGCCCCTACGCGTGCAGGCGGTGTTGCGTGGCTCGCATAGCCGCTATGTAGAGATTGAGATTGTCGGGCGCGACGCCAATGTGCTGGTGGGCAAAAACGGCGAAGTGTTAGATCAGTTGCAATTCCTGCTGAACAATGTTGTGCCGCGCGTGATTGACCCGCACGTGCGCTTGGTCTTGGATAGCGCGGGCTGGCGCCGCCGTCGTATGGAGCGGCTACGCAACCAAGTGATTGCGATTGCCAAAGAGGTCAAGCTGCGGGGCGAGGAAGCTGTCTTGCCTCCGATGCCGCCGCACGAGCGGCGCATTGTGCACCAAGCGCTCAAGGACGACCCAGAAGTGATGACCTACAGCGAGGGCGAGGAACCTAATCGTTATGTAGTTATCTCGCCACGCGAATAGTAGCGTTGCCAAAACGCGATTTGCTGCTCGGCGTAGCGCCGCGCGTACTCCAGATTGGCTGGCTCGATGGAAGGCCGTTGGTGGTCGGTGAGCGTTGGAATGCGTTCGTGCCAGACGAAGTGCGTGGGCGTTTCGTCGGGCAGCTCCACGCCCACCAGCGTGGCAATCGCCAAAGTCCACATGCGCGGCACTGTGGTGAGGTTGTAGCCCCCGCCGCCTAACGCCACAGTGGGCAAGCCCAACGACTTTGCCCATTGCACGCCCCGCAGCCAGCCCTGCGCGGTAAGGTTCAAATGCCCCAGCGGGTCTAAATAATGCGGGTCGCAGCCCATCTGCAGCACCAATGCCTGGGGCTGGAACCGCTCGAAGGCGCGCGGCACAACCGCCTCAAACGCTTGCCACCAGAGGGTATCGTCGGTGTAGGGCGCCAACGGTATATTGACGGAAGTGCCCTCAGCAGCCCCTTCGCCCAGCTCGTGCACAAAACCCGTGCCCGGAAAAAGCCACTCCCCGCTTTCGTGGATGGAGACCGTGAGCACATTTGGGTCGCGGTAGAAAATCCACTGCACACCATCGCCATGATGGAGATCAATATCCAGATACGCGACGCGCTCGAACCGCTCGCGCAGGATGTGCACTGCGATGGCAGGGTCGTTGAAGATGCAAAAGCCGCTGGCGCGGTTGGGCAGGGCGTGGTGCAGCCCGCCTGTAATATTGATCGCTAACGGTGCGCCGTCGCGCACGGCATAAGCTGCCGCAACAGTGGCACGCGTATAGGCTAACGCCGCTTCCCACATCCCTAAAAACGGTGGATTGTCGCCGTACGGTGAGAAACCCCAGCGGTGCGCCTCCATAATTGGCGCGCCCTCACTGAGTTGGCGCACGACCTCCACATACTCGGGCGTATGCACGCGCAAAAGTTCCGACTCGTCAATCGGTGGAGGTGTGTGCCAATCCAACGAGGCAGTAAGTCCGTATGCCTCCATCAGGGCGCGCAGCAATGTGAGCCGCTCAGGGCGCAGTGGGTGCGACGCGCTAAACTCGTACCGCTCAATTGCCGTGTCGTAGAAAAAGAGCGTCATCGGCAGTGCAGTATACCACGCCTACGCCCGTCGCCGACGCTGTGCCGAAAGGTTGTGCGATTTGACCTGCTTGGAGTGATAGCGCAGGCGCAGCCGTGCGCGGATCGCGCTCGCCTCGCTATAGCAGCGACGCGCCTCGTCGGGGCATTGCAGAGCAGTGTACACGCGCCCCAGCAGCTCCAAGGTACGCATAACGCCATATTCGGCACCGCAGGTGCGCCGAAGCTCCAGCGCCTGCAGCAGGTACTGCTCGGCATCCTCATAACGCGCCTCGTGCCACGCTAACCAACCAAGATTATGCACGGTGCGGGCGCGATGGAGTAGATTTAGGTATGTTGGTTCAATCACTTGCCACGCTTCCTCCAGTAGGGCGCGCGCTTCAGGTACACCCTGCTGTGCCAGTCGCCACGAGTGCCCATTATCACGTGTCATAAGTTCAATTTCCGCAAGTCGGTTGAGCGACCAGCAGATCCAACGCGGCTGCCTTAAAGTGCGCCAGAATTGGAGGGCGCGCTGGTGGTAATCAAGAGCGGTGTCGTAGTCCGCCAGCACAGTATAGGCGTCGCCCAAACAGCCATAGAGCGCGTGGATAGAAGGCTGGTGCGCCTCCACATCTTTCCTGAGCTTGCCCAACGCCTCTTCCGCCAGCTGAATTGCCTTGTGAGGGTTGCCCATCTCAAGGTGCACACGGCTCATTTCACGCCAGATGGGGGTGCCGTCTTGTGCGTAGCGCAGGGCAGTTTGGTAGGCTTCCAAACTGCGGCGGAATCGCCCTTGTTGATAGCTCAAGTAGCCCACCACATAATGAAACTCGCTTCGCTCTGCGTCAGGCAATCGCGTAGGAGGATAATAGCGACGCACATCTTCTATCAGCTGCTCGGCGGTTGCCAAGTTTCCGATAACCGCCTCGCTCTCGGCGAGGCTCATGTAGGCGCGCGCGGCACCAACGCGGTCGCCGCGCTGCTCAGCGAGCAACCACGCTGCGATGTAATATTCGCGCGCCTTCGCGCCATCTGCCAAGTTGTGGTGCCAACGCCCCATTTGCAAGGCGAACTCGGGTGAGTTGGCAAGCCACCGCGCCAGCTGGTGCGCCCACTCGTTCAAACCAGAAAAGATTAGCCCCAGCATCAGCGGCTTCGCTATCGCGATGCGCTCGGCATCGGAAAGGGTGGTTGCGTGTGTGGCGTACCGCAGTCCCCAGTCCAAAATTATCGCGGGTGGGCGATTGCCACACGCCTCTACAAGGTGCGCCATCAGGGCGATTAGGGCATTTGTTTCGCCCGCGTGCGCCAGCCACTCGAAAGTGCGTTGTAGCGTTTCGCGCTCGTCAAAACAGTGGCGCCGAATCGAATCCACCGCGAGCCTATTGCGCTGCCAGTAGTGGAGTTGCCCTGAATAATACTGCTGCAGGCGCAGCGCCAACTCGCGCTGCTGGGCAGGGGTTTTGCTGGTTACGATAGGCAGTTGTGCCAGCGCAGGGTGTAATTGGTAGCGTGGTTCTGGCTCGGAAGCGACTCGCTGCACCAGTTGCTTTGCCTCCAGCTGGCTGAGCATTTCAGCAACAGCGTTAGGCGAAATGCGCGCAACCGCTGCCGCTGCAGAGATGCCGAAACTGCCCACAAATACGCTCCAGCAGAGGATTACGCGCCGCTGCTCCTCACGCAGTTCGGCAAACCGCTTAGCCACTTGCTGGGCTTGGTCATAGCCTGCTGCTTGTTGCTGCGCTCGCCACTGCTGGTAACGCTGGAAAAATCGGTCAAAGGAGGTGCCGTGCATCAGCGTGGCTACTTGCACCAATCGCCCCGGATAACCGCCCTGCTCAATGCACACGCGCGCGATGCGCTCTGCCGTGTAGGAGTTCAACTGGAAGTTGGGGTTCGCGTAGGTCAACAGCAGTTGCACGCACGGGTTCTTGCGTAAGGCATCTGCTGTGCGCTGGTCAGGATGTGGGGGCGGCAACGGCGATAATGCTAGCACCTGCTCGCCAACAATATCCAGCGGTTGAGACGCCGTGATGAGGATTTGAAGCGGCGGGGCGGCAAACAATAACTCGTGGATAAAGCGCGTCGCTTCAGGCACGGGTAGGGGCGGAAAATCATCCAGCACAAGCAACGTCGGGCGATGGAACACGCGGCTGACCATCCACTGCCACACTGAGTCGCCCGGAAACGACACATCCAGCACGTGAAACAGTTCGTGAACGATTTGCTCCGCTCGGTTCAGGCGGATAAGGTTGACATAAGCGACTCTATAGCCCCGCGCGAGGCACTGTCGTGCGAACTCACAGGCGAGGTGCGTTTTGCCGATGCCCGACGGCCCTGCCACTGTCAGCAGGCGCGTGCGAGGATTGTTTAGCCAGTGACTTAGTTGTTCCAGTTCCGCCTCACGCCCCACGCATGGATGGGTATGTAGAGGCATTCGCGCAATTGATAGATGGTTTGCTAATGCGTGTCGCGCGCGTTGCACGACAGGGCGCAACCTGCGCTTATCCACGCGCTCGTGCGCTGAAATGCTCTTTCCCCTCCGACTTGTCATCGGTGTGTTCCTCCAGCTGCGAAGTTGACCGTTCAAGCCCCCATGCCAGCGAAGCCAGTCGGCATCGGCTACAGCCCATATAGGTTGGCTTAGGTTGCCCCTGAGTTCTCTACCCCAGCGCGGATGGCTTTGCCTCCATGGGCTCGCGCAACCGTTTTGTAAACGATTTTTGAGA
>JAUQOS010000096.1 GCA_030550775.1 Armatimonadota bacterium
GTTGCACCCGCCCCCAAGGGCGGGTGAGAATTGAAACGAGAATAGACGCGGTACAATCACTGTATGCTCTACTACGCCCACACGCCTAATGCGCAAGGACACTGGCATGACTTAGTGGCACACCTGCGTGCTACTGCCGAGCAAGCGCGCGCTTTCGCAGAGCGGTTTGGGGCGGGCGAACTTGGCTACTACGTGGGGCTATGCCACGACGTCGGTAAGTTTCGTGCTGAGTTCCAGCAGTATCTCCGAGCGTGCGCAGCAGGGCAATCCGCTAAAAAACAGCCGCATGCCCGCTACGGCGCGCTCTACGCAGCTCAGCATAATCAGTTCTTACCCTTCATTATTGACGGGCATCACAGGGGGATGCGCGACCGTGTGGAGCTTAGGGAGCTACTTCGCGAAAACAACCTGCCAAGCCAACTCGCCTCTGTGATCGAGCGTCATCTGCCGGAGCTCACACGGTCTCCGGCTCTGCCCACGCACTTGCCCGAGAGGGATGCTCTTGCGTGGGAGTTGCTCACGCGGATGCTTTTCTCGTGCCTGGTAGACGCCGATTTTCTGGACACCGAGCGCCACTTTGATCCTGTCCGTGCTGCGCAGCGCGGGCAGTACCCCAACCTCGCCACCTTGTGGGCGCGCTTTGAAGCTGACCAGCAAGCGCTGCTTCAGCAAGCGCCCGACACCCCCGTCAACCGCGCTCGGCGCGCGATTTACGAAGCGTGTCTTGCCGCTGCCGAGCAGCCGCCGGGGCTGTTTCGCCTTACCGCCCCCACAGGCGGGGGCAAAACGCGCGCCGCGCTTGGCTTCGCCCTCAAGCATGCGCTTGCCCATCAGTTGGAACGCATAATCGTTGCCTTACCTTACACCAGCATTATTGACCAAACCGCACGCGTCTACCGCGACATTCTGGGCGAGGAAGCAGTGCTGGAACACCACAGCGCCATCCAGTGGGACGATACCGACGAAGACGCCCTGCAGCGCCAGAAACTGCTCAGCGAGAACTGGGACGCCCCGCTTATCGTGACCACTTTCGTGCAGCTGTTTGAAAGCTTGTTTTCCAACAAGCCGTCGGCGTGCCGCAAAGTGCATCGCCTTGCACGCAGCGTGATTGTGCTAGACGAGGCACAAACGCTGCCTGTGGAACTGCTGGAGCCAACCACGCACGCGCTCCAGCAACTGGTGGACTATTTCGGGGCAACGGTGGTGATATGCACTGCCACGCAGCCCGCCCTAGAGCAGGTGAGCTTTTACCAGCCGCCCCGCGAAATCGTGCCCCAGCCAGAGCGGTGGTTCACTGCCTTGCGCCGCGTGGAGTATCATGTTGAGCCCGAGCCCCTTAGCCGTGAGACGTTAGCCGAGCGCCTCGCCAACGAACCCCAAGTGATGGTGGTGCTCAACGCCCGTCACGATGCGGTGGAGGTGGTACAAGCCCTGCGTGATGCCTACCCAACGCTGGAGGGTGTGTTTCATCTTTCAACGCTCTTATGCCCCGCGCATCGCTGGCAAGTGCTGTCAGCTGTGCGCGAGCGACTTGCCCGTGGGCAACCCTGCCGCCTCGTTGCAACCCAAGTAGTGGAAGCGGGAGTGGATTTAGACTTTCCTGTGGTGATGCGGGCGATTGGGCCACTGGATCGGATTGTGCAAGCAGCGGGTCGCTGCAATCGTGAGGGCACACGGGACCACGGGCGCGTGATTATCTTCGAGTTACAAGAGGGGCGCGCTCCAAGCGGCGTCTACCGCACAGGCATTGATGAAGCGCGAATCTTGTTGCGCACCGAAAACGCCGACCTTCATCAGCCCGCCACCTACACAGAGTATTTCCGCCGCCTGTTCAAAAACGCCCAACTGGATAAATACACCATTCAGCGTAAGCGAAAAGACTTCCAGTTTGCAGCGGTTGCTGCGGAGTATCGCTTGATTCGCGAGCAGACGCTACCTGTGGTGGTTCTACGCTACGATGAGGCATCTGTGCAACGCCTATTGAGCGAGGCACGCGGGCGGCTGCAACGCGGGCAGTTGCCCCCCGCACGTTGGTACTGGCAGATTCAGCAGTTTATGGTGAACCTGTATTACCGCGAAGTGCGCGCGTTGGAGGCGCAGGGGCTGATTCAGGGGGAGCCTGAGCTTGGGCTAGCCCTCTATGTGGGCGAGTACGACCCTCTGTTGGGGGTGCAGGCACAGGCAGACCCCGCCGACTTGGTCGTGTAAGCGTTCACAGTCTTACCCGAATCTCGTACACGCGCTGCTTGCCGTTGTAGCCACCAATAACCGCCAGCGTGCCAATCGGTTGGGTAGGGTTTGGGTCGCGGGCATAGAGAATAAGCTTGCCGTCGCACAAGCCCCAGAGCCAGCCATTGCGCCGCGAAAACTGCAGTGTATGGCGGCCAGGGGTCATCATCTGCGCGCTGTCGCCTGTTTCGCTGCCAAAAACGCGGAAGCGCGTGCGCGTATTGAGGTAGCCTCCAACAAACATCACATAGTCGCGCCCGGCGTTCATGGCCTCGGGGGGTGTGGTGGGTAGGAACGCTGCCAGCACTCCATCGTGCTCGGCTTCCAACTCCACCCACAGGTCAAACTCCACGGTATTCAGCCCTGTGAGGCGGATGTGCGCTTCCTCGTGCTCGTTGTATGCCCACGCGCCGTTGCGCACCTGCCATCCTGCTCCGATGTGGAGCCTTTCGGCGCGTTCGGGCGTGAAAATGAGCGTGGCGCGTTCGCGCGTCAGTTCGGTGGGGGCGTTGGCGGGTGGAGGCAAAACGCCCGTCGGCTCTTGCATAATGCAATAAAACACGTCGTAGGGTTCGTAGGTGGAGTAGCCTGTGCCCTGCGCAGTGTAGAGGTCGGCATACACGCCAATGGGGCGCCCGCCCCCCATCCAGAACCATCGGCTCTCGCCCCCGTTGGGGATGCTGAGTTCAATCACGGTGGTGCGGTCGCGGCGGCGGGTGGCTTTCCACTGCAACCCCGGTGCATCGCGCCCGACGGGGCGCAGTTCTACCGTGCCCCGATTGAGAGCTTCCAGCCAAATGACCGCCTCTGATGCAAACACGCCCAGCCCCTCACCGTCAAAGCCTGCATAAAGCCGATCCCAGTCGCCTGTAATCTCGAACAAGGCGTAGTAATAGTCGCCATCGTGGCAGTGTTTGAAGATCAAGCGCAAGTCGTCTTGTGCCAGCTCGCCCGCAGGTGGGATATATTGCCACTCACTGGCGTCGCCATCCACCGTGGCGCGAGCATACCACACAAATGGCTGCCATGGGTAAAGCGGGTAAGGGTCTACCGTGTCGGGCAAGCCATCGTTGTCTTGGTCGGTGAGGCGCGGGTTGGGGATGCGGGATTGCCATGCGGGCTTGACGAAAGTGTTTTGCAGGGGTGCGGGTGCCCAAGTGCTGAGCATCGCCTTGCGCAGGTCGTTCATCTGCCCGTCGGTTTGGGCGCGGGTGGGGTCAGAGCCGAACCGTTTTTCGTCCAACGGCAGGCGAGGGTCGTCGTCGGGGAAGCCATCACCGTCGGCGTCGCGCACCACAATAGCCTCGCCAAAGTAGAAGCGCAGCCATTGCGCCGGGCTAACTTGACGATCCCAGTACGCCATCACATTCCAATGCTCGCCATGTTTGCCAGCGGTGTTCCACGGGTTCATCGCGACGGAGCCGTCAGGGTTCTTGCGTCGATAGCGTGGCTCGGGATGGTTGAATACGATGCGCTCATCTTCGCGGTTCGCCAGCGAGAACGCCCCCATCGATTCCATCTGGTGATGGAACTCGTGGGCGACGAGCCATGCGGTATCGCCACCGCCGAGGAACTGGCTGCGGGCGGGGATGCCCTCGGGGAAGCCGTCAATGCCCAGCGTGCCCCCGCCGCTGTTGTAGAAGCGCCACTGACGGGCTTGCGCGTCCCAATAGCGCGGAAAGGCTTGCTCAATCTGCCCTGCATAAGGCACTTCCTCGTAGACGGGTTCCGTGGTGACGCGGGTAATATTGCGCGTGTCAACGATGGTGAACGCGCCCCCGCCCGGCGGCGCGAACTCCACGCCCGCATAAGAGCGGCACAGAGGCAACCCCTTGTAGAAACCGCTGGCTTGAGGTGGTTCCTCGCCCCAGCGTTGCCAGCGGTCGTCCACGAAAATCTGGAAATCGACCCAAAAGCGCATTCCACTGTTGACCCAGAAATAGCGCGCGGCGACGGCGTACTCTTCCTTGATGCGTTGCAACTGCTCGGCAGTCATGCGAGGAGGTGGAGGTGCAGGGTTGTTAGGGTCTTTATAGGCGGAGGCGACATTCACTACATTTGGCATCAGCAGCACCTTCACAGGCACGCGGATGATGGTTTTGTAGCCTGGCGGGGCGAGTGTCGCAAAGGCGTATTCGCGTCGCCAAGGCGGGGTCGCCCCCCAGCGGCGCTCCTCCACCGTGGGCACGCAGTCGGGGTCATAGAGGCGGTAGTAGTAGCGTGTGCCCGGCTTCAGTCCCGTGATGCGCACCCGGTGATAGGTACGCTTGCCCGCGATACGCACGACTCGCGCGTTCGCCCATACATCCACGCGCTTATCGGGCGGGCGCCATGCGACCATCGGCAGGTTGCCCTCACGCAGTTGCACGCGGGTTTCGGTAGGTGTGCGCGTAAAGTATTGCAGCACAACATAATCGCGCCCGATCTCCATCACAGGGCGCATTGGGTCGTGCAGCGGAGCCGTATCGCCTTCCACCATCCCAAAGCCAAGCGCGCTCGCAAGCACGCTGCCTATAAGCCATCCAAACCAGCGCATAGCCATACAGTTAGACGCTTAGCGAGGGATTCCCTCATTACACTCAGAACGGTAGGGTCTTACGAGCACAAATATGCTTGCCATTCCGCGCCATAGGTGAGGAAGCTGTGTCGAAGCACGGTTGAGACCTCTCGCAGCGCTCGGGGTGACAAACGGATTGGCTTTAGCCAGCACTGTCACTCCGAGCTGCAGGCGAGGCGCCTCAGAAAGTCCCATCTGTCATGCCGAGCCGCTCGCCAGTGCCTCCGCAAACTGGTGGAGACGGCGCACGGTTTCCTGCACATCGGCTTCGGTGGCGCGTGGGTTGAGTGTGCACATGCGCAACGCTACGTGCCCACGTAGTACAGTAGAGCTAACCATTGCAAAGCCATCTCTAATCATCGTGTCTACGAGGGCGCGGTTGAGGGCATCGGCGGCATCGGGGCTGAGGTGCGGCGGTGCATACCGAAAGGCGACGATGCCCATCGTGGCAGGTGAGATAATCTGCCAATAGGGGCGTGCCCGCAACTCCTGCTCGGCAAGGCGCGCCAGGTGCAGGTTCCACTCCATCGCTTGGCGAAACGCCTCTATTCCGTGCACTTTGAGCGACATCCACAGTTTGAGCGCGCGAAAGCTACGCGAGAGCTCCACACCGTAATCGCAGAGGTCTACGCCCGCGATGCCGCGCTCCTTGTCTTGTAGATAAGGGGGCAAGATGTGGAAGGCGTCGCGCAAATGCTCAAAGTGGCGCACGATGGCGCAGCCTGCCATCATCGGTTGATAGAGCCATTTGTGGGGGTCTACTGCCAGCGAGTCGAGCCGATGGATGCCCTGCAGGCGTTGCTTGCCCTCCTCGGTGAGAATCGCGGCGGCACCGTATGCGCCATCGGCGTGTAGCCACAGCCCTTCTTGGGCGCAGAGGTCAGCTAACGCCTCCAACGGGTCTACCGCGCCTGTGTTGGTGGTGCCGGCGTTTGCGACGACGCAGAAAGGTAGCCAGCCGTCGGCGCGGTCGCGCGCAATTTGCTGGCGTAACGCCTCCAGAGGGATCTGGAACTGCTGGTCGGCTGGCAGGATACACAGTTGCTCATCGCGTAAGCCGAGAATCCGCCATGCGCGCGTGACGCATGAATGGGTCTGATCGGAATAATACACCCTACCGCGCGTTAGGGCGTCGGGATAGCGACGGCGCGCGGCAGCCAAACACACCAAGTTCGCCACCGAGCCGCCGCTGACAAACAGCCCGCCTGCTGTGTCGGGCCAGCCGAACCAATCGCACAGCCAGCGAATCACCACGCGCTCTACTTGCGTGGCGCCTGCCCCCACCATCCAAGTGCCTACGAAAATGTTCATGCCTGCCGATAGGAAATCCGCCAGCACGCCCACATAGTCGTTGGGGGCAGGCACAAACGCAAAATAGCGCGGATGGTCGACCTTGATGAGGTAGGGCAGTACCTTGTTGAGGAACTCTTCCAACACTTGCTCGAATGGCTGTGGGGTTGTGGGGGTTGGTTCGTTCAGCAGCGATTCCAAGTGGGGGCGTTCAGCGCGTTGCCCGATAGGGCGCGACGCCAAAGATTGCCAGTAGGCTACCAGCGTGTCCACCACGCGGTAGCCCATCTGGCGCATCGATTCGGGGTCAAAATCCAAAGGCGACTGCGGCATCACTCGGGCATCGGGTAGCGCAGCAGCGCGCTGACACCTTGAATGTGTGCGCGCGCCTCCCCGTGCACAGTTTCAGCTTGCGCCCCTTGCTCCAACGCACGCTCCAACACGGTGTCCACAATGTCAGGCATTGGCCACACGGTGACGGTGCCTTCGGGGGCGTCATCGGGGCTTAGCCCAATTGCACCCGACGGATAAAACTCCACTCCAGGGTGCGTGAACTCGGAGTCGTACAGCAACACACGCACATTGCCCCACTCCAGTGCGCGCAACACGGCGGGCAGCCCGATTGCCTTCATCGTGGATGGGGCTTCCTCTAATTCGCGCAGCAGCTGCGCCTCTTGCTCGCGATCCAGCTCAATTAGGCGATTGAGCACCCGCTCGTAGATTTGGTTGATGGGCATTTTGTCGTGGGCTTGGATTCTGCCCGCGTAAGTGCGGCGTACGTAGTCGTGCAGGTAGCTCGGAAACGCGCTTGCCAGCTCATCGGGCGCGGCGATAATCAGGCGGTCGAACGGATGCACGCGGCGCAGCTCACGGATAGTCTCGGCGATTTTGCGCAGGTGCTGTTGCTGCTCGTGGATTTTGAGCATCTGCACGTTGCGTTCGCCCATGCCGTGTTGCGCCGTGATGCCGGTGGGCGTGCGCACGCCGTAGACGCCGGGAGGCAATATCTCGCGGTCTCTGATGAAGCTAAACGCCTCCAGCGAGCGAATGCCCTGCAGGTCAATTAGATAGAAGTAAGCATCGCGTTGGTCAAACACGACCACCAAGTTCACCCCAAAGTCGGTTTCCACCGCAAACAAGCGGCGCACATAGGGGGTTTGGTCAACCACCAGGGTGTCGCGTTCCACATAGGGCAACAGCACAGTTTCAAACAACCCTTCACCCGAGCAAGCAAACGCTGCCAAACCGCGCACAGGCAGCGAATTCTCGCCAAGCAAGTTCGAGGGTTCCTCAACAAAATCTTCAAGCCTTTTGAAATCTTGGCGGACCGATTCGCGTGCTTCTGGCGCGAGGGTATTGTTATCTTCCAGCCAATGGCTCAGCTGATTGATGAAGGTTTTGAGGCGTGTGCGGTAGAGTGGAGGGCGTGTTGCCCGCTCCTCGGGTGGAATACGCAAATACAGCGTAGTAACCAAATAGCGCTCTGATTTGAACTCCTTCAGCGTCTCGATAGTGCGTCGCATCGTTGCCCTCCTTGTTGATCTACGCCCTGCCCCCGATAAGGATACCTCAAAGCGACGTGTTATGGCTGGCGTCGCTTCGGCTCGATGGTCATCGTGCCGATAGGAACCCCATCACGCACTTTGGATTGGGCTTCCACGCGTTGGGTTTCCTCTTCCAGATAGACCACAATGCGCTCATTTTCGCGCCAGCGCATAATGTAATACTCATCCTCTCCGTCTAACGACACATCGCCCTCGAAGGTCACCGTTCGTTTGGTGCCGTCGTAAAGCACGCGGCGTGCAGTGCCATTGAGTCGGCTCAGCGGTTGCGGGCGGTTATAGCGGAAGTTGACGGCGCCATAGGCTTCTGCGCTTTGCACGGTGAGCTGGCGTTGCTCGTTGGGGGCGAGCGTCGCTTTCATCTGAGCACATGTCATCATGAAGTATTGGTCGGGCGACTCCAGTTGCACAGGCAAGCCGCGTCCTCCACGCACCTCTACTTCCACGATGTCGCCCTTGAGCCGTCGGGTAGACACAAGCGTGTCGTAGGTGATGCGCACAGTGCCGAACCGAATCTCTTGGGTGCGCTGAGGCTGCTGCGACTGTACACTTGCAGCCAGCAAGAGCAACGCCATGCCAAGCCAACGCATAGCACGATTATACCTTGCCCCTTGACACGCCCCACAGGGCATGCTATAATATCTCCAGAAATCGTATTCTGGGGTTCCAGTGGCAACGCTGCCCCGCACCGAGGCGGAACGCTATGGTCAGACGCTGTGGGTTAGTTCTTGTGCTTCTCGCGCTGTGGATCGGCTGGTCTGAGGAGCCGACCTATCCTGTGCAGTTCCGCCTTGTGTTGGAGCAACCTGCCGAGAAAGTCTATATCGCAGGCACTTTTAATGAGTGGCAGCCCCGCGCCACCCCGATGCAACCCGACGCTGAGCGACGCACATGGGGCATTACCCTACACCTACCCGCAGGCGCACACCAGTACAAATTCGTGGTGAACGGAACCGACTGGAT